>NZ_JANXWD010000024.1 GCF_025351295.1 Phenylobacterium sp.
CACGAAAAACGCCCCGGAGATCGCTCTCCGGGGCGTCTTGGTGTTCGCCAGCGCCTGGCCTAGTGGGCGGCCAGGACCGCCAGCAGGAGGAGGGCCACGATGTTGGTGATCTTGATCATCGGGTTCACCGCGGGGCCTGAGGTGTCCTTGTAGGGGTCACCGACAGTGTCGCCGGTCACGGCGGCCTTGTGAGCCTCCGAACCCTTGCCGTGCAGGACGCCGGCCGCGTCGGTGAAGCCTTCTTCGATCACCTTCTTGGCGTTGTCCCAGGCGCCGCCGCCGCTGGTCATCGAGATGGCGACGAACAGGCCGGTGACGATCACCCCCATCAGCATCGCGCCGACGCAGGCGAAGGCGTCGACCTTGCCGGCGATGGCGTTGATGATGAAAAACAGCACCACCGGCGACACGACCGGCAGCAGCGAGGGGATGATCATCTCCCGGATCGCGGCCTTGGTCAGGATGTCGACGGCGCGGCCGTATTCCGGCTTCACCTCGCCGGTCATGATGCCCGGGTTCTCACGGAACTGGCGGCGGACCTCGACCACCACCGACTGGGCGGCGCGGCCCACGGCGGTCATCGACATGCCGCCGAACAGGAACGGCAGCAGGCCGCCGAACAGCAGCCCCACGACCACGTACGGGTTGGACAGATCGAAGGCGACCGCGCCCAGGTTATAGAAGAACGAGCCGTCCACGGCATTGGCCGCGAAGTACTTCAGGTCCTCGGTGTAGGCGGCGAACAGCACCAGGGCGCCCAGGCCGGCGGAGCCGATCGCATAGCCCTTGGTGACCGCCTTGGTGGTGTTGCCGACCGCGTCGAGGGCGTCGGTGGTGACGCGCACTTCCGGGGGAAGGCCCGCCATCTCGGCGATGCCGCCGGCGTTGTCGGTGACCGGACCGAAGGCGTCCAGCGCGACCACGAAGCCCGCCAGCGACAGCATCGCCGTCGTGGCGATGGCGATGCCGAACAGGCCCGCCAGGTTGTAGGTGACGATGATGCCGACGATGATCACCAGCGCCGGCGCGGCCGTGGACTCCAGGCTCATGGCCAGGCCCTGGATCACGTTGGTGCCGTGGCCGGAGACCGAGGCCTGAGCGACCGACTTCACCGGCCGGAAGTTGGTGCCGGTGTAATATTCGGTGATCATCACGATCAGGGCGGTGATCACCAGGCCGGTCATGGCGCAGCCGAACAGCGCCATGGCGCCGAAGGTCTTGCCGTTCACCGTCAGGTCCTCGGTCACCAGAGCCGGGATCAGGAAGTAGAGCGCCGCGGCCGACAGCACGCCGGTGGCGATCAGCCCCTGGTAGAGGGCGCCCATGATGGACCCGCTCTTGCCCAAGCGGACCGCGAAGGTGCCGATGATCGAGGTGACGATGCAGACGCCGCAGATGGCCAGCGGCAGCAGCATGATGTTGCCCAGCAGCGCCGAGCCGCCGAAGAAGATCGCCGCCAGGACCATGGTGGCGACCGTGGTCACCGCATAGGTCTCGAACAGATCAGCGGCCATGCCGGCGCAGTCGCCGACGTTGTCGCCCACGTTGTCGGCGATGGTCGCGGCGTTGCGCGGGTCATCTTCCGGGATGCCGGCCTCGAGCTTGCCGACCAGATCGCCGCCGACGTCGGCGCCCTTGGTGAAGATGCCGCCGCCCAGCCGGGCGAAGATCGAGATCAGCGAGGCCCCGAAGCCCAGCGAGACCAGCCCGTCGATCACGTGACGGTCGGCCGACGGCAGGCCCTGCACCTGGGTCAGGAACGCATAGTACCCAGTGACGCCGATCAGCGCGAAGCCGGCCACCAGCAGGCCGGTGATGGCACCGGACGTGAAGGCCAGCTTCAGGCCCTTGGCCAGGCTTTCCGACGCGGCCTGGGCCGTGCGGACGTTGGCGCGGACGGAAATCAGCATGCCGGCGAAGCCCGCGGCCCCCGAGAGCACCGCGCCGATCAGGAAGCCGGCCGCCGAATAGGGGCCGATCAGGAAGAACAGGACGACCAGCACGACGACACCGACGATGCCGATCGCGGTGTACTGGCGCTTCAGATAGGCCTGGGCGCCTTCCTGGATGGCGGCGGCGATTTCCTGCATCCGGGCGTTGCCCGGCGAGGCGCGCAGTAGCGACAGCGTCTGAAGCACCCCGTACAGCACGGCGAGCACCCCGGCGCCGATCACCAGCGTAAGCATTGAACTCATGAGTAGCGCACCCCTTTGCGATTGCGCGGAGGGGGACCGACGCCCGCCTGCATTGGCGGTCCCGTCGATGTGTCCCGGCCCCTGAAATTTCCCCAAACAGATCCGAGGGCGCGCGAGCGCCTCCGAAAGATCGGGCCGGAAACTACTCAAGTTTTACTAGATGGCGCAACACGTGCCGCCCCGTCAGGCGCGATCGGGTCGATCGGCCTCAGGTATGAGGGGTGCTGATCCGCCGGCGCGGGGCCTGCGAAGTGACCACGACGGAGAGGATCTGGCCGGGCCCCACGATGGCGGTCGCGTCGCTGGTGAGGGTCGCCGTGAGGCGCGGCGCATCGACCTTGGAGAGGTCGGACGCCAGGGTGAAGGGCGTCCGATGGCCGGCGCGGACCAGGGCGTCGCGGAAATAGGGCTCCTTTTCCCGGAGCTTCGCGGCATTGGCCGACCGGGTCAGGTTGATCCGCACGTACACGAAGACGTAGTTGACCACGACGCGGTTGGAGACGATGGGCAGGCCGACCGGCTGCAGGTCGACGTACTGGCCGACATCCTGCTTGCCGCCCTCCTTCTTCTTTTCCTCCGCGGCGTCGGCTGTGGAGCTCGTGGCGAGCGCGACGGCGGCGAAGATCAGGGTTCGGCGGTCCATGCCGGACACGATCCTCCGAATCGGTTGCCGCAACGTTGCGATCGACGGCGTTCGATGGTGGCGGTTGGCGAACGGTGGTAGCGTTGCAGCAACGACACAAAGGGAGGAGCGTGCATGGCTACGACCCGTCGCACTGCCGCCTTGGGCCTGCTGGCCGCCGCGGGCGCCGCGTTGCCCCTGGCCCGCGCCCTGGCCCAGAACGCCCCCACGCCGGACAAGGTCTCCTCTGGCGTCCAGACCGAGATGCCGGACGAGGAGTCGCCGGCCACCGAGCTGGACACCACCACCGACACCTACGAGCACATGCTGGCGCCGGTGATCATCAACGGCCAGGGCCCGTTCAACTTCCTGCTCGATACCGGAGCCAACGTCAGCTGTGTCTCGAACCGGCTGATGGCGCGCCTGGACCTAAAGTCCAGCGGCGCCTCGGCGGCGGTCCATACCGTGGTCGGCGTCCACAATAGGCCGGTGGTGATCCTGGACCGGCTGCAGGTCGGTCCGCGCAACCGGCGCATGGTCCGCGCGCCAGCCCTGCCGATGAAGGGGACCGACGTCGATGGCGTGCTGGGGGTCGACTGGCTGAAGGGCCAGCGCCTGGTGCTGGATTTCAAGGCCAGGAAGCTGGAGATCATCCGCTCCCAGGCCGACGTGGACGAGCCCGGCCACGTGGTGGTGGTGCCGGCCCGCCGCCGGCACGGCCAGCTGACCATCGTCGACGCCGACCTCAGCGGCCACCGGATCAGCGCGATCATCGATTCCGGCGCCCAGGGCAGCCTGTGCAATAGCAAGCTGCGCGACATCGTCCACGCCCTGGACGCCAAGCGCGGCGACCGGCCGCCCCCGCGATATGTGCGGATGGAGACCCTGGCGGGGGAAGCGTTCGACGGCGAATCGATCTTCCTGCCGTTCCTGCGCCTGGGCGGCCTGCACCTGGGCAATGTGCCGGTGACCTATGCGGAGATGCACGTCTTCGACATCTGGGGGCTGAAGGACACCCCGGCCCTGGTGATCGGCATGGACCTGCTCGGCCAGTTCGAACAGGTGGCGCTGGACTTCGGCCGCTCGGCGGTGCGGTTCTCGTACGTCTGAGGCGGTCAGGGGCTGATCCTTCCCCCGGGTGCGCAGGAAGCAAGAGCGTGGGCGTCCCAGTCCCGAACAGACTTTAGTCGGGATGGTCCGCCGCGCTCGCCGGCGCCACGTGCGGCGGGAAAAGGTCGGCCATCGGCTCGTATTTGGCCCGGGCGCGGGCCAGACGCTCGCGCATGTCGGCCAGCGCCTGCGGATGGAGGGAGGCGACGCTGTAGTTTTCTCCCGGGTCGGCCTGCATGTCGAAGAGCAGCGGCAGCCGGTCCAGCGGCACGTCGTAGACCCGGTAGTAGGAGCGGGCCACCAGCTTCCAGCGCGCGGTGCGCAGGCCGGCGACGTGGGTGTTGTTGAACAGCAGTATCTCCTCGTGCGGCGAGCCCTCGCCGCGCGTCAGCATCCCTGAGATGTCGCGGCCGTCCAGTTCGACGCCGACCGGCGCGGGTAACCCCGCCAGGCTCAGCACAGTCGGCAGGAGATCGAGGTTGCTGGCGAGGCCGCTCGCCACGAGGCCCGCAGGGAGCCGCCCCGGATAGCGGGCGATGAAGGGCACGCGGAAGCCGCCGTCCCAGGCCGAGCCGCCCTTGCGGTCGCGGAACGGACCTGACGAGCCCTCGAACCAGGGCCCGTTGTCGGAGGTGAAGACCACCAGGGTGTCCTCGTCGATCGCCAGGTCCTTCAGCCGCGCCAGCAGGCGACCGACGTTCGCGTCGATCTCCTCAACCACCTCGCCATACGCGCCGGCGGGGGAGCCCATCGGGTCATCGGGGTTGGGGACCAGCGGGATGTGCGGCGCGGTCAGGGCCAGCAGGATGAAGAACGGCTGCTCGCGATGGGTCTCGGCGAACTGGATCGTGTGCTCGAAGAAGTTCTGGGTAAGTCGCGCGAAGTCGACCCGCTCTGCCCGGGCCGTCACCGCCGCACCCTCGCTGTCGTAGTAGGTGAGCGGCCGCATGTCGTGGCTGTACGGCAGGCCGTGGAAGACATCGAAGCCATGGACCATCGGCGGCCAGTGCGGCGCCACATGGCCCAGGTGCCACTTGCCCACCAGGGCGGTGGCGTAGTCGGGCTTCAGGGCCTGCGGGAGCGTCACCTCGCTCCGCGGCAGGCCGGTGGTGTCGGCCGGCTGGATCACTTCGTGCGCCAGGCCGGAGCGGATCGCATAGCGCCCGGTCATCAGCCCGGCCCGCGACGGGGTGCAGACATTGGCCGAGGCGTAGAAATCGGTCAGCCGCACTCCGCCCGCCGCCATGCAGTCCAGGTTGGGTGTGCGGATATGCTGGCCGCCGTCACAGCCGATGTCGCCATAGCCGAGGTCGTCGGCCAGGATGATGATGACGTTCGGCTGGCGCACGGGCGGTCTCCTGGAGTCCGTGAGGTTAGCGCGGATCAGCCGTGCCGCCAGCCGCCAGGCCCGGGATCGACCGGCTGGCCGCCGCATAGCACCTCGATCCCCTGGCCGACCCCGGCCTCGCCGATGATGACGAAGCCCGGAAGGGCGACGGGCGAGGTCGCCACGATCTCGTAGTCGTCCCCGCCGCTCGCCAGCGCCAGCAGCGCGCCGGTCGGGTCGGCCTGCGCCTCGAGCCAAGCCCGGGCCGGAGCGGAGAGCGGGACGCGGTCGAGGTCGAGGGTCAGGCGCACCCCGCTGGCCGCGGCGATGTGGCCGGCGTCGGCGATCAGGCCGTCGGAGACGTCGGCCGCGGCGCTGGCATGCTCCAGCACCGTGCGGCGCAGGTCCAGCCGCGGCTGCGGCAGGCGATAACGGCCGGAGAGGTAGCCGTCGGGGTCGGCGATCTCCTCGCGCGCCGCCCTCAGGCCCAGCCAGCCGTCGCCGATGTGGCCGCTGACCATCAGGCGGTCGCCAGGCCGGGTGCCGGCGCGGCGCACCATGCGGCCCTCCGGGACCCAGCCCAGGGCCGTCAGGCTGGCCGTGAACGGGCCGGGCGTGGCCACCGTGTCGCCGCCCAGCAGGCTGACGCCCGCCTCCTTGAGGTCGGCGCCCAGGCCGACTGCGAACGCGGCGCGGTCGGCGTCGCCCCAGGCTTGCGGCCAGGCCACCGCCAGGAAGGCCGCGAACGGCTCGGCGCCCTTGGCGGCCAGGTCGGACAGGTTCACCCGCGCCAGCCGGCGGCCGACCAGCTCCGGCGCCTCCCCGGCCAGGAAGTGCACGCCCTCGACGATGGCGTCCTTGGTGACCACCAGATCGAACCCCGGCCGCTGCGGCACGACCGCCGCGTCGTCCATCAGGTCGAAGGCGCCCGCCGCGCCGCGCGCCAGGGGCCGGAAGAGCCGGGCGATCTCGCCGAACTCATCCAGCTCAGCCGCCCCTGGCCGGCCGGACATCGCGGGCTACGCCGTCGAGGGCGCCGTTGACGAAGCCCGGCTCGGTCCCCTCGAAGAAGCTCTTGGCCACCTCGACATATTCGTCGATCGCCACCTCGGTCGGCACGTCGGGGCGATGGGCCAGCTCATAGGTGCCCGCCCGCAGGATGGCGCGCACGGTGGCGTCCAGCCGTTCCAGCCGCCAGCCCTCAGCCAGCCGCTTGACGATGGCGGCGTCCACCCGGCTCTGCTGGGCGACCACGCCGCGCACCAACTCGGCGAAGAACCCCTCGTCGGCCGAGGCGAGGGGCGCGCCCTCACCGTCTTCGTTGTCGAGGGCGCGGTCGAACCGGTGCTCGGTGAACTCGCGGATCACGTGCTCCACGCCAATCGCGGACACCTCCATCTGGTAGAGGGCCTGGACGGCGGCGAGACGCGCCACCGAGCGCGAGGCGTGGGCGCTCACCGCTTGCCGCCGAGCAGCTGTTGTTTCAGCGACACCATGGCCAGGGCGGCACGCGCCGCGCCGCCGCCCTTGTCGCCTTCGCTGATCCGGGCCCGCGCCCAGGCCTGTTCGGCGTCCTCGACGGTCAGCACGCCGTTGCCGATGCAGAGCCGCTTGCCGATCGCCAGCTCCATGATCCCGCGGGCCGACTCGTTGGAGACGATCTCGAAATGATAGGTCTCGCCGCGGATCACCGAGCCCAGGGCGACATAGCCGTCATAGCTCTTGCCGGCCGGCCGGTGCCCGCCCTCCTCGGCGAAGGCGATGGCCGCCGGGATCTCCAGCGCGCCCGGCACGGTCACCACGTCGAACTCCGCGCCATAGGCGCTCAGCGCCTGCGACGCGCCGTCCAGCAGGGCGTCGGCCAGATCGTCGTAGAAGCGCGCCTCCACGATCAGGATGCGGATCGGGTCTTCAGGCATCGGGAGTCCTCGGGCAGTCGAAGGACGCTCTTAGGGCCTGCACGCGGCGGATGAAAGGACGAGCCGTTGTCCGCGGCCCGCTCATCCCGGCGAAGGCCGGGACCCAGATGGAATGGCTCGGATGTGGATTCCAGGGACGCTGAGCCCGTCCAACGCCCGTCCCAGCCGTCGGATCTGGGTCCCGGCCTTCGCCGGGATGAGCGGGCGTAATGATCTAAGGCACTGAAATTTCGAAGGCCTGGTTGAGTCTCGACCCTACGCCGTCTCCTGGTACCTCGCCAGGTAGCGGGCCAGCATGTCGATCTCCAGGTTCACCCGGGACCCCGGCTTCAGGGTCCCCAACGTGGTCACGTCCCAGGTGTGCGGGATCAGGTTCACGCCGAACACATCGTCTTCGACCTCGTTCACGGTGAGCGACACGCCCTCCACGGTGATCGAACCCTTCGGCGCGATGAAGCGGTGCAGGGGCTTGGGGACGCGGACCTGCACGCGGTGCGAACCGCCCTCGCTCTCGATCGACAGCACTTCGCCCACGCCGTCCACGTGGCCCGAGACGATGTGGCCGCCCAGCTCGTCGCCGACCCGCGCGGCGCGTTCCAGGTTGACCGGGCGGCCCTCGGTCCAATCCGACAGGGTGGTGAGCGAGAGGGTCTCGCCGGAAACCTCGACCGCGAACCAGCCGGGACCCTTGTCCACCACGGTCAGGCAGCAGCCGGCGTGGCTGACCGAGGCGCCGAGCTCGAGGGTGGCGGTGTCGAAGCCGGTCTCGATCTCGAAGCGGCGGTCGCGGTTGGTGTCGCGCACGCTCTTGACGCGCCCCACGTCGGTGACGATGCCGGTGAACATTCAGCCCCCCTCAAGCGATCCGCGCGTAGCGTTCCCAGAGGTCGTCGCCCAGCTGGCTGACCTCCACCCGCCGGAAATGGGGCGCCTCGGCCAACGCCGCAACTGCCAGGGCGCCGATCGCCGGCCGCCCCTCCCCGCCCAGCAGGATCGGCGCGCGGAACCACTCGATGGCTTCGACCAGGCCGCAGCGCAGGAAACTGGCGGCCACCTGCCCGCCGCCTTCGATGAGCAGGTTCGAGAGTCTTTCCTGGGCAAGGGCTTGCACGACGCTCTTCAACTCCGGCCGATCCTCGCCGACCGCGCGGACGGACAGCACGATCACGCCGGCCGCCAGCAGCGCCGGGTCGGGCTCGGTCGTGCTGACCACATAGGTCGGGATTTCGCGCGCGGTCCGCACCAGCTTGCAGGCCGGCGTCAGACGCTGGCGGCTGTCCAGCACCACCCGGGCGGGCTGGCGGCCATTGTAGCCGGCAAGCCGCACCGTGAGCTCGGGATCGTCGGCCAGCGCCGTCTCGATGCCGATGACGACCGCGTCGTGATCGGCCCGCAGCCGATGCACCTGTTCGCGCGCCTGCGGCCCGGTGATCCAGCGACTCTCGCCGGACGCCGTGGCGATGCGGGCGTCGAGGGACGTGGCGAGCTTGAGGGTGATACTCACGCCTGGGAGTCTCGCGTCGTTTCCCTTCTCCCCCTGTGGGAGAAGGTGGCCCGCGCCAGCGGGTCGGATGAGGGGTCTCTCAGAACCATCCGGCAAGCCTTTGCGATGTCTGCGGAAAGGCCCATCGACCCCTCATCCGTCGGGCTTCGCCCGCCACCTTCTCCCACAGGGGGAGAAGGATCGCGACAACGCGCCCATCAGTTGGATTTTGGGTAGCGCCGGACTTTTTCAAAGTACACCCGCCGCGCGTGTTCTTGGGCCGGCCAATGCTCCCCATAGGTATATCCCTGCAGCCCGTCGATCCGACCTCCGCGGATAAACAGGATGAAGCCGGCGCCGTTCTCAAGGCCTTCCAGCTCGGCATGAACATCGCCCAGTTCGAAGTTCGCCAGCGTGAGAGACAGATCATCGCCCTCAAAGGTCAGAAAGAAGCCCACTCCGCTCATTCTCCGACTAACGATGCGCGCATTGGCCAATTGAGCGGCAAGTTGTTCCCGGTGTCGCGGGTACGACTCGACAATAAGCGACAGGACGTCCCGCTCCAGCGCCGTCAGCGTCAGGTCAGCGGCCATCCTCGACGGGCTCGCTCAGGCCTTCCTCGCCAAGGAAGCGGGCGAAGTCGTCGGTCTCCTTGAAGTCGCGGTAGACCGAGGCGTAGCGGACATAGGCCACGTCATCGAGCAGCTTCAGGTGCTTCATCACCAGCTCGCCGATGGTGGAGGACGGCAGCTCGGTCTCGCCCATACTCTCCAGTTGGCGCACGATGGCCGAGATCATCCGTTCCACCCGCTCCGGCTCCAGCGGCCGCTTGCGGATGGCGATGGAGATGGAGCGCGCCAGCTTGTCGCGCTCGAACGGCGTGCGGCGGCCGGAGCGCTTGACGATGGTCAGCTCACGCAGCTGCACACGCTCAAAGGTTGTGAACCGGCCCTCGCAGGACGGGCACAGGCGCCGGCGACGGATCGCCGCCCCATCCTCGGACGGGCGGCTGTCCTTCACCTGGGTCTCGTCGTGGCCACAGAACGGGCAGCGCATGATCTAGCCCCCTTCCCAGCCAATAAACGCTATTAGCTGTAGATCGGAAAGCGCGTCGTCAGCGCCACGACCTCGCCGCGGACCTTTTGCTCGACCGCCGTGGAGTCCTCGCCGGTGGACACCGCGTCCAGCACCTCGCCGATCCACCGGCCGATCTGGCGGAACTCGCCGGGCCCGAAGCCCCGGGTTGTGCCGGCCGGCGAGCCGAGGCGCAGGCCCGAGGTCTGCATCGCCGGCAGCGGGTCGCCGGGGATGGAGTTCTTGTTGGTGGTGATCCCGGCGCGTTCGAGGGCGATCTCGGCGTCGGCGCCACTGACCGCCTTGGGCGTCAGGTCGACCAGCAGCAGGTGGCTGTCGGTGCCGTTGGAGACGATCTTGAAGCCGACGCCCTGCAGGCTGTCGGCCAGCGCGCGGGCGTTCTCGATCACCCGCTTCGCATAGGTCTTGAACTCGGGCCGCAGCGCCTCGCCGAAGGCCACCGCCTTGGCGGCGATCACGTGCATCAGCGGGCCGCCCTGCAGGCCGGGGAAGACGGCGCTGTTGATCCTGCCCGCCAGTTTCTTGTCGTTGGTGAGGATCAGGCCGCCGCGCGGACCGCGCAGGGTCTTGTGGGTCGTGGTGGTGACGATGTGGGCGTGCGGGAACGGGTTCGGATACTCGCCCGCCACGATCAGCCCGGCGTAGTGGGCCACGTCGCACATCAGGATGGCGCCCACCTCATCGGCGATCTCGCGGAACTTCCTGAAGTCGATGGCCCGCGAATAGGCCGAGCCGCCGGCGATGATCACCTTGGGGCTGTTGGCGCGGGCGACCTCGGCGGCCTCGTCATAGTCGATCAGGTGGTCCTGGGCGCGGACGCCATATGCGACGGGATTGAACCACTTGCCCGACTGGTTGACGCTCTTGCCGTGGGTCAGGTGGCCGCCATGATCCAGGTTCATCCCCATGAAGGTGTCGCCAGGCTTCATGGTGACCATGAACACCGCCTGGTTGGCCTGGCTGCCCGAATGCGGCTGGACGTTGGCGTAGTCGCAGCCGAACAGCTGCTTGGCCCGCTCGATGGCCAGCCGCTCGGCCTGATCCACCACCTCGCAGCCGCCGTAGTAGCGCTTGCCGGGATAGCCTTCGGCGTACTTGTTGGTCAGCACCGAGCCCTGCGACTCCAGCACCGCCTTGGAGACGATGTTCTCGGAGGCGATCAGCTCGATCTGCTCCTGCTGGCGCACCAGCTCGGCGTCGAGGATCGCCGCCAGGTCGGGGTCGGACTGGCCCACGCCCCGATGGAAGAAATCGTCGGTCGACGGCTGGGATTGCACGTGCAGGTTCAAGGGCAGGCCTTTCGCTGGGCATGAGTCTTGGGCGGCGGAGGGCCTCCTTTACTCCTGAACGCCGTGGCCTCCAACCGCATCCGGGCCGCTGGGGAACCAATCGCTCAGCCCGGGCGTTGACCGGCAAAGGCCGGGGTGGCTTTGCCGCGAGCGCGGGTTCGACCCGCATATCGAAAAGGGGTGTTCATGAGCGTAGGACCCGATACCGAGGGCCCGACGGGCGACGATCTGATGCGGCTGGGGGCGGGCATCGTTTCCGCCTACGTCAGCCGCAATGCCGTGGCCGCGGACGCGGTGGCGGATCTCATCCGGTCGGTGCACCAGGCGCTGCAGACCCTGAGCGGGGTCGCGCCGCCCGCAGCGCCGGAGGAGCGGCCCAAGCCCGCCGTGCCGATCGGTCGGTCCGTGCAGCACGACTACATCGTCTGCCTGGAGGACGGAAAGCGCCTCAAGATGTTGAAGCGCTACCTGCGCTCGCGCTTCAATATGGCCCCCGACGACTATCGCCGCCGCTGGGGCCTCGCGCCGGACTATCCGATGGTGGCGCCGGCCTATGCCGCGCGGCGCTCGGATTTCGCGAAGAAGATCGGTCTGGGCCGCGGCGTACGCCGACGGACTTGAGGGTATCCCAAATAAAGAACGCCCCTGCTGTGGCAGGGGCGCCCTGGGACCGGTCCAGTTGTCGGGCTGTGAATGACCGGTCTTGCGTGGAGTAGGCCACGCTTTTCCCAACCTGACGTTGTGCCAAAATAACGCGGCCAGTTTTGTCGCACCCCGGCAGGGCGGCGATCAGCGCTGGATCTCGACCAGCAACACCCAGGCGCCGACGATGCCGGCGCAGAAGGACAGCAGCACGCCCGGCAGCAGCCAGGCGAGCCCGCCCGGATATCCCGCGCAGACGAGGCCCCCAGCGGCCACGAACGGCAGGGCTGGAAGCTGGTTCAGCAGCACCCTCAGGGCGGTGCGGGCTCCGCCCGGCCCCTTGCCGCGCACCAGCGCGATGGTCTGGATCAGCCACGCCACGGCCCCGGCCGCCGCGATCTCCACGCCATAGGCCAGCGCCGACTGATGCGGCGTCAGTCCGATGGTGGCCACGGCGAGGATGGAGACGAAGGCCGTCAGCGCCTCGATCGCGCGCAGCGGCAGGTTGGGGAATTCGAGGATCCGGCCCAGGTTGATCGAGACGGCCACGAACAGCAATCCAGCCAGGGCGGCCGCGGCGCCGGCCTCGGCGACGAAGAAGCCTTCCCAGCCCTCCGGCATCCGCGTCCCCTGAAGGCCGGCCGTCAGGCCGCGTAGCCGCCGATGCGCTGGACGTTGCAGCGAACCCAGAGGGCTTCCAGGGCCTCGACCAGCTCGTCCATCATCCCGTCGGTATGGGCCGGCGATGGCGTGAAGCGCAGGCGCTCGGTGCCGCGCGGCACGGTCGGGTAGTTGATCGGCTGGACGTAGATCCCGTGATCCTCGAGCAGGATGTCGGAGATCAGCTTGCAGTGGACGGCGTCGCCCACCAGCACCGGCACGATGTGGCTGACCGAGGGCATGACCGGCAGGCCGGCCTTGGCCATCTTGGCCTTCAGCATGGCCGCGCGGGCCTGGTGCGCGATCCGGACCTCGTTGTGGGCCTTCAGGTAGCGGATCGAGGCCACGGCCCCGGCAGCCAGGGCCGGCGGCAGCGAGGTGGTGAAGATGAAGCCGTCGGCATAGCTGCGGATCGCGTCGACGATCACCGCGTCGGCGGCGATGTAGCCGCCCATGACCCCGAACGCCTTGCCCAGGGTGCCTTCGACGATGTCGATGTCGGCCATCACCCCGTCGCGCTCGGCGACGCCGGCGCCGCGCGAGCCGTACATGCCGACCGCATGGACCTCGTCGAGGTAGGTCATCGCGCCGTATTTCCTGGCTAGGGCCACGGTGCCGCGCAGGTCGGCGATGTCGCCGTCCATCGAATAGACGCTCTCGAAAGCGATCACCTTCGGCGCATCGGGATCGGCCTCGAGCAGCAGCTGCTCCAGGTGCTCCAGGTCGTTGTGGCGGAACACCCGGCGCTGCTCGCGCTTGCCGGAGCGGATGCCGCTGATCATCGAGTTATGGTTCAGCTCGTCGGAGAAGATCAGCAGGCCCGGCAGGATCTTGTAGAGCGTCGACAACGACGCCTCGTTGGAGACGTAGCCGGACGTGAACAGCAGCGCCGCTTCCTTCTGGTGCAGGTCCGCCAGTTCGCGCTCCAGCTCCACGTGATAGTGGGTGGTGCCCGAGATGTTGCGGGTGCCGCCGGAGCCAGCGCCGGCCTCTTCGATGGCCGTGTGCATGGCGTCCAGCACCAGCGGGTTCTGGCCCTGGCCCAGGTAGTCGTTGGAGCACCAGACCGTCACGTCGCTGGACGTGCCGTCGGCGCGGGTCCAGCTGGCGCGCGGGAATTCGCCTCGATAGCGCTTCAGGTCGGCGAAGACCCGATAGCGACCCTCGGCGTGAATGCGCCCCAAGGCCGTCTGGAAGGCTGCTCTGTAATCCATCGACTCAAATCCGGTCGCGCGACCCAAGAGTGATCCCGCTGTGCCCGGCCCCTCAAATACGTCTGTCTTTTGGCGCCGCGCCTTCACCTTGTCCATAAACTCGAAGATGAGAAAGGCGTCATCTTTCGTGAAATGCGGCTCCGTCTTCGTAAGCGGCGCCGCTAGGGGGCGTTGCCCCGCAGCATCTCCAGGATCGCCGAGAAGTCCTTGCCGCCGCCGCCCAGGCGATCGAACAGGGCGTAGAGGCCCTCGGCCGTGGCGCCCAGCGGCGTCGCGGCGCCGGCCCTGGCGGCCGCTTCCTGGGCCAGCTTGAGGTCCTTCAGCATCATCGCGGTGGCGAACCCGCCCTCGTAGTTCCGGTTCGACGGCGCGGCCGGCACCGGGCCCGGCCAGGGGCAGTAGTTGGTCAGGCTCCAGCACTGTCCGGACGACTTCGAGGCGATTTCGAAGAACCGCTCGCCGTCCAGGCCCAGCTTCTCGGCCAGCGCGAAGGCCTCGCAGACGCCGATCATCGAGATGCCGAGCACCATGTTGTTGCAGATCTTGGCCGCTTGCCCGGCGCCGTGGTCGCCGGCCCGCATGGTGGCGCGCGACATGGGGGCGATCATGGCCTCTACCGCAGCGAAGTCCCCCTCGTCGCAGCCGACCATGAAGGCCAGGGTCCCGGCATCGGCCGCCGCCGTGCCGCCGGACACCGGGGCGTCGGCGAAGCGGAAGCCGGCGGCCTTGGCCTGGGCCGCCACGGCGCGGGCGCTCTCGACGTCGATGGTCGACGAATCGATCAGCAGCGCCGTCTTCGGCGCGTGGGGCAGGATGTGCTCGGCATAGACCTGCCGCACATGCGGGCCGGCCGGCAGCATGGTGACGACGGCGTCGGCGGTCCGCACCGCCTCTGCCACCGATCCGGCCCTGGAACAGCCAGCCGCGGCGGCCTTGTCGAGCGCCGCCGGCGACAGGTCGAAGGCCATGACCTCGCGCCCCGCCTTGGCCTGGTTGGCGGCCATTCCGCCGCCCATGTTTCCCAGGCCGATGAACGCAACGCGGGTCATGGATGCCTCGTGAAATCGCTTACTTGGGCTTGCGGAACTTGTAGATGAACTGGTCGGTCTTGTGACGCACGGCCGGGTCGAAGACGTTCTTGGCGTAGTCGTCGCCGGGGTTGCGCAGCACGGTGCTCTCGCCCTCGAACTTGAAGCCGGCCGCCTCGACCTCCTTCTTCACGACCGCCGGGTCGATCCGGTGGACCGTGCTGGTCGGGTTGACCGTATCGGCCTTGGCCACGTGGTCCAGCACGACGAACACCCCGCCCGGCTTCAGGGCGTTGTAGATCGCCTTGTCGAAGGCCAGCATGTCGATGTTCGGGACGTTCTTGACGTCGTGATAGTTCTGCGAGGTCCAGATCACGTCGGCCTGGGTCGGGATCGCCAGGCCGCCGGCCAGCGGCGCGTGGATCGACTTGACGTTGGCGTAGTTCGCGTCCGCCGCGATTACGTCCTGGGCGGGCGGCGGCGAAGGCTTGGCCGGGTCGGCCGGCGGACGCGGCGGGCCGCCGACCGCATAGACCGTTCCCTTGGGGCCCACCGCCTTGGAGAACACCCGGGTGAAATAGCCGCCGCCGGGGATCAGGTCGACGACCGTCTGGCCGGGCGCCACCCCGGCGAAGTCCAGCATCTCGGCGGGCTTGCGTTCGGCGTCCAGGGCGGTGTCGGCCTCGGGCCGGGCCTTGTCGGCGACCGCGGCGATCACGGCCGGCGACGGCTTGGCGTAGGCGACGCCCAGGCTGGTCAGCGCCAGGACCGCGGCGGCCCCCAGCAGGAGATTGGATTTCATCTGGAAAGATCCTCCCGACGGCCGCGCTTCGGCCGCCTTGCGCCTCAAGGTAGAGGCGACCACTCCTGATCGGAAGGGAGGGGCGCAAAAATGCCGTCCAGCATGGCCTCGTCGACCTGCTCGAGGCCGGCAGGGCTCCACTTGGGCGCGTTGTCCTTTTCCACGATCACGGCCCGGACGCCCTCCAGGAAGTCGGCTCGCTGCACCACCCGCGCACCGATCCGATACTCCATGGCCATGTTCTCGGCGAAAGTCGCGCATCGAGCGCCTAGCTGCAGCTGGCGGAAGGCGACCTTCATCGTCTGCGGCGACTTGGTGGCCAGCACCTTCAGCTGTTCGTTCGCCCAGTCCGTCCCGGCCGCCCGCAGCGCCGCGACGATGGCCTCGACGCTGTCGCCGGCGAACAGGCGGGCGATCTCGTCCTGGTGCGCCGCCAGGGTCGGGCGACCGGCGTCGGCCTCGAATTCGGTGAGCAGGGCCTCGGTCCGGTCTGGCGACGCCAGGATCGCGGCCTTCAGCTCGGGGATGCGGGCGCTCTCCACGAAGTCGGTGGCGATCTGCAGCAGCTCGCAGTCGGCCGCCTTGATCCGCGCCCCGGTCAGCGCCAACCATAGCCCGAGGTGGTCTGGCATCCGCGACAGATACCAGCCGCCGCCGACGTCCGGGAACAGGCCGATCCCGGTCTCCGGCATGGCGAAGGTGGTCCGCTCGGTCGCCACCCGGAACCGGCAGGGCCGCGACAGTCCCACCCCGCCGCCCATGGTGACGCCGTCCATGAAGGCGATCCGCGGCTTGGCGTATCTGAATATCAAATCATTCAGCCGGTACTCGGTGAAGAAGAACTCGCGGGCCTCTAGGCCGTCGCCCGCCCCGCTCTCGGCCAGCATCCGGATGTCGCCGCCGGCACAGAAGCCGCGCTCGCCGGAATGGTCGAACATCACCAGGTCGACGGCCGGGTCTTGCCGCCAGGCCAGCAGGGCGTCGGTCATCAGCGCGATCATGTTGGTGTTCAGCGCATGCAGCGCCTGCGGGCGGTTGAGCGTGATCCGCCCCACGCGGCCTTCGATGCGGCAGAGGACTTCGGGTTCGCTCGTCACGCCAGTTTGTCTCCCCGCAGGTCGAAGCAGCTCACGTAACGGCTCGCCACACCGAGCAACCCGGCGTCACGAGACGCGAGGTTGCAGCCCCGAGCGACCGCAAGCGCCAGATAGGCCATGTCAAAAGGTCGGAGTCCCAGCGGCCCGCCGCGTCGACCTAGCCCGAAGACCTCGTCGACAGACTGGGGTGCGATCACTTCGATCTCCAAGGCCTTCAAATCGTCGATCGCCTGATCGTAGCCTTCGCCTGTGAGGAGGCCTCGTCTTTGGAAGCGATTCAACACGTTGGCGATCTCCCAGGGAAATACGTGGGGCGCGATGAACCGATCTGCGCGGCGCTGGAGGATAAACGCCCGTGCTGCCCCTGTCTGTTGGGTCGTCAAGACCCATCCGAGGGCCGCGGACGCATCGACGACGATTTCGCTCAACCGTCCCGCCAGTCGAGAATTTCTTCCCAGGTCACCTTGTCGATGTCGGGGTTCTCGGCCCGCAGGCGCTCGTGCGAAGCATCGAAGCGGGCGAGCAACGCCTCACCGGACAGTCGCTGGGGCGGCGTCGCGATGAGTCGCGCGACCGGCCTGCCATGCCGCGTGATGATCACGTCCTCGCCGCCTCGCTCGACCGCATCGATCAAGGCCGACAGGTTGGTCTTTGCCTCCAGGACTCCGACTTCGCGCAAGGCCCGCTCCAATTCTGACCAGTCTGGTCATAATAGCACGGCCCTATGGCCGGAACAGCTCCCGCGCCGTGATCACCCGCATGATCTCGTTGGTGCCTTCGAGGATCTGGTGGACGCGCAGGTCGCGGACGATGCGCTCCAGCGGATAGTCGCGCAGGTAGCCGTAGCCGCCGTGCAGCTGCAGCGCCTGGTTGGCGACCTCGAAGCCGGCGTCGGTGGCGAAGCGCTTGGCCATGGCGCAGTACTGGGTGGCCTTGGGGTGCTTGTTGTCGAGCGCGTGCGCCGCGCGGCGCACCATCAGCCGGGCGGCGTCCAGGTCGGTCGCCATGTCTGCCAGCCGCCACTGCAGGCCCTGGAACGCCGCCAGCGCCTGGCCGAACTGTTTGCGGGTCTCCAGATAGGTTTTGGCCATGTCGAGGGCGAGGCCCGCCCCACCCAGCGAGCAGGACGCGATGTTGATCCGGCCGCCGTCGAGGCCGGCCATGGCGAACTTGAACCCCTCGCCGTCCTGGCCGATCCGGTTCGCCTCGGGCGCCCGGCAGTCGTCGAAGTTCACCTGGGCGGTCGGCTGGGAATGCCACCCCATCTTGCGTTCCTGGGCCCCGAACGACAGGCCCGGCGTCCCGTTCTCCACCACGAAGGCCGAGACTCCCTTGGCTCCGGCGTCCCCCGTGCGAGCCATGACGACATAGATATCCGAGGTCCCGGCCCCGGAGATGAAGGCCTTGGAGCCGTTCAGGACATAGTGGTCGCCGTCCCGCTTCGCGCTGGTCTTCATCGCCGCCGCGTCGGACCCGGAGCCGGGCTCGGTCAGGGCGTAGGAGGCGATCAGCTCCATCGTGCAGAGCCGCGGCAGGTAGCGGCGGCGCAGGTCCTCCGACCCGAACCGGTCGATCATCCAGGCGGCCATGTTGTGGATCGAGAGGAAGGCCGCCGTCGAGACGTCGCCGTAGCTGAGCTGTTCGAACACGATCGAGGCGTCCAGGCGGCTGAGCGCCGAGCCGCCGACGTCCTCCTGCACATAGAGCCCGGCGAAGCCCAGTTCCGCGGCCTTCTTCAGCACGTCGACGGGGAAGTGCTTCTCCTCGTCCCAGCGCGCGGAATGGGGCGCCAGCTCGGAGGCGGCGAAGGCGCGCGCCGCGTCCTCGATCGCCCGCTGGTCCTCGGTGAGATTGAAGTCCATGGACGCCGGTTGAGCGCCTGGCGCTGCGGCTGTCAATGCGGCACCCAAGTCAACTCAGGCCTCGCTCAGCTCAGTCCGCAGGGGCGACCTTCAGCAATCTTGTGCCTAGATAGCCGTACCGCTTGACCTCGCAGACCCGACAGCTTCGCTTGTCGATCACTACTCCTGACGCATCCGCTGCGGGTTGACTCACGTAGGCCGATGAGCCCGCGGCCCAGACTTGGAAACCGCAGGTCGGTGAGTAGCGATATGTCTTCGCTTCCTTGGCCACGGCAACGAAGTCGCAGGGCTGATGAGCGGCTGGGCCCGTGCAGCCAGGTGCGATAGCGGCGGTCAGCACAAGTCCGGTGAGCGCGATTAGGGAGACCATGAGAGCGTAGATAGCGGAAAGACCGTTGCTGATCGGCTTCATTCGGCGCTCCTTACATATGTAAGTTTGTCCGAACCTGCACCTCTGTCCATCTCGCCGCGCCACCCCACACTTGCATCCGATGCCGTTCTAGGTCCAAACGCCCCGGCATGACGAAAGCCCCCCTCGCCGCCTATCCCGCTCTTCGCCTGCGCCGCCTGCGACAGGCTGACTGGATCCGCCGGCTGGTTCGCGAGACGGTGCTGACGCCGGCCGACCTGATCTGGTCGATGGTGGTGCATGAGGGCGAGGGCCAGGTCCCGGTGGCCTCGATGCCGGGCGTCAGCCGGCTGTCGGTGAAGGACTGCGCCGCCGCGGCGAAGGAGGCCCGGGCGCTGGGCATCCCGGCCATCGCCGTCTTCCCGCACATCGACGGCGCCAAGAAGGACGCGACCGGCAAGCTGGCCCACGACCCCAACGGTATCGTCGCCACGGCGGTGAAGGCCATGAAGGACGCCGCGCCCGAGGTGGGGATCATGTGCGACGTGGCGCTGGACCCCTTCACCGACCACGGCCACGACGGCCTGATCGAGAACGGCCGCATCCTCAACGATCCCACTATCGAGGCGCTGGTCGCCCAGGGGATCATGCAAGCCAAGGCCGGCTGCGATATCCTGGCGCCGTCGGACATGATGGACGGCCGTTGCGGGGCGCTGCGCACGGCGCTGGAGGCCGAGGGCCTGCAGGATACGATGATCATGTCCTATGCGGCCAAGTACGCCTCGGCCTTCTACGGCCCCTACCGCGAGGCGATCGGCTCGGGGAAGCTGGGGACCGGCTCGGTGGACAACCCGGGCGACAAGAAGACCTACCAGATGGACAACGCCAACTCCGACGAGGCCCTGCGCGAGGTGGCCCTCGACATCGCCGAGGGCGCCGACATGGTGATGGTCAAGCCGGGGATGCCGTACCTCGACATCGTTCAGCGGGTGGTCGAGGCCTTCGCGGTGCCGACCTTCGCGTTCCAGGTCTCGGGAGAGTACGCCATGCTGATGGCGGCGGCGCAGAACGGCTGGCTGGAGCAGGAGCGCGCGATCCTGGAGAGCCTGGGCGGGTTCAAGCGGGCCGGAGCGGCCGGCGTGATCACCTATTTCGCGCCGCGCGCCGCGCGGTTGCTGGGGGCCTAACCACCACGCCCTTCCGCTCATCCCGGCGAAGGCCGGGGCCCAGATGGGATAGTTTGGGTGTGGGCTCGAGACGTGCTGAGCTGATCCAACCGGCTTCAGCGCCTTGCGATCTGGGTCCCGGCCTTCTCCGGGATGAGCGGGTCAGGGCCGACCGGCCCTCGGGATGTCGACGGTGGCCACCAGGATCTTGCCCGTCTGGCGCGCGGCCGCGGCCACGTGGTCGGAGCTGTCGGCGACCACCATGAACAGCGTCTTGCCGTCATCGCCGCCCAGCATGCAGGCGAAGCAGGGCTGGCCGGTGTCGATCGTCTCCAGCACCTCACCGCCCTCAGCGATCCGCACGCATTCCGGGGCGATGGGGTTGGCGACCCAGACGGCCCCGTCGGCGTCCAGGCAGATGCCGTCCGGCACGCGCGGCGTGGTCGGCGCCCAGACGCGGCGGTTGGAGAGGTCGCCGTTCGGGCCCATGTCGAAGGCGGTGAGGATCGCGCCCAGGGTTTCGCCCAGGATCAGGGTCTTGCCGTCCGGCGTGATCACCGGGCCGTTGGGGAAGCTCATGTCCTCGGCGGCGATGCGCGCCTGCCCGTCCGGCGCGACATAGGCGAGCCTGGCCCTGGGATGATCGGCGAGGACGCTGGGCACGCCGCGCGCCGCGATCTCGGCGTCCAGGTCGAACCCGAAGTTGCCGACGTAGGCGCCGCCGGCGGCGTCGACCACCATGTCGTTGCAGTGGAACGTGGCGATGTGGCTGAGGTCGGCATGGACCCCGATCTTGCCGTCCGGCATGCGGCGCAAGACCTGGCGTTTGGTCATGGAGACGACGAGCATGGAGCCATCGGGCATCCAGCCCAGGCCGGAGGGCCGGTCGTCGATCTCGAACTCGGTGCGCAGGTCGCCGGCCAGGGACACCGACTTCACAGCATGGGCGTAGAAGTCGCTGAACCACAGCCGGCCGTCATGCCAGCGCGGCCCCTCGCCGAAGTAGATGCCGTCAGTCAGCACCCGCGTCGCCCGTCCCATGATGTCGCCTTTCTGTGGAAGGTCTTGGCGCCATGATCGTCTAGCCGGCGGGCGGTGTCATCCACGACAAGGGGGAAATCACCGCGGCGACGTCAGCCAGGTCTTCAGGATCGCGTTGACCTTCTCCGGCGCCTCCTGCTGCACCCAGTGCGAGACGCCCGGCAGCCGCTCGATGGTCAGGTCGCGGACGTAGGCCTGCGTGCCGTCCAGCAGCTCGATGCCGAGCGCGCTGTCCGCCTCGCCCCAGACGATCAGGGTGGGGGTCTCGATCACCGGCCAGGGTCCGGCCAGCTTTCCCTGCAGGCGGAGCGCGGCGCGGTACCAGTTGATCATGCCGGTCATGGCGCCGGGGCGCTGGGCGTCGGCGGCGTAGCGGTCGAGGACGTCCTTGGTGAAGTTCGACTTGTCCTGCGCCATGTCGTGGAAGGCCTGGCGGATGGCGCGCGCATCGTTGGCGGTCATCGCCGCCTCGGGGACGCCCGGGAGCTGGAAGAAGAACATGTACCAGGACTTCTTCAGCTGCGCCCACGAGCGGCGCAGGTGGGCGCTCATCACCGCCGGGTGCGGCACGTTCATGATCACCAGCCGCTCCAGCGGCCGCACCTGGTTGGCCGCGAAGGTCCATGCCAGGCCCGCGCCCCAGTCGTGGCCGATCAGGGTCACGCGCTTGGCCCCGCTGGCGTCGATCAGGGCGGCGACGTCCTCCATCAGCCGGTCGATCAGATAGGCCTTCACGTCCTTGGGCTTGGGCTCGGTCTCGCCGTAGCCGCGCAGGTCCGGCGCCCAGACCCGATAGCCCATCTGCGCCAGCAGCGGCATCTGGTAGCGCCAGCTGAACCGGCTCTCCGGAAAGCCGTGCAGGCAGAGCGCGAGGTGATCGCCCTCCCCCGCCTGGTCGACGGCGAAGCGGAAGCCATTGGCCTCGACGGTGTGGGTGGTGATGGTCATGGCGGGCCCCCCGGCCGCCGGGTTCGCCGGCGCTACAGCCCTCCCATGGTCGCGCCCGGATAGAAGGGCAAGGTGCGAACCCGCTGGCCGGTGAGCTTCGCATAGGCGTTGGCCACCGCCGGCGCCACGCAGGGCACGCCGGTCTCGCCCACTCCGCCCGGGGCCTCGGAACTTGGGACGATGCTGACGCTGACCGTCGGCATGTCGTTGAGCTTGAGCACCCGGTAGTTGTTGAAGTTGGAGACGCTCGGGACACCCGCGGCGAAGGTCACCTGGCCCCAGAGCGTCGCGGCCAGGCCGTGGGCGATCCCGCCCTGGATCTGGGCCTCGATCTGATCGGGATTGACGGCGACCCCGCAGTCGATGGCGCAGAACATCTTGCCGACCTTGATCTTGCCGCCGCTCAGCGAGATCTGCGCCACCAGGGCGATATAGCTGCCGAACCCCTTGAGGAAGGCAAGCCCCCGCGCACTGCCGGCCGGAGCCGCCGATTTCGACCAGCCGCTCAGGGTGTCCACCGCGTTCAGCACCCCCAGCGACCGAGGATCGGCCGCCAGCAGGGCCTTGCGCCAGGCCATCGGGTCCTGGCCCGCCGCCAGCGCCAGTTCGTCCATGGCGCTCTCGACCGCGAAGGTGTTGTAGGACTCGCCCACCGAGCGCCAGTAGCCCAGCGGGATGTCGGCCGGATTGGGCACGAACTCGATCCGCCGGTTGGGGATCGCGTAGGGCAGATCCAGGGCGCCGGCCACCGCGCCGGTGTCCTCCGGATTGTTCCCCGGCTTGGAATTTCGCTGGATGTTGATGGACGGCGAAACGTTTCGGTACAGCATCGCTGTGAGGGTCTTGTTCGCGTCGATTCCCGCCTGGACGCGGATCGCCGCGCAGGGCCGATACATGTCGTTCTGAAAGTCCTGCTTGCGCGACCAGGTCAGTTTGACCGGCTTGCCGACGGCCTTGGCGATCTTGACGGCCTCGGCGACGAAATCCTGATCGAACTTCCGGCCCAGGCCGCCGCCCAGGTACGTGGTGTGCACCGTGATGGCGCGGGGCGCCAGGCCGGTGATTCCCGCGATCGTGAAGACGTTGAGCGCCTGGCCCTGGGTCGGCGCCCAGATCTCGGCCGAGGTGGCGCTGACGGAAGCGGTGCAGTTCAGCACCTCCATGCACGCGTGGGCCAGGTAAGGCAGCTCGTAGGTGGCGTCGAGCCGGGTCGGCGCGTTGGCGATCGCCACCGCGGGGTCCAGGCCGCCGGTGGTCTCGTAGATGTGCGGCACGGCGTTCGTGGAGCCGACAAGCTCGAGCCCCTTGGCGCGGATGTGGACCGAATCGCGGGACGCGGTGTCCGCCGGAAGGGTCCATTTGATCTTGGACCCCAGCGACTCGGCGATGCGCATCGCGGTCCAGGTGTCGCCGGCGACCACGGCCACTCCGTTGCCGAGGTTGACCAGGGCCTGCGCGCCGCTGGCGCTGGCCGGCATGCTGGCCACCGTCCCGCCCAGGGTCGGACAGTGCACAACCGCGGCGTAGACCATGCCGGGCACCTGCACATCGATCCCGAAGACCGCGGAGCCATCGACCTTGGCGGGGATGTCCGTGCGGGGCAGGCGCTGGCCGATGGCGTTCCGGGTCGTGGCGAGCGCCACCTTGGCGGGCGGCGTCATGAGGGTGGCGGTCTCCACCAATTGGCTGAAGGCATAGGTGGTTGTCCCGTCCGTCACCTTGCCGCCAGCCGCCAGGGCCCAGGTCTTGCCGGGCGCCAGCTGCCTTGCCGCGGCCAGCAGCATCTCCCGCGCCGTAGCCGCGGCCTGGCGTAGCGGCAGATACCAGCCGCGCATGCTGGTGCTGCCGCCGGTCAGTTGCAGGCCGAACAGCGGGTTGGCGAAGGGGTTGGGCGGGGAGGCCGACGGTCCGGCATGCTCCACCTTGACCTGGCTCCAGTTCAGCATGAGCTCCTCAGCCACGAGCTGGCCAAGGCCGGTCATGATGCCCTGCCCCATCTCGGTCGGCCCGATAAGGAGGGTCACGTTGTTCAGGCTGTCGATCCTGAGATAGGCGCCCAGTGCGGTGGCCGCCGGCGCCGGCGCCGCGGCCGACCCGCCTGTGGTCCCGCTGAGGGCCTGCAGGGAGCCGTTCGCCACCATCGTCACCGGCACGACCAGGGCGACAGCGCCGCCGGCGAGGACAGCGCGCCTATCGACCGACATCTTTGGGAACTCCAGTCTCTTCGAATGGGGGGTGGGGCGTCACAGGCTCTGGATGGCCTGCTTGATCCGCTGGTAGGTGCCGCAGACGCAGATATGCTCAACCTCGGATGCGATTTCGCCGCCGTGGTGTCCGGCCTTCATCGCGCCGACCGTGACCATGAGCATCCCGGGCTGGCAGTATCCGCACTGGGGCACCTGGTTGGCGATCCAGGCGGCCTGGGCCTTCCGGCCATCGGCATCGGCCGCGAGCCCCTCGACCGTGACGATCTTCTTGCCGACCGCTGAGGTGACGTCGAAAACGCAGGAATGCTCCCGCTGTCCGTCGATGAGGACCGTGCACGCGCCGCACACCTCGATGCCGCACCCGTACTTGGTGCCGGTCAGCCCCAGCAGGTCCCGCAGCACCCATAGGAGCGGCATGTCGGAACTGCTGACCGTCACCGTCCGGTTGGCGCCATTCACATTCAACTTCAGAGTCTGAGCCATCCCGGTCCCTCAACCGCCATGTCAATACGCCCGCCGACATGCGGGCGTTGAATTGAGGTCCCATGAAGCCGACCGGTTAGGTCGCTTCACCCCGCGTCGGATTGCAGAAAGCGTGGCCAGAGAAGCAGGCTGAATTGTGTCCGTCGAGACACAATTCACCCACCCTGGGATGAACTGAGCACCCGGCGTGGTTGTATTTCTACCCGGCTTGCCCTCTTGCGCCTAGCGGCAGGCGCCGACCGTGAAATGGGTGCTCTCGCGCTCGGCCCCAGGCAGGGTGATCATGCCCACGAAAGTGAAGCCGATCTTCCGCAGCACCGCCATCGAGGCGAAGTTCTCCGGCGAGGTGATGGCCGCCAGGATCGGGATGCCCAACGGCCCCTGGGCGTGGGCCAGCACCGCGGCCGCGGCCTCCTGGGCGTAGCCGCGGCCCCAAGCGCGTGGCGCGAAGGCGTAGCCCACATCGGGGACGTCCAGGCCCTCGCGTCGCACCAGCCCGGCCAGGCCCACCGGCGCGGCGTCGGCCTTCTGCAGCGTCAGCCACATGCCGAAGCCGTGCTGGTCATAGCTGCCGATCATCCGCTCGACGATGTAGGCGCGGGCCTCGTCCTCGGTTCGCACGCCACGGTCGCCGATGTTCTCGAGGAAGCCCGGCGAGTTCAGCAGCGCCAGGATGAAGGGCGCGTCCTCCGCCACCGCCTCGCGCAGCACCAGCCTTTCGGTCTCCAGAACGCTCACCTTGGGTCCTCCCGAAACGCCATCTTAACGCCCACGCCGCAATTTGCCTGGGAAACACAGTTAAGCCGGGTGAACCATGTCGGTGGGCGACCAGCCGATCGTTATCAAGAAGGTCAAGAAAGTCGTCGGCGGCGGCCACCATGGCGGCGCCTGGAAGGTGGCGTACGCCGACTTCGTGACCGCGATGATGGCCTTTTTCCTGCTGATGTGGCTGATCAACACCACCAGCCCGGAGCAGAAGCGCGGCATCGCCGACTATTTCGCCCCGGCCAGCGTGTCGGAGACCACCTCCGGCGCCGGCGGCATCCTGGGTGGCTCGGCCCTGGGCAAGGAAGGCTCCAAGAGCGCCGGCTCCAGCGACGTGATCGAGGAACTGGCCCCCAGCTCGCGCACCCCCAACAACGGCGACGCCAAGGAAGGCGCGAAGTCCAAGACCCCTGAACAGGCCGCCGCAGAGGCCAAGAAGGAGGCCGAGCAGAAGGCGGAGGAAGCCTCTTTCGCCTCAGCCGCCCAGTCGCTGCGCCAGGCGCTGCAGGACATGCCGGAGCTGGCCGAGCTGTCGAAAAACATCATCATCGACGAAACCCCGGAGGGCCTGCGAATCCAGCTGGTCGACCAGGAAGGCCGCTCGATGTTCAACCAGGGCGCCGCGGCGCCCAACGATCGGGCGAAGATCCTGCTGCGGGCGATCTCCAAGATCATCAACCAGCTTCCGAACCGGATCAGCATCTATGGCCACACCAGCGCCAGCGCCGGCGGCGCCAAGCCCGAGACCGACTGGCAGCTTTCGTCGGGCCGCGCGAACGCGTCGCGCCAGGTCCTGCAGAGCGCCGGCGTCGATGCCGACCGGGTCTACCAGGTCTCCGGCAAGGCCAGTTCCGAACCGCTCTATCCGGACGATCCCACCCTGCCCGGCAACCGCCGTATCGCCATAGTGCTGCTGCGAGAGGCGCCGGTGCTGCCTCCGGACCCGGGGTTGTAGCGTAGTCCTTGCGTGGAGGGCCGGCATGACGCCTAATCCGTCCAGGCGCAGTTCTAAGGCGACCCCAGCTCCGTGACGCAGCACTTCCCGACCCGCCAGCTCCGGTTCTTCCTCACGGCGCCGTCGCCGTGCCCGTACCTGCCTGAGCGCTACGAGCGGAAAGTCTTCGCGCATCTGCCGCTGTCGGACGGCGCCAACGTCAACGACAGCCTGACCCAGGTCGGCTTCCGCCGCTCCCAGAACATCGCCTACCGGCCCGCCTGCGAGGCCTGCTCGGCCTGCGTGTCGGCGCGGATTCCGGTGGCGGACTATGTGTTCTCCCGCTCCGAGCGGAAGGTCGTGGCCCGCAACGAGGACATCCAGCGCCACCTGGTCGAGGCCGAGGCGACGATGGAGCAGTTCGACCTGCTCCGCCGCTACCTGCTGGTCCGCCATGCGGACGGCGGCATGGCCGAGATGACCTGGCCCGACTACGTGGCGATGGTCGAGGACACCGCGGTCCGCACCCACATCATCGAATATCGCGTCCGGTCGAACGATGGCGGGCCCGGCGACCTGATCGCCTGCGCCCTGGTCGACCTGATGAGCGACGGCCTGTCGCTGGTCTACAGCTTCTACGACCCGACCTTGGGCCGCCGCAGCCTGGGCTCGTTCATGATCCTGGACCATGTGGTCCAGGCCGGCCTCACCAGCCTGCCCTACGTCTACCTGGGCTACTGGGTGCGGGGCTCGGAGAAGATGGACTACAAGGTCCGCTTCTCGCCCATCGAGCTGCTGAAGCCGGACGGCTGGACCCTGGCCTCGGCGCGCGAGCTTCCCGCGCACAAGTGACTGTGAAACCCGGGCGCCGGTTGGCCGGCTCGCTGGCGGACAGCGCCGGGCCGGCCTAGAACCGCCCGGTGAATTCCACGATCCCGCAACGCTGATGCCCAAGCAGCTCCGCCTGGACCTGGGCCGGCAGGCGCCGCCGTCTCTCGACGCCTTCGTGCGCGGACCGTCCAACGCCCAGGCCGTCACCGCCGTCGAGGCCTGGCCAGCGTGGCGCGCGGGCTGCCTGGCGCTCGTCGGGCCGAAAGGGGCGGGCAAGAGCCATCTGGCGCAGGCCTGGGCCGGCGCGGCCGGCGCCGTGGTCGTGGAGGCTGAGGCGCCCGACGTCGTGGCGGTCGCCGGCCGGCCGGTTCTGCTGGAGGACGCCGACCGCGGGGTCTCCGACGAGACGCTGTTCCACCTCATCAACCTGGCGGCGCGGGAGGGGGGCGGGCTGTTGCTGACCGCGCGGACCCGCCCGGCGACCTGGCCCACCGCCCTGCCCGACCTGCGCTCGCGCCTGAACGCCTTGCCGGTCGCCGAGATCGAGGCGCCCGACGACGCGGTGCTGGAGGGCGTGCTGCGCAAGTTCTTCCGCGACCGCAACATCCGCCCGCCCGAGGCGGTCTATCCCTACCTGCTGGCCCGGATGAACCGCTCGATCCCCGAGGCCGAGGAGATCGTGCGGCGGCTCGACGAGGCCGGCGATACCGGCTTCCGGCCGGTCACCCGGGTGCTCGCCCGGCAGATTCTGGAGGCAAACCAGGCGCTCGACCTGTGACCGGCAATTTCTTTTCGCGGCGCGATAGACAAAACGAATTGTTTTCCGGCAGTGGTTTGGCGCGCGGCGCGACGGCCGTGTGCGACGAGACGTTGGCATGCTCGCTCGGAGCCCGGCCAAGGCCGCCCCGGAGCTGGAATTGAAGTTCCAGCTCGGCGCCGGCGCCTTAGAGGCGCTGCGGGCGGAGACGTTTCCTCTGGATCGATCGACGCTCGCCCGACTCCACGCGGTCTATTTCGACACGCCCGGCCACGCTCTGCGCGACGGCGGCTTCAGCCTGCGGGTCCGGCGCCGGGGCGACACCTACATCCAGACCTTGAAGCACCGCGCCGAGGGCGGGCTGTTCGAGCGCGACGAGTGGGAGACCGAGGTCGCCGGCCCCGACCTCGACCTGGCGGCCCTGGCCGGCACGCCCGTCCTGGCGACGATCGGCGGCGCCGCCCTGCAGCCCTGCTTCACGGTGGAGGTTGAGCGCCGAATCCACCTCTGGACCCACGGCCGCACGCGGGTGGAGGTCAGCTTCGACACCGGCCTGATCGTCGCGGGCGGGCGCCAGGAGCCGATCGATGAGATGGAGCTCGAACTGGTGTCGGGCCCGTCCAAGGCCCTGTTCGCCCTGGCCCGCAAGCTGGAGGCCCAGGCGTCGCTGACCCTGTCGTTCGAGAGCAAGGCCGAGCGCGGCTACCGGCTGGCCGGCCACGACGGCGTGGCGGCCCTGCGGGCGCAACGCACGGCCGTTGGCCCGAGGACGACGGGCGCCGCCGCCTTCCAGCTGATCGCCCGCGACGCCCTGGTGCAGGTCGCCGGCAATGCCGGGCTGCTGCAGCGGGCGCACAATCCCGATGTGCTGCACCAGATGCGGGTCGGCCTGCGTCGGCTGCGCGCCGGGCTGGTGGCGTTCAAGGCCATGCTGGACCCCGCGGGCCTGAACGCGGCGCGGCGCGAGACCCGCTGGCTGGCCGGCGAACTGGCCGAGGCGCGCGACATCGACGTCTTCCTGCAGAAGGCGGCGACGACCGACGAGATCGACGAAAGCCCCGGCCGCGCCGCCTTCCTCCGCGCGCTCCGGATCGCCCAGGCCGAGGCCTATGAGCGCGCCCTTGCCGCCGTCCGCTCCGCCCGGTTCCGCGCCCTGCTGCTCAGCCTGGGCGAGTGGATCGAGGTCGGCGCCTGGGTGCGGCTGGCCAATGACGCGCAGCGCGGCCTGCGCGAGGGCTCCGCCGCAGCCCTCGCCGCGCCGGTGCTGGACCGGCTGGATCGCCACGTCCGCCGACGCTCGCACAAGTTCATGCGCCTGGACGTCGATGCCCGCCACGACCTGCGCAAACAGGCCAAGAAGCTGCGCTATGCCGCCGCCTTCTTCGGCGAGGCCTTCCCCAGGCACCCGAAACGGCGGCAACGCTACGTCGCCGCCCTCCGGATCCTGCAGGACCGGCTGGGGCGATTGAACGACATGGCCGTGGCGCGCGCGGTGGCCATGGGCGCGGTCGGCCATCGCTCCGGCGAGTTGGGCTTCGCGGCCGGACTGGAGGTCGGGCGGCTCATCGGCGACGAAGAAAATGTGGCCAAGGCAGCCAATGCCGCGCTCAAGGCGTTCCATAAGGTGGACGCCTTCTGGGCGGCGCCCGATGATCGGGCCGACGACATTAACCTTTCCAGGCCACGCTTGCGCAGCGTTTGACGCCGTTTGAGAACCCCTATGCCGCCGCCAAGCGACGCCCCGACCATCGCCCCGACCACCCCCGCCCCGGCGGTCAGCGTCGCTGCGCCACCCGCGTCGGCGCCCGCCGACACCCTGGCCGGCTCGCCAGCGCGGTTCTTCAACCGCGAGCTGTCCTGGCTGGCGTTCAATCGACGCGTGCTGGCCGAGAGCATGAACCTGCGCCACCCGCTGCTGGAGCGCCTGCGGTTCCTGGCGATCAGCGCCAACAACCTGGACGAATTCTACATGGTCCGCGTGGCCGGCCTGAAGCATCAGGTGCGCGAAGGGATACGCGCCCTCAGCCAGGATGGCCTGACGCCAGCTGAACAGCTGTCGCGGGTCAATGCTGCGGCCGCCGATCTCATGGCTGACCAGCAGACCCGATGGCAGGAACTTTGCGCCGAGATGGCGGGCGCGGGCCTGCGCTACATCTCGGCGGGCGAGGTGACCGAGGCGGAACGCACGGCGCTGGAGCAGCGGTTCCTTTCCGAGCTGTTCCCAGTCCTGACTCCCCTGGCCATCGACCCGGCACATCCGTTCCCATTCATCCCCAACCTCGCCTTTTCTCTGGTGCTCAAGCTGCGGCGGACGTCGGATGGCCGGCAGCTTTATGCGCTCGCCCCGCTTCCGGCGCAGGTGGCGCGGTTCTGGGAGTTGGCCGCACCCAAGGCGGGCAAGCGCAAGATCGTTCGCCGCGTGATCTCACTGGAGAGCATGGTGATGCTCTTTCTCGAGCACCTGTTCCCAGGCTGCGAGGTCGAGGCGCAAGGCGTGTTTCGCCTGATCCGCGACTCCGACGTGGAGATGGAGGAAGAGGCCGAGGATCTGGTCCGGGAGTTCGAGGCCCTGCTGAAACAGCGCCGTCTCGGCTCGGTCGTCCGCATCGAGCTTGAAGCGGCAATGCCGGAGGAACTGCGGACCTTCATCTCGGAAAGCCTGAGTGCTCATACCGAAGACGTCATCCTGCTGGAAGGTCTGCTGGGCCTCGACGAGCTCGCGCAGCTTATTCCCGCCGACCGGCCTGAGCTGAAGTTCAAACCGTTCGAAGCCCGCTTCCCTGAACGCATCCGCGATCACGGCGGCGACTGTTTCGCCGCGATCCGCGAGAAGGATATCCTGGTTCACCATCCGTTCGAGAGCTTCGACGTGGTGGTCCAGTTCCTGCGCCAGGCCGCCCGCGATCCCAACGTCCTGGCGATCAAGCAGACGCTGTATCGGACCTCCAAGGACAGCCCGATCGTCGCCGCCCTGATCGAAGCGGCCGAGAACGGCAAGAACGTCACGGCGGTGATCGAGATCAAGGCCCGGTTCGACGAGGAGGCCAATCTGAAATGGGCCCGCGACCTGGAACGGGCTGGGGTCCACGTCGTCTATGGCTTCATCGAGTACAAGACCCACGCGAAGCTCTCGATGGTCGTCCGCAAGGAAGGCGAGGCGCTGCGCACCTACTGCCACTTCGGGACCGGCAACTATCACCCGATCACCGCGCGGGTTTACACCGACCTGTCGCTGTTCACGACCGAGCCGCCGTTCGGGCGGGATTCGGCCAAGCTGTTCAACTACATCACCGGCTATGCTCAACCGGTGGGGCTCGAGCGCCTATCCTATTCGCCGGTCACCATGAAGCGCGACCTGATCCGCATGATCGCCGAGGAGGCCGACAACGCCCGCGCCGGCCAGCCGGCGGCCATGTGGGTCAAGATGAACTCGCTGGTCGATCCGGAGATCATCGACGCGCTCTACGCCGCCAGCCAGGCCGGTGTGTCCATCGACCTGGTGATCCGCGGCATCTGCTGCCTGCGCCCCGGGCTGGCGGGCCTGTCGGAGAACATCCGGGTCAAGTCCATCGTCGGCCGCTATCTGGAACATGGCCGGATCGTCGCCTTCGCCAACGGCCATCCGATGCCGTCTCAGCACGCGCGGCTGTTCATGTCGTCGGCCGACTGGATGCCGCGCAACCTGGACCGCCGGGTCGAGGTGATGACACCGATCGAGAACCCCACGGTGCATCAACAGGTTCTGCAGCAGATCATGCTGGCGAACCTGAAAGACGAAGCACAAAGCTGGACCCTCGACACCGACGGCCGCTATAGGCGTGATCCTGCCTGGGACCACCCGAACGCTTTTTCGGCGCACGAGTATTTCATGACCAATCCGAGTCTTTCCGGTCGCGGGCAACGGGTGAAGGACATGCCGCGCGCGATCGACCATGTGGCCTCGCGGGGATAGCGCCGGCCGCCCGGAGGGCCGCCAGGCGGCCGTCATCGACGTGGGCTCCAATTCGGTCCGCCTGGTGATCTACCGGGTGGACGGCCGCGCGCTCTGGACCGTCTACAACGAGAAGGTCGTCGCCGGCCTGGGCAAGGACCTGCCCGCCACCGGCCGGCTGTCGCCCGACGGCGTCGAGGCCGCGGTGGGCGCGCTGCGCCGGTTCCGCGCCGTGCTGGATGGCTGGAAGGCCGAGGAGGTCACCACGGCCGCCACCGCCGCGGTGCGCGAGGCGGCGGACGGCAAGGCGTTCCTCAAGCGGGTGAAGGCCGAGACCGGCCTGGAGATCCGCATCCTGTCCGGCGAGGAGGAGGCCCGCTACGCCGCCTTGGGGGTGATCTGCGGCCAACCGAACGCCGAGGGCGTGGTCGGCGACCTGGGCGGTTCCAGCCTGGAGCTGGTGCGCCTGAACGGCATCGCCCAGATCGAGGGCGCCACCCTGCCGCTCGGCCCCTTCGCGCTCGGCGCCCCCAAGGCCCTGGACCCCGAGCGGGCCCGGCGGGTGATAGACGAGCACCTGTCGCCACTGGCCAACCGCTTCGCCAGCCCCGAATTCCATGCCGTCGGCGGCGCCTGGCGCAACCTGGCCCTGCTGCACATGCAGCTGGCCGACTATCCCCTGCACGTGGCCCACCAGTACGAGATCAGCCGCGCCGACGGGCTGGATCTGGCGCGCTTCGTCCAGCGCCAGTCGCGCTCGTCCCTGGAACGCATCGAGGGCCTGTCGAAGAAGCGGTTCGACACCCTGCCCTATTCCGCCCTGGTGCTGGACCGGCTGATCGAGCGGCTCGGCGTCGAGCGGGTGGTGATCTCGGCCTATGGGGTGCGCGAGGGCCTGCTGCTGGAGGCCATGCCGCCGGAGGTGCGGGCGCTGGACCCGCTGATCGAGGGCTGCGAGGCGCTGACGGCGCACCGCGGCGTCTCGCCGGAGCTGGGCCACGCCCTGGAGGCCTGGGTGGGGCCGCTGTTCGAGAAGCTGCCGGCGATGTTCAGCGGGCGTGACGAGGTGCTGCTGGCCGCCGCCTGCCGCCTGGCCGACCTGGGGGCCCTGCTGCACCCGGACCATCGCGCCGACCTGGCGTTCGATCAGGTGCTGCGCGCGCCGATCGCCGGGATGAACCACGCCGAGCGCTGCTTCCTGGCCTATGTGGCCTTCGCGCGCCATTCCGCCGCCCCGCAGCCGCCCGACGTCTCGGCCATCGGCCGGGTGCTCACGGTCGAGCGGCGCCAGCGCGCCAGGGCCCTGGGCTCGGCCATCCGGCTAGGCTGCGACCTGTCGGGGCGCAATCCGCGACTGCTGGAGAAATCCAGCCTGACCGTGAAGGGCGAACGGCTGGTGCTGAGCGCGCTCACCGGCTGGGAGGACATGTTGCTGGGCGAACAGACCACCCGCCGCGCCCACGCGGTCGCCCAGGCCCTGAAGCTGAAGCTCGAGGTGAGTTAGGGAATGAGAGGCGGCCTCCGGGGCCGCCTCTTCACCGCCCGGGCCTTCGGCCACGCCGGAGCGATGTCGCAGGGCTCGAATGCAAGAGGGCGGCGCCACGGTCGCCCGCAACACCGCCCTCTGATCCAGATCCGTTGGGGGATCTGAGCGCTCAAGGTCGGACGGAAGCTCGGCCTAGCTGATTGCTCAGCTCGGCTCCGGTTCGTCTCCGGTGCTTCCCCGACCGGTCCGGCCTCCGGATTGCTCCGGCGCCCTCTCGCTCTGGAAAGCCGCCTGCCCGCTCCGCATCCCGGTCGCCCGGTCCGCCGCGCCGCAGTTCCTCTCGGCGAGTTCAAGGTCGCGCAAGCCCGCCCGGGGTGCAACGGCGCCGCTGTCCGGGCCTGTGGGCGATGCGGCGCGCGCAGGGTGGACAACCTGTGGACAAGTCCGGGCGGCAAGCTGAAACCGCCGTTACGTCAACCGGTTGGAGTTATCCGCAGGTCACGGCTTAATGGTCGAGGCCGCTACCCCGCGGCCGCGGCCTTCGGGGCCCGGCGGACTTCCACGACCCGCACCCGCGCGCCGTCCAGCACGAGGGCCAGTTCGCCGCGCTTCAGCCTCAGGGCGTCCTCGCCGAACGCCTCCCGCCGCCAGCCCTTGAGCGCGGCGACCTCGGCCTCGTCGTCGTTGGCGATCTGCTCCAGGTCGGAGACCGTGGCGATCAACTTCGACGCCACGCCGGACTCCTCGGCCCGCGCCTTCAGCAGCACCTTCAGCAGCTCGACAACCGCGCCGGCGGCCGGCGAGGCCGACTGGCGGCTGCGCTCGATCACCGGGGCATAGGCCTCCGGATCCTTCAGGGCGTCGCGGATGGCGGTGATCAGGTCGGGCCCGAAGCGCGATCCGGAGAAGCCCTTGGGCACCGAGCGCAGCCGGTCCAGGCCGTCGGCGTCCATCGGCGCCTGGGTGGCGATCTCGTCGATCGCCTCGTCCTTCAGGATCCGGCCGCGCGGCTGGTCGCGCAGCTGGGCGGTGCGCTCGCGCCACGCCGCCACGGCCTTGTAGACGGCCAGGTACTTCACCGCATGCTTGCGGGGCCGCAACCGCTTCCAGGCGTTCTCCGGCTCCACGTCGTAGTTGGCCGGCGACGTGAGATCGTTCATCTCGTCGGTGACCCAGCCGATGCGGCCCTCCTTCTCCAGCCGCTCGCGCAGCATCGGGTAGAGCGCGGCCAGGTGGGTCACGTCGGCCAGGGCGTAGGTCAGCTGGTTGTCCGACAGCGGCCGCCGCGCCCAGTCGGTGAAGCGCGAGCTCTTGTCCAGGTCGATCTTCAGCATCTGGCGGACCAGGGCGTCGTAGGCGATCTGCTCGCCGAACCCGGCCGCCATCCCGGCCACCTGGGTGTCGAACAGCGGCTTGGGCATCGCCCCCAGGTTGTTGAAGATTTCCACGTCCTGCCGCGCGGCGTGGAAGACCTTCAGGATGGTCTCGTCGCGCATGATGTCGAGGAAGCTGGTCATGTCGAGCCCCTCGGCGAGGGGGTCGATACAGGCCTCGGCGGAGGGCGCGGCGGCCTGGATCAGGCACAGCTTGGGCCAGTAGGTGGTCTCGCGCATGAACTCGGTGTCCACGGCGACGAACGGTTGGCCCTTGATCTTGTCGCAGAACGCCGCGAGTTCGGCGGTGGTTGTGATCGGCATCATCAATTAGCTATAGCCCCGCGCGCGGCCGACTCTGCAAGGGCCGCAGCTGAGTTTCTCTGCACGCCATGCCAGGGTTCGTAAATGTCCGAACGGCCAAACGGTCTCACCTACGCCCAAGCCGGCGTCGATATCGACGCAGGTGCGGCTTTGGTGGAACGCATCAAGCCCCTGGCGCGGTCCACGCGCCGCTCGGGCGCCGAGCCGTCGCTGGGCGGATTCGGCGCGCTGTTCGACCTTAAGGCGGCCGGATACGACGATCCGCTGCTGGTCACCACGACCGACGGGGTGGGCACCAAGCTGAAACTCGCCATCGAGACCGGCCTGCACGGCACGGTCGGGATCGACCTGGTCGGCATGTGCGTCAACGACCTGCTGGCCCAGGGCGCCGAGCCGCTGATGTTCCTGGACTACTACGCCACCGGCAAGCTGGACGTGGAGGCCGCCGCCGCGGTGGTGGCCGGCATCGCCGAAGGCTGTCGCCAGGCCAACTGCGCCTTGGTGGGCGGCGAGACGGCCGAGATGCCGGGGATGTACGCGCCGGGCGACTACGACATGGCCGGCTTCTGCGTGGGCGCCGTCGACCGCGATAAGGTGCTGCCCCGGCTGGGCGACCAGAAGGCCGGCGATATCCTGATGGGGATCGCCTCGTCCGGCCCCCATTCCAACGGATATTCCCTGATCCGCCGCATCGTCGAGCGGTCCGGCCTGGCCTGGGACGCCGCGGCGCCGTTCGCGGCTGGCAAGACCCTGGCCGAGGCCCTGCTCGAGCCGACCCGCATCTATATCCGCACCGTGCTGCCGCTTCTGAAGGCCGGCCGCGTCAAGGGTCTGGCCCACATCACCGGCGGCGGCCTGGTGGAGAACCCGCCGCGCGCCATCGCCGAGGGCCTGGTCCCACGCTTCGACTGGAACGCCTGGGCGCTTCCGCCGGTGTTCGACTGGCTGGCGCACACCGGCGGCGTCTCGGAACAGGAGATGCGCCGCACCTTCAACTGCGGCCTGGGCCTGATGCTGATCGTCGATCCGCATGACGTGGCCGACGTGCTGGAGACCCTGGTCCGCGCCGGGGAGGACGCCTTCGTGGTGGGCGAACTGGCGCAGGCCTGACGGCAGACCCGGCGGCGCCGCGGCCGACGCCGATCCTGAACCGCAGAAGACGCAGACGGACGCAGAAGCTCGGCGCAAGCCCGACTCCTCCTGCGTTTTCTGCGTCTTCTGCGGTTGAATCCATAGGACCTGAATCGGTCCCGGGCCCCTGACGGTGCGCGCGCCGGCGCACCGGGACACATCGCATAGCCACTCTCCGCACAGGACCGCGCCGCCTAGCGTGGGGTTGCCGCGTCTTTCCGCGGTCTCTCACGGACCGCGGGTCTGCGGGCGTAGCGAGGCCAGGAGTTGTGCGATGAAGATCAGAGAATTTGCGGCTGTGGCGACGGGCGCCATGGCGCTTGCCGCGAGCCTTGTGCTGGCGGGGCCCGCTTCGGCGACGGTCCACAATCTGACCTACAAGGGCGTCGTCACCTCCGCGCTGGACAGCACGGGCGAGTTCGGCGCGGGGGCGAACCTCATCGGCAAGGCGTTCACGGCGAAGGTCGTCTACGACGACGCCAAGGACGGCCCGGTGCACTGGGGCGGCGTCTATTACGACTATCTCAGCGGCGACGGGGCCGACAACCCGGTCACCGCGACGATCCAGCTCAACGGCGTGACGAAGTCCTTCGGCGCCACGTCCGGGTACGATGAACGGCTGGATCGCACGCTGCAGCCGGGCTGCATGTTCGACTGCACCGACGCCGACTTCCAGCAAAACGCGACGGACAGGTATACGGTGGGCGGGCTCTATACGCTGAACTACATCAACCTGGGCGGAATCAGCTCCGACGGATCGCTCTCCGGCCTGGCCCATACGGCGCCGAACTTCACCAATCCGCCGATCCAGCTCTATGCCTTCGTGAACCTGTTCCAGCAGGACATCTTCACGCTGGAGTCGCGCCATTCGGCCGAGGTGGGAGTGCGGATCGACTCGGTCGGCGGCGGCGTTCCCGAGCCAGGCGTCTGGGCGCTGATGCTGCTGGGCTTCGGTGGGGCGGGCACGATGCTGCGCCGCCGCCGCGCCCTCGCCGCCGTCGCGACGGCGTAGGCGGAATCGCAATTCCGCGACGGGACTCGGTCCCATTTATCCTCACCCATAGGGGGAGGGGGACCGCCCGCAGGGTGGTGGAGGGGGTGCGCCGCCGCCCAGGTCCCACTGTAAGCCCCCTCCACCCTGCTACGCAGGGTCTCCGTCCCCCTACGGGTGAGGAGATCGGGGATTGTCCGGCTGAATGCCGATCCGGCGAAGGGGCCGCCGTGGGTCCCGGTCTTCGCCGGCGGCGAAACCGGGATGACAGGGGTGGCGTGGCCGGCTTGGGGCGGCGATCGCCAGCTACGCTCTACCCCGCCATGATGCTGACGTGGCTCGCGCCCAGCGAGGCCAGCAGGCCGGCGCGCTTGGGCGAACCGGCGCGGTAGATCAGCACGGATTTGGCGATGCGCTTGGTCGCGGCGATCAGGGTGTTGGCCCAGCCGACGAATTCCGCGTCGCCCAGGCCCGCCGGGCAGTCGAAGGATAGCGCCTGCAGCCCCGCGCCCTCCAGGCGGGCGATGATCGCGGGGCTGGGGCGGACCAGGTGTCCGGCCACCAGGACAGTGAAGGGCCGCAGCAGCGAGGCGGCGGCCAGCAGCGCGCTGGGCGGCACGCCTTCGATGTCGCAGATCTCGCAGATCACCCCCAGCTTCACCAGGGCGCCGGCCTCCTTGAGTTGCTTCACGAACTCGGCGCGTCCCTTCTGGCTGGACAGGCTGGTGAACGATAGCGGCACGATCAGGCTCAGCTGCCGCTCGCTCTCGGAGCGCAGCCGGTCGACCCCGCGGGCGATGGTCGCCAGGTCGACCCGCAGCACGTCTGCGGTCGACAGCATGGCCACCTGGGCGGGCGACAGTTCTTCCTCGTCATTGCGGTTCATGACGATGACCCGGCGGTTCATACGGAAGCCGATCCGTGTGAAGCCCTTCATCTCATAGACCGGCTCCAGGCTCGCAGAGACCCGGATGTGGCGGCCGTCGTTGCTGACGAACGGAGTCCAGCGGTCCAGGGATGGGACGGCGACCACCGCGTCCGCGCGCGTCGCACGGGCTGCGTCCTCGGCCTCGAGATCCGACGGGTCGACGTTCTGGGCGCGGGCGTTCATCCCCTGCGCGTCGATGCGGCCCTTGTCGATCCGGGTGACCTGCAGCACGCCAGACACGGCCGCCTGGTCCTCGCCGAGGAAATGGTTCAGCACTTCGCGCAGATAGCGCAGGCAGGCGGCCTGGCCTGCGATTCGGCCGAGATCGGGGTGGACGATGAAGAAGTCGGTGTCCGACACCCGCAGGAAGAAGCCTTGGGCGCCTACCCCGCGTTCGAGCACGCGGGTGGTGAAGTCGTAGACCTGATCGCTGCGCAGGCCCCACCGGGCGGCGAACCGCGCCTGCACGGCCTCCAGCGAAATGACGTTGACCTTGCCGGCCGCCAGTAGGTCCGGGTCGCTGAAGCGCTCCAGGGCGTCCTGCGCGCTGGCGGAGACCAGGCGGGTCGCGATCGGCAGATCGCCTCGCGTGTCAGCCAAAGCGCCGTCGGCCACCTGAACCTCCCCGAGCGTCAGTTTGCACCTGAGCGTGTTGTCAGGGTTCACGATTAAGAAGCTCGCGACGTCCCCACGGTCGAGACGATTCGCCGCGGTCAGATAACGTTGGTCGGGGAATTCGCGCCCCCAGGTACGCCTGCGGACCCTACCGCAGGCTCGCGTTGATCCGGTCGAGGGCAGCCGCCCCAGGCACCAGCTCCGCCTCGTTCAGGGCGTTCAGCGGCGCGTCCACCGTGCCGACGGCGTCATGCAGATCGCCGGCGCTGGGATCGACGAACAGCAGGCCGGTGACGATCTGGCCCCTGGCCTGCCGCGCCTGGAGATAGCCCAGGGCCTGGGCGCGGTTGTTGGGGTTGTAGAGCTCGGCGATCTTGTGCAGCGACAGGATCGAGCCGTCGTGCTGCTGCACGCGGATGCTCTCGCCGGACTTGTAGTCCACCTGGATCGGGTCGCGGGGCATGATCACGTCCAGGCGGTTCACCGCCTCATTGTGTTCGCGCACATAGTCGAAGCTCTTGGTCGAGCCGTTGTGGTTGTTGAACTGCACGCAGGGGCTGATGCAGTCGATGAACGCCGCACCCTTGTGCGCCAGTCCGGCCTTGATCAGCGGGACCAGCTGGTCCTTGTCGCCGGAGAAGCTGCGGGCCACGAAGGTGGCGCCCATCTGCAGGGCCAGGCCCACCATGTCGATGCCGGTGTCGTGGTTGATGACGCCCTTCTTCGACTTGCTGCCACGGTCCGAGGTGGCGGAGAACTGGCCCTTGGTCAGGCCGTAAACGCCGTTGTTCTCGACGATGTAGAGCATATTCACGCCGCGCCGGATGGCGTGGGCGAACTGGCCCAGGCCGATGGAGGCCGAGTCCCCGTCGCCCGAGACGCCCAGGTAGATCAGGTCGCGGTTGGCCAGGTTGGCGCCGGTCAGCACCGAGGGCATGCGGCCGTGCACGGTGTTGAAGCCGTGCGAGTTGCCCAGGAAGTAGTCCGGCGTCTTGGAGGAACAGCCGATGCCGGAGAGCTTGGCGACCCGGTGCGGCGGCAGCTCCAGCTCGAAACAGGCCTGGATGATCGCCGCCGAGATGCTGTCGTGGCCGCAGCCGGCGCAGAGCGTGGAGACCGAGCCCTCATAGTCGCGGCGCGTGAACCCCAGGCTGTTGGTCGGCAGCTTGGGGTGATGCAGCTGGGGCTTCAGGATGTAGGTCATTCCGCCGCCTCGCTTTGTCCCGTGGAGGGCTGGCCCAGCGCCAGGCGCTGGGCGATTTCGCCGGCGATGAAGCGGGCGGTGATCGGGGTGCCGTCGTAGTGCAGCACGGCGACCAGCTTGGAGGCGTCCACCCCGCCCTCGGTCATGATCAGGGTGCGCAGCTGGGCGTCGCGGTTCTGCTCGATTACATAGACCCGGTCGTGCTGGGCGATGAAGTCGTAGACCGCGTCGGCGAAGGGGAAGCCTCGGATGCGCAGGGCGTCGAGGTGGCGGCCCTGGGCCTCCAGCATCTCCAGCGCCTCATGCATGGCCGGGGTGGTCGAGCCGAAGTAGATCACGCCGTCGCGGGTCCTGCGCCGGGCCGGCCGGGCGACCGGGGCCGGGACCAGGGCGCGGGCGGTGTCGAACTTGCGCAGCAGCCGCTCCATGTTGTCGACATAGACCGCCCCCTCCTCCGAATAGCGGGCGTAGGGATTGCGCGAGGTGCCGCGGGTGAAATAGCCGCCCTTGGTCGGGTGGACGCCGGGATAGGTGCGATAGGGAATGCCGTCGCCGTCCACCTCCAGGTAGCGGCCGAACTCCCGGCCGGCCTCCAGGTCATCGTGGGTCAGCACCTTGCCCCGGTCCAGCCTGCGGGCATCGTCCCAGACGAAGGGCTTGGTCAGCCACTCGTTCATGCCGATGTCGAGGTCGAGCATCACGAAGACCGTGGTCTGCAGCCGGTCGGCCAGGTCGAAGGCCTGGGCGCCCATCTCGAAGCACTCGCCCGGATCGGCCGGCAGCAGCAGCGGATGCTTGGTGTCGCCGTGGCCGGCGTAGGCGCAGGCCAGGATGTCGGCCTGCTGGGTGCGGGTCGGCATGCCGGTGGAGGGCCCGCCCCGTTGAACGTCGAAGATCACCGCCGGGATCTCGGCGAAATAGCTCAGGCCGATGAACTCGGTCATCAGCGAGACGCCGGGCCCCGAGGTGGCGGTGAAGGCGCGGCAGCCGTTCCAGCCGGCGCCGACCACGATGCCGATCGAGGCGATCTCGTCCTCGGCCTGGATGATCGCATAGCGGGCCTTGCCGGTCTCCGGCTCGAGCCGCAGGTCCTGGCAATAGGCGGTGAACGCCTCGACCAGCGAGGTCGAGGGCGTGATCGGGTACCAGGCGCAGACCGTGGCCCCGCCATAGACCGCGCCCAGGGCGGCGGCCTGGTTGCCCTCCACATAGATCCGGTCGCCGACCGCGTCGGCGCGGCGCACCTGCAGCGGCAGCGGGCCCAGATGCTTCAGGACGTAGGCATGGCCCATCCGCAGGGCCTCGACATTGGCCTTGATCAGCCGATCCCGGCCCTTGAAGTCGTCGGCCAGCAGGGCGTCGATCACCGCCAGCTCGATGCCCAGCAGGGCCGCCAGGGCCCCGACATAGATGGTGTTCTTGAACAGCTGGCGCTCGCGCGGCAGCTCATAGGCCTCGTTGCACATGGCCGTCAGCGGCACGCCGATCGCGGTGATGTCGTCGCGCGAGTGGCCCAGCGGCTTGGTCGAGTCGTAGACCAGGAACCCGCCGCTCTCGATCTCGGCCAGGTCGCGGTCCCAGGTCTGCGGGTTCATGGCGACCATCAGGTCGACGCCGCCGCGCCGGCCCAGGTAGCCCGCCTCGGTGATCCGCACCTCGTACCAGGTGGGCAGGCCCTGGATGTTGGACGGGAAGATGTTGCGCGCCGCCACCGGCACGCCCATGCGCATCACCGAGCGGGCGAACAGGCCGTTGGCGCTGGCCGAGCCGGATCCGTTCACATTGGCGAACTTGACGACGAAGTCGTTGACGCTCGCCTTCATCGCCGTCGCGGCCTGGACCGCCCGGGGCTCCGCACTGTCAGGCATCGGCCCCCGCATAGGTCATTTCGAGATAGAACTTCTGCATGTCCCACGCGCCTGTAGGACAACGTTCCGCGCAGAGCCCGCAGTGGAGACAGACGTCCTCGTCCTTGGCCATCACGCGGCCCGTGGTCAGCCGGCCGGAGACGTAGAGATCCTGGGTCAGGTTGCCGGCCGGGGCCTTGAGACGGCCGCGCAGATCGCCCTCGCCTTGCGCGTTATCGGGGGCGTCGTCGGTGAAGGTGATGCAGTCCATCGGGCAGATATCGACGCAGGCGTCGCACTCGATGCACAGCTTGTCGGCGAACACGGTCTGGATGTCGCAGTTCAGGCAGCGCTGGGCCTCGGCCAGGGCCTGCTGCAGGTCGTAGCCCAGCTCGACCTCGAGCCGGACGTCCTTCAGCGCCGCCTGCTTGTCGCGCAGCGGCACGCGGTAGCGGTGGTCGTTGGAGACGTCGTTGTCGTAGCTCCACTCGTGGATGCCCATCTTCTGGCTCACCAGGGTGGCGCCGGGCGGCGGGCGGACGGCGACATCCTGGCCCTGGCAGAACTTGTGGATCGAGACCGCCGCGTCGTGGCCCTGGGCCACGGCCCAGATGATGTTCTTGGGCCCGAACGCGGCGTCGCCGCCGAAGAAGATGTTGGGCACGGTCGACTGGAAGGTGACGGCGTCGACCTTGGGCATCGCTCCATCATCGAACTCCAGGCCGATGTCCTTCTCGATCCACGGGAAGGCGTTCTCCTGGCCGACCGCCACCAGGACGTCGTCGCACTCGTAATGCTCGTCCGGATCGCCAGAGGGGACCAGTTTGCGCCGGCCCTTGTCGTCGAACATCGCCTCGACCACCTCGAACAGCACGCCGGTCAGTTTTCCGTTTTCGTGAGTGAATTGCTTCGGCACGCGGAAGTTGAGGATCGGGATGTCCTCGTGCATCGCGTCCTCCTTCTCCCAGGGCGACGCCTTCATGTCCTCGAAGCCGGAGCGGACGATCACCTTGACGTCCTCGCCGCCCAGCCGGCGGGAGGTGCGGCAGCAGTCCATCGCGGTGTTGCCGCCGCCCAGCACGATCACGCGGCGGCCGACCGTCTCGATGTGGCCGAACGAGACCGAGGACAGCCAGTCGATGCCGATGTGGATGTTCGCGGCGGCCTCCTGGCGCCCGGGGAGCTCCAGGTCGCGGCCGCGCGGCGCGCCCGAGCCCACGAAGATGGCGTCATAGCCCTCTCCCCTCAGGGCCTGCAGGCTGTCGATCGGGGTTCCGAACCGCATCTCGATGCCGCCCAGCGCCTGGATGTAGCCGACCTCCTCGTCGATGACGGCTTCTGGCAGGCGGAAGCGGGGGATCTGGCTGCGGATCATCCCGGCGGACTTGGTGTCCTTGTCGAAGATGGTCAGCTGGTAGCCCATCGGGGCGAGGTCGCGCGCCACGGTCAGGGAGGCCGGCCCGCAGCCCACCAGGGCGATGCGTTTGCCGTTGGGCGCCGCGGCCGGCGGCGGCAGGCGGTCGGTGACATCGGACTTCAAGTCCGCCGCCACCCTCTTCAGCCGGCAGATGGCGACCGGCTCCTCCTCGACGCGGCCCCGGCGGCAGGCCGGTTCACACGGACGGTCGCAGGTCCGCCCCAGGATCCCGGGGAAGACGTTCGACTTCCAGTTGATCATGTAGGCATCGGCGTATCGGCCGTCCGCGATCAGGCGGATGTATTCCGGCACCGGGGTGTGGGCCGGACAGGCCCACTGGCAATCGACGACCTTGTGAAAGTAGTCGGTCCCAATCTCACGCGTGCGATGCAAAACTCGCTTCCTTCCCGGGACGCACTCCTCCCGAGGTCTGGAAGTCGAACCCTGCCCTTGGCAGAGTTGGCTCCGCACCCCGACGCGGCGTTGTTGGCGACAGGTTACGTCCCCCACCCCACGGAAGCCAACCGATTCCTGATCGACGTTCATCGATTTCTGCCCGGTGCGGTCGGGACAACCTGGGCTCTGTTGTCGGGGCCGGGGCATGAACTTCCACACCAGAGTGTGATCACCCGTCAGGCGTTTCCGACCCCACGGCGCTTGGCGGGCGTAACAGGTAAATGATACCTTAAGTGCGGGACGGACCTCGCTGCTGCGAGATCATGGAGAGCTAAGATGGACATGCCGACGGATCGCGTGCCCGAATCCTTGTCTGCTGCATTCGATATCATTCCGCAGGAGCCGGCCGCGCCGATGAGCGCCGCCGATCAGTTCGACCTGCACCGCGCCATCAATGAGCGGCGCGCACAGATGGAGAACCCCGAACTGCTGCGGCACCTGCGGTCGCTTTAGGCCGGCCTCGACGCGGCGCCGCCCTGACCGGGTCGACGCCGTCGACCTTCATGTTCCTAGGCAGCAGGACGCTGCGGTTCAGGCGACAGCCAGCCGTCGTCTGGAATAGCGCCTGCCAGCCCACGGCCGGTGATCGGCGGCTGCCGGCGCTATTTGCCTCCGGGCCAACCGTGACCTAGCGTGACCCTCGCGGCGCTACCCGAATGAGTAGCGGATCAGGGATATTTTCCGATGTCCGATCGACCGCGCCGTGGCGCCCAGCCGACCTGGCCGGTGCTGGATGCGCTGATCGGCCAGGTCTATGAGGCGGCGCTGGATCCGACCCTGTGGGACGACACCCTCACGGGGATCACCACGGCCCTGGGGCCGCTGGAATGGGACCTGGCGTTCCTGATCTGGGAGCGCAACCAACCCCCGGGCGCGCGATTCGTCGGCTCCACCGGCCTGGCGGCCTGGGTCCCGCAGATCTACGGCACGGTCTATGCGGCCAACAATCCCTGGTCTCGCCGTATCGCACCGCTGCGCAGCGGGACGGTCGTCGACACCGACGAGCTGATGACCCGTGAGGAATTCACCGACAGCCCGCTCTACCGCGACTTCCTCAGCCGCTGGGGGCTCAACCGCGCCCTGGCTGTCGTGCTGGACCGGCGCGGCGATGAGCGGCTGGCCCTCGTGCTGCCAGGTCCGGGCGACCGCGATCTTGACGGCCTGCGTCGCGGCCTGCGGGTGCTGGCGCCGCACATCCAGCGCGCCGTGCGCATCAGCCACCGGATCGCGCAGGCCGAGCTGCGCGCCGACGCCGCCTCGACCGCCGCCGACCGGACCGCCTCGGCGATCCTTTGCCTGGCGCCTGACCTCACGGTGATCACTGCCAACCGGCACGTGGCGCGCTACGAGGCCAGCCAGGTGATCAGCCTGGCCGGCGGCCGCCTCGCCTACCTCGAGCCGGCCAGCCAGGCCGAGCTGGTCGCGCTGGCCCGTTCGACGCCGCCCGCCGGGGCGGCCTTCGTCTCGCCGGACGCGGATGGATCGCGCATCGCCACGGTCGCAGCCCGGGTGCCGGTGCAGACGGCGCGCGCGCTGGGCGGCACGGTCAAGGGCGCGGGATTGATCGTCTCGATCGGCGGCGGCGGCGAGGCGCGCACCCTGGAGATCAGCCGGGTGGCGGCCTGGTTCGGCCTGACGCCGGCTGAGGCGCGCCTGGCCAGTGGCCTGGCCGCGGGCGCCAGCCTGCAGGACTACTGTGCCCTGCGAAGTGTCTCGCTGAACGCCGGGCGGTTCCTGCTCAAGGGCATCTTCCGCAAGACCGAGGTGACGACCCAGGCGCAACTGATGGCCCTGGTCTCCCAGCTGCCGCAATAGCGCCCCGTCGTCCCTGAAGACGTCTACCTACTCGCTGTAGCCTTCGGGCAGGTCGTCTTCCTTCATCAGCTCGTCCTTGCTGACCGGCTTGTCCTCGACCGTGGCCTTGGAGACGATCAGGTCGACGACCTTGTCCTCGAAGATTGGGGCGCGCAGCTGGGCCTGGGCGTTCTGGTTCTCGCGCAGCAGGTTGAACACCTCCTGGGCCTGGGCGCCGTACTTCATGGCCTCGCGGCGGATCGCCTCGTTCAGCTCGGCTTCCGTCACCTGGACGTTGTTGGCGCGGCCGATCTCGGCCAGCACCAGGCCCAGGCGCACCCGACGCTCGGCGATCTTGCGGTATTCCTTGGTCAGCTGCTCTTCGGACTTCTCGGCGTCCTCGGGCGGCAGCTGGCCGCCCTCCTTGTCCTGCTGCACCTGTTGCCAGATGGAGGCGAACTCGGCCTCGACCATCTTCGGCGGCAGCTGGAAGTCGTGCTTGGCGTCCAGCTGGTCCAGCAGGGCGCGCTTCAGCTTGAAGCGCGAGGCGCCGGCGTACTGCTCCTCCAGGTTGCCCTTCACCAGCTCCTTGAGCTTCTCCAGGTTCTCGATGCCCAGGCGTTCGGCGAAGGCGTCGTCGGCAGGCGAGTCCACGGGCGCGCGGACTTCCTTCACCTTGGTCTCGAACTCGGCGTCCTTGCCGGCCAGATCGGCCGACTGGTAGTCGGCCGGGAAGGTCACCTTCACCACCACATCGCTGTCCGGCTTGGCGCCGACCAGCTGGGCCTCGAAGCCTGGGATGAACTGGCCCGCGCCCAGCACCAGCTCCACGTCCTGCGCCGTGCCGCCGTTGAACGCCACGCCGTCCACGCGGCCCAGGAAGTCGATGACGACCTGGTCGCCGTCCTTGGCCTTCACGGTCTTGCCGGTGCGCGGCGCATAGGTGCGGTTCTGCTTGGCCAGCTCGGCCACCGCGTCGTCGACTTCCTCGACGGTCGGCGCATAGACCGGCTTGGACAGCGACAGGGTGGACGCATCCACCGGCTCGAACTCGGGCATCAGGTCGATGGAGAGCTCGTAGGCCAGGTCCGCCTTGCCATCCATGACGGCCTCGATGTCGCCCTCCGGCTTCAGCTCGGGCTCGCCGGCGGGGCGCAGGTTGTTGTCGGTCAGCACCTTCTGGGTGCTTTCGGTCAGGCTCGCCTGCACCACTTCGCTCATCAGCGCCTTGCCATAGAGGCGGCGCACATGGCCCGGCGGCACCTTGCCCGGCCGGAAGCCCTTGATGTTGAGGGTGGGCGTGATCTCCGCGATCCGGGCTTCCAGCTTCTCGGTCAGGTCCGCCAGCGGCACCGTGACGCCGTAGACACGGCTCAGACCTTCACCAGACTTCTCAACGATCTGCATCGGCATTCTCAAAGATTCCGGGACCGAACGCGCCAGCGCGTCAGGTCCGCCTTTCACGTCAAACGAGGATGGCCGCGCAGGGTGACCCGGCGGCGCGCGGGCGCCCTTATGTCACGCTGGGAAGGCGCGTCCAAGCCCCCTGCCCCCTTGACGCAGCCCGCGCCGCCCGCGATGGCAGGCCTCGCGCGGCTATGGCGGAATTGGTAGACGCAGTAGGTTTAGGTCCTACCGGGCAACCGTGGGGGTTCGAGTCCCTCTAGCCGCACCATCCTGCTTCGCCCAGATGGGCTTCGCAGGACAGCGCCCTCCGCGATCCCGGCGAAGCTGGATGCCCTTCGAAGCCCTTGGCGAATAAGGGCTGGCCGTCGCGCAGGTGACAGCCACGCTTCGGCCGGGCAGAAGGCGGCCATGCTGCGCGGCGTCCTGTTCGTCCACAACAACTTTCCGGCCCAGTTCCGGGACCTGGCCGCGACTCTGGTGGCGCGCGGCGTGCCGACCGTGGCCATCGGCCAGGACCATGCGCCGGGTATGCAGGACGTGCGGCTGGCCCGCTACCGCCTGCCGCGCGGGTCGACGCCGGGGATGTTTCCGTTCGCGGTGCGGGCCGAGGCGGACCTGATCCGGGCGCGCGGAGCCTATGACGCGGCCAAGGCGCTGAAGGCCGAGGGCTGGGACCCGGCGGCGATCGTGCTGCATCCCGGCTGGGGGGAGGCCGCGTTCCTGGGCGAGGTGTTTCCGAACGCCCGACAGGTGGCCTTCGCCGAATTCTACTATCACGGCCGCGGCTTCGACGTGGGCTTCGACCCTGAGTTCCTGGGCTATGACGAGAGCGCGATCCTGCGGGCCGAGGCCAAGAACGCGGTCATGGCCATGACCTATGCGCGGGCCGACGCCATCGTCGCCCCCACCGAATTCCAGGCCAGCGCCCTGCCCCCGGCCTTCCGGGCCCGGACCCGAGTGCTCCACGAGGGCGTGGACACCGACGCCATCCGGCCCGGCGCGGCCGAGCCCTTCCGCCTGGATGACGGCCGGACGATCGCCCTGGGGACGCCAGTGATCACTCACATCAACGCCAGCATGGAGCCGTTGCGGGGCCTGCACATCGTCGCCCGCGCCCTGCCCCGGCTGCTGGCCGAGGTCCCCGACGCGCAGGTGCTGCTGATCGGCAAGCCCAGCGGACACGCCTATGGCGGCCAGGCGCCGGGGGGCGGCACGTGGCAGGATGTCTGTTTCGCGGGTGTCGACTACGATCCGGCGCGGGTTCATTTCCTGGGCCAGGTGGAACACGGGCGGATGCTGGCGGCGCTCCGCCAGGGTAATGCGCACGTCTACTATACCTATCCGTTCGTGCTCTCGTGGTCGCTGGCCGAGGCCATGGCCTGTGGCTGCTACATCATCGGCTCGGACACCGGGCCGCTGCACGACGCCATCGAGGACGGGGTGAGCGGCCGCCTGCTGCCGTTCTTCGACGTCGAGGCCCTGGCCGGGGCGATGATCGCCGACTGCCGCGATCCGGCGGCGTCGACGCCGTTGCGGGCGGCGGCGCGGGCGACGGCGGTGGCGCGGTTCAGCCGGGCCAAGGGGCGCGAGGGATGGCTGGCCCTGCTGCGCGACCTGGGCGTCGAAATCCCCGGCGTTTAGCCGCATCGGATCTCGCGGATCAGGCCCGTCCCGGCGTCGAAGAAGAAGTTCAGCCGCTCCGGATTGAAGTCCATCGTCACCGGGCAGGTGGTGCAGGCCACACGCTGGAGTTCAGGCCGCACGGGCACCGGAATGTCGGTCCGCGGATGGCCGATCAGGCTCTGCAGGGGCCGCGCGCCGCAGGTGTCGGCGACCGTTACAGACGGCGGCGCAGGCGCGATCGGAGGCGCAGGTGCGGGCGCCGGCGGCGGCGCCTGGGGCTCGGGTGTCGTCGAACAGCCCCCCAGCGCCAGCAGCGCGGCGGCGACCAGCACCCGCCTCACGCCTGCTTCTCCCAGCCGCGCGCCTGCTGCTTCCAGTAGGAGACGGCGAGCCCCTTGGCCTTGGCCTCGCGGAACTGGTTGCGGGCGGCCTGCAGCTGACCGTCGTCGGCCCCGTCGAAGATCACGATGCAGCGCTGGTAGCCGGTGAGGTCGGCGGGTTCGGCGCCGTCCACCAGGAACAGCGCGTCGGCGCCATTGGGATTGTCGTTGGCGGTGGTCAGCAGGATCGGCTGGCGCTCGGGCCCCGGCTCTCCCGCCACCGCGTGCGGCAGGAAGCTCTCGTCGCGATAGGTCCAGAGCCAGCTGTCCAGGCGGTCGATCCGGTCCGCGGTCGGCGACCGAACGATGGCCTTCCAGCCTTTCTGCAGCGTCTTCTCCAGCAGCTCCGGCAGGGCCTGGTCCAGGCCCGTGCGCTCCAGGTGATAGAACCAGACCTCGCAGGCGGCGTCAGCCATGGGCCGTCTCCAGGCGACGGGCCAGACCGTCAAGGGCGCCGCCAATGGCCTGGGCGTGGGTCAGCATGGCCAGGTGATGCAGCGGCAGGCGCACGACCGGCCAGCCCTGGCGCCCCGCATACTGGCCCTCGTCGTCATAGGCTCCGCTGAGCTGCAGATAGGCGGCACGCGCGCCCAGCGTCATGGCCGGCGCCGCCTCCTCGAGGAAGTCCAGCGGCAGGCCTTCGAGTTCGGAGATCAGCGCCGTGCGCGCCGCGTCGTCCGGCACCAGGCGCTCAAGCGCGCCGGGCGGCCACCACCGGTCCCATGACGGCAGCAGGCCCACATCGACGCCGTTGCGCAGTTGCAGCGCCAGTTGCGGCGGGGCCATCTCCAGCCAGCTTCGGCCCGGATGGGGCAGGATCGCATCGACGAAGATCACACCCGCTGGCGGTGTCGGGAGCGCCGCCTCCAGGGCCGGCAACAGCGCCCCGCCGCCGCTGTGGGCGATGAGGATCGGTGCGTCCTCCCTGGCGTCGATCCGCGCAGCCATGTCCTGCGCCAGCGTCCGGTAGAACGCCGACGCTATGGGCTCCAGCTTCGGCCAGGCAGGCGATGACACGGTATGGCCCCGCCCCGCCAGGTCGGCGGCGACGCTACCCCAGCTCGCCGGCCCGATGAACGGGCTGTGCAGCAGGACCAGGCGCGCCATGGGCGGCCTCAGCCCTCGTACTTGTCCTGCAGCATGCGGCTCAGCAGCCGCACGCCGAAGCCGACGGCGCCGTCCGGAATGGTGGCCACCGACGACGGCTTCTTCCAGGCGGTCCCGGCGATGTCCAGGTGCGCCCAGGGCACGCCGTTGACGTACTTCTGCAGGAACAGCGCCGCGGTGATCGAGCCGCCAGCCCGGGTGCCGGTGTTCTTCATGTCGGCGATCATCGACTCGATCTGCTTGTTGTAGGCGTCGGGCAGCGGCATCCGCCACAGGCCCTCGTCCTCCGCCTTGGCCGCGGCCAGCAGGTTGGCGGCCAGGTCCTCGTCGTTGGCGTAGCAGCCGGCGTAGTCGTTCCCCAGCGCCACGATGATCGCGCCGGTTAGCGTCGCCAGGTCGACCATGAACTTCGGCTTGAAGCGGTCCTGGCAGTACCAGAGCGCGTCGGCCAGCACGAGCCGGCCCTCAGCGTCGGTGTTGATCACCTCGATGGTCTGGCCGGACATCGAGGTCAGCACGTCACCGGGGCGATAGGCGTTGCCGTCGGGCATATTCTCGACCAGGCCGAGGATGCCGATGACGTTGACCTTGGCCTTGCGGCCGGCCAGCGCGTGCATGAGTCCGGCCACGGTGCCCGCGCCGCCCATGTCCCACTTCATGTCCTCCATGCTATCGGCTGGCTTGATCGAGATGCCGCCGGTGTCGAAGCAGACACCCTTGCCGACGAAGGCGATCGGCTGGGCGGACTTGTCGGCCGCGCCGTACCACTTGATCACCGCCAGCTGGCTCTCGCGGATGCTGCCCTGGCCCACGGCCAGCAGCGAGCCCATGCCCAGCTGCATCATCTCGGGCTCGCCGAGGATCTCGACCTCGAGGCCCAGGCTCTCCAGCGCCTTGACCCGCCTGGCGAACTCGGCGGGATAGAGGACGTTCGGCGGCTCGGACACCAGGTCGCGGGTGAAGCTGATGCCGTCGGCGATCGCCGACAGCGGCGCGAAGGCGGCCAGGGCGGCGTCCGGGTCGGCGGCGACGATCTGCGCCTTGCCGATGGAGGGCTTCTTGTCGGTCTTTTCCGTCGTCCGGTACTTGTCGAAGCGATAGCTGGCCAGGCGCAGGCCCAGCGCCGCGTGGGCGGCCATGTCGGCATCGCCGGAGAGTTCGATCCGCAAGGTTTCCAGGCCCGAGGCCTTCACCGCGTTATAGGCCGTGGCGGCGGCCTGTTCGGCGGCGATGACGTCGAATGCGGCCGTCTTGCCCGCGCCCACCAGCACCAGCCGCGCGGCGGTCTCGCCCTGTGGCGCCAGCACGTCAAGGGTCTGGCCCTTGGCGCCGGTGAAGCGGCTGGCGGCCACCGCCTGGGCCAGCGCGCCCTGCTGCGTGTCGCCGTCGAACGCGATGCGGGCGAGCGCGGTCTTGGGGGGAATCGCGGTTGTGGCCGCGACGAACTCGATATCCATCTGGTCTCTCTCTTGAGGCTCTCTCGCGGGCGCCGACGGTCAGGTTGTACGGCGCGGCGACGCATGGTTTAGAACAGCTCCGCGGCCGGGGCGCGTCTATTTCTCGGAGTGAGCTCTTTTTCCAAGATGCGCCTGATCGACCGATATCTGCTGCGCCAGCTCCTGGCGCCGGTGGCCCTGGCCACCTTGGCGCTCACGGCGGTCGCCCTGCTGAGCCAGAGTCTGAGCGGCCTCGACCTGATCGTGAACCAGCGGCAAAGCGCGCTGGTGTTCCTGAAGGTCACGGTGCTGGCCATGCCGCAGCTGATCAACCTGGTGCTCCCGATCGCGGTGTTCGTGGCCGCCCTGGTGGCGCTGAACCGGCTGCACACCGAGCAGGAGATCGTGGTCTGTTTCGCCGGCGGTATGAGCCGCTGGCGGGTGATCTCGCCGGCCATGCGGCTGGCCGGCGCGGTGGCCTTCCTGGCCCTGCTGCTGAACCTGTTCGTCCAGCCGGCCGCCTATCGCGCCATGCGCCAGGAACTGTTCGAGGTGCGGACCGACCTGGCCTCGACGCTGGTGCGGGAGGGCGAGTTCACCGAGCCCACGCCGGGGCTGACCGTCTATGCCCAGAGCGTCGACAACGCCGGCAACCTGATCAACCTGTTCCTGCACGAGGTGAAGGCGGACGGATCGGACACCACCTATTCCGCCGAGACCGGCCGCATCGCCCACAGCCAGGGCCGGCCGGTGCTGATCCTGCAGAACGGGTCGAACCAGGAGATCTCCAGCCGCGGCGTGCTCAACTACCTGACCTTCCGCAGCTACACCTTCGACCTGGCGTCGCTCTCCGATTCGGACGAGCTGGTGCACTACAAGCCCTCCGACCGCTACCTCCACGAACTGTTCTTCCCGGACCTGCAGCAGGACTGGGAGCGGCGTAACCGGCTCGACCTGCTGGCCGAGGGCAACGCGCGGATCGCCTCGCCGCTCTACAACATCGCGTTCATGGCGCTGGCGCTGTCGGCGATCATCGGCGGCGGCTTCTCGCGGCTGGGCTATGGCCGGCGGATCGCGGTGATGGGGGCCGTCGCGGCGGTGGTGCGGCTGGTGGGCTTCCAGGTGCAGGCGGCGTGCGAGGACAGCGCCTGGCTCAATCTGCTGCAGTATGCGGTGCCGATCGGGGCCACATGGGCGGCGCTGGCCGGGATCTTCCGCCAGAAGGTCAGCCGCTACATCGACATCACCCGCCCCCGCGCCGCGCCGCCGGCGGCGCAGGTCCGGGCCTGATGGGCATAGGGCGGCTCGAGCGCTACGTGATCGGCTACATGCTGATGGGTGTGATCGCCGCCCTGGCGGTGATCTCGGCGGTGGTGGTGCTGATCCAGTTCGTGGAGCTCAGCAGCCAGGTGGGCACCCGCGCCGACGTGGGCGCGAACAGCATCTTCGAGCTGACCCTCTACCGGGTGCCGGCGCTGATCCAGATCCTGCTGCCGTTCTGTTTCCTGTTCGGCGGCATCGGGGCTTTCGTCGGCCTGAACCGGCGCAGCGAACTGGTCGCCATGCGCGCGGCCGGCATTTCGGCGTGGCGCTTCATCCTGCCGTCGGCGGCGGTCGCCTTCATCCTGGGCCTGGTCGCGGTGGGCGGCCTGAACCCGCTGGCGGCGAGCCTCAACGCCAAGTTCGAGTTCGAGCGCGCGCGGATCATGGAAAACTACCTGGGCGACCAGCCCAAGGACATCTGGCTGCGCCAGGGCGACGACACCAGCCAGATCGTCATCCATGCCAAGGCCCGCGACACCCACCAGGGGATCGTGACCCTGCACGGCGTATCCCTGTTCATCTACGAGAAGAACGCCCGCGGGACCCCGGAATTCCGCCGCCGGCTGGAGGCGGGCGAGGCCACCCTGCTGCCGGGGTTCTGGCGGCTGAAGGACGTGCGCGAGGCGACGGCGGGCGATTCGTCGATCCGCTCCGACAGCCTCACGATCCGCTCCACCCTGGACGCCGAGGCGGCCATGGAGCGGCTGGCCTCTCCGGAGGCGATCGCCTTCTGGCGGCTGCCCCGCGCCATCCAGCTGACCGAGCAGGCCGGCTTCTCGGCCTCGGGCTACCGCCTGCGCTTCCAGCAACTGCTGGCGACGCCGCTGCTGTTCGCGGCCATGTCGATCCTGGCGGCGGCCTTCTCCCTGCGCCTGACCCGGCTGGGCGGGCTGGCGGGACTGGCCGGGGCCGGCGTGGCGCTGGGGTTCGTGATGTTCTTCTTCAATCAGTTCTCGGGCGCGCTGGCGAAGGCCGACATCATCCCGCTGTTCGCGGCGGCCTGGGCGCCGGCGCTGGTCGCCCTGCTCGCGGGCGTCACCCTGCTTTGCTACACGGAAGACGGTTGAATCCTCGGCCTGCGGGGCTATGCATCGCAGGCCGGACACGGTTAGACGTGCGCCTTCGTACTCAGGCCCAGCGCTCAGGGGATCGAGAAGTTTGATGAGTTCGCCCAGGCGTTGGCCGCGATCTTCTGGCAAGCGCGCCCTTCTGGCCGGGGCGGCGATCGCGCTCTTCTGCACCGCTCACGGCCACGCCCAGACCAAGACGATCCCCGACGGCCCCAAGGAGGTCCTGCGCGCCCGGCCGCCCGCAGCCGCCAAGCCGGCCGCCCCCAAGCCGGTCGCCGACGGCCTGCAGCCGGACGAGATGTACATGGAGGCCGATGAGGTCATCCGTGAGGACAAGTCCGGCGTCACGACGGCCAACGGCAATGTCGAGGTCCGCTACAACGGACGCACGCTGCGGGCCGACAAGCTGGTCTACGACGACGCCAGCGGCGTGGTCCGCGGCTATGGCCATATCGTCATCGTCAATGCCGATGGCACGACGGAATACGCCACCGAGATCGTGCTGGACGACCAGCTGAAGGCCGGCGTGGCGCTTGGCTTCTCGGCGCGGCTGCAACAGAACGTCAAGATCGCCGCCGCCAACGCCTCCAAGCGCAACGAGAACATCCAGGAACTCAATCACGCGATCTACACGCCCTGCGAGATCTGCGCCAAGGACGGCAGCGCCAAGACCCCCACCTGGTCGATCGCCGCCGATCGGGTGATCCGCGACCAGAAGAAGCGCATCGTCTACTATCGCAACGCCCGCTTCCGGCTGTTCGGCGTGCCCATCGCCTACCTGCCGATCTTCTGGAACGCCGACCCGAAGTCGCCGCGCAACTCCGGCTTCCTGGTGCCCAAGGGCTCGGTGTCCGATCGGCGCGGCCTGTCCTACGAGCAGCCCTACTACTGGGTCATCTCGCCCTCCATGGACGCGATCATCAGTCCGCAGTTCAACACCAAGATCGCCCCGTTCCTTAATGCCGAGGTGCGCAAGCGGTTCTATTCCGGCGAGGTGGACGTCCGCTTCGGCTTCACCCATGCCCCGGATTTCGACGGCAAGGGCCGCGAGGTGCACGGCACCAGCACGGATCGGAGCTATATCCTGGGCCGCGGCGCGTTCCAGATCGACGACAAGTGGCGCTGGGGCTTCACCGCCGAGCGGGCGTCCGACGACCTGATCTTCGACAAGTACGAGGTCAGCAAGGTCTATGAGAGCCGCGGGCCCTATGTGGCCGACGACCGCCGGCTGATCTCGCAGCTCTACGCGATCCGCCAGGACCAGCGCTCCTATCTGTCGGTCGCGGCGATGACCATCCAGGGGCTGCGGCCGGGCGCGGTCGACCCGGTCACCGGCTTCAGCTCGGGTGAGAACGACCGGGTGTTCCCGGTGATCGGCCCCCTGATCGAGGGCCACTATGAGCCGGCCGGCACGGTTCTGGGCGGCCGGCTGCGGGTGAACACCAGCGGCGTCGTGCTGGCCCGCGAGCAGTCGCCGACCAATCTCGCCGCCCGCCTGCCGGGCCTCGACAGCGCCCGCGTCACCGGCGAACTGGACTGGCGGCGGGCGTTCATCTCGGAGTCGGGGCTGCGGTTCGAACCGTTCGTGAACCTGCGCGCCGACGCCTATCAGCTTCACGACATCCTCACCGGCGTGGGGTCGGCCACCCGCAGCCAGAACACCGAGCGCGGCCTGGCCACCGCCGGCGTCGATGTGTCCTACCCGTTCTTCAAGCGGACCTCGGACGCGACCATCGTGCTGGAGCCGCTGGCCCAGGTGGTCGCCTCGCCCAACGCCAAGCAGATCGTGATCGGCCGCGACGCCACCGGCGCGCCGGTCTATCTGAATGAGGACAGCGTCGCCTTCGAGTTCGACGAGACCACCCTGTTCCGGCCGAACAAGTTCCCCGGCTACGACCTCTACGAGGACGGCGCGCGGCTGAACGTGGCCGGGCGCGCCTCGGTGCTGTGGGACGACGGCCGGCGGGCCAACATCCTGCTCGGCCGCAGTTTCCGCACCCAGCAGAACCTGGTGTTCAGCGACCGCACAGGGCTGCGGACCAAGGCCTCGGACTGGATCGTCGCCGCCGACGCCCAGCCCATGAAGGGCCTGACGATGTTCGCGCGCGCCCGGCTGGATTCGGACACCTTCCAGGTCGAGCGGCTGGAAGCCGGCCTGAACACCTACAACAAGTACGGCAACGGCTTCGTCCGCTACCTGAAGGACAACGTCGACATCAACGGCGTGAGGCAGGAGAACCTGGACGTCGGTGGCGAGGTCTATGTGACCAAGAACTACGGCGTCAGCCTGTATGGCAACCGCGACCTCAATCGCGACGCCTGGGTCATCCGCGACGTCGGCGTATTCTATCGCGACGACTGCATCCGGCTGGATGTGATCTATCGCCGCGAAGACACGATCCTGGGTCGTCTGGTACCTAGCGAGTCGGTTTCGGTGCGCCTAACGCTCGCCACATTGGGCGGCGCATTGAATGGCAGGTAATATGGCGGCCGAAGTGCGCCTCCACGAAGGAAGACTCTCGTCCATGAAGCGTTATCTGTCGGGCCCTGCGGCGCGGAGCGCAGCGTTCGCCTGCGTCATGATCGCCATCGGCGCAGCGCCCCAGGCCATGGCCCAGTCCTCGGACGCGCCGGTCGGGACCGCGCCCGCCGACGCGGCGCGGCCGGCCGCGCCGCCTCCCCCGACCGGAATGTCGGAATCGGTGGCCGCGGTGGTCAACGACGACATCGTCTCGACCTATGACCTCGCCCAGCGCATGCGGCTGCTGATCGCCACCTCCGGCGTGCAGCCGACCGAGGAGAACCTGTCGCAGTTCCAGCGCGAGGCCCTGGTCTCGCTGGTCGACGAACGCCTGCAGTTCCAGGAACTGCACCGCGTCGAGAAGGAACAGAAGATCGACATCCTGGCCGACGATGCCGAGGTCGCCGACGAGATCTCCGGCATGGCCCAGCAGAACAACATGACCGCCGATCAGTTCCTGACCTTCCTGACGCAACGCGGCATCGGCGCTGACACCCTGAAGCAGCAGCTGCGCGCCCAGATCAGCTGGGCCCGCTGGATCCGCGGCCGCTATGGCTCGCGCCTGCGGATCGGCGAGGACCAGATCGCCGCCACCCAGGCCCGGATGACCGCCCAGGCTGCCCGGCCGCAGTACAACATCGGCGAAGTGCTGGTCGACGCCACCCGGGTCGGCGGCATGCCGCAGGCCATGGCCGGCGCCCAGCAACTGGTGGTGCAGCTGCAGCAGGGCGCGCCCTTCCCCTCCGTGGCGCGCCAGTTCTCGGCCCTGCCCACCGCGGCCAACGGCGGCGACGCCGGTTGGGTCAGCGCCGGCGAGGTGCCGCCCGAGGTCGAGACCGTGCTTGAGCAGATGCGCCCCGGCCAGCTGTCACAGCCGATCCAGGTCAAGGACGGCGTCTACATCCTCTATCTGAAGGACAAGCGCGCCGGTGGCAGCGCCACCCTGGTCAGCCTTAAGCAGGCGGCCGTGGCCCTGGCGCAGACCGCCACCGCCGACGACGAGGCCGCGGCGCGCGCAAAGCTGACGGCGCTCAAGCCGCAGATCAAGGATTGCGCCTCGCTCGAGGCGACGGCCGGCAAGGTCCAGGGCGTCGTCGCCGGCGACCTGGGTGAGGCCGAGGTCGCCGACCTCGCGCCGCAGTTCCAGGAGGCGGCCAACAAGCTGAAGGTGGGCGAGATCTCCGATCCCATCCGCACCGGCGCGGGCCTGCATCTGGTCGCCGTCTGCGCCCGCCGCACGGCCTCGGCGGCCCAGGCCGACAAGCAACAGATCGAACAGCGGCTGATGGGCCAGCAGCTCAGCATGATCGCCCGCCGCTACATGCGCGACCTGCGCAACTCGGCGACCATAGAGACGAAGTGACGATCGGCCCGCTCGCCCTCACGCTCGGCGATCCGGCGGGCATCGGCCCCGAGATCGTCGTCAAGGCGTGGCGCGCGCTGCGGGACACCGGCCCGGCCTTCTTCGTGATCGGCGACGCGCGGGCGGTGAGTTCGGCGCCGGCCGCCGGCGGTGCGCCGATCCGGGCGATCTCCGCGCCGCACCAGGTGCGCCCCGCGTTCGCCGACGCCATCCCCATCCTGGACCTGCCGCTGCGCGCCTCGGTGGTCGCCGGCCAGCCGACGCCGGCGGCCGCGCCCTCCATTATCCAGTGGATCGAGACGGCCGTCGGCCTGGCGCTGTCGCGGACCGTGTCCGGCGTCGTCACCGCACCGATCGCCAAGGCCCCGCTGTACGAGGCCGGGTTCAAGTTCCCCGGCCATACCGAATTCCTGGGCGAGCTCACCGCGGCCGCCAGCTACGACGGCGCGCGCGGGCCGATCATGATGCTGGTCGCCGCCGACCTGAAGGTGACCCTGGTCACCATCCACGACCCGCTGGCCAAGGTGCCCGGCAAGCTCAGCATCGAGGGCATCGTCAACGCCGGCTTGGTCACCGCCCAGGCGCTGCGCCGCGACTTCGGGATCGCCAGCCCGCGGGTGGCCGTCTCCGGCCTGAACCCCCACGCCGGCGAGAGCGGCGGCATCGGGCGCGAGGAGATCGACATCGTCGAGCCGGCGGTGCGCGCGCTCGTAGCGCTGGGCGTCGACGCCCGCGGCCCCTACCCGGCCGACACCCTGTTTCCCGCCGAACGGCGCTCGACCTATGACGCGGCGGTCTGCCTCTATCACGATCAGGCGCTGATCCCGGTGAAGATGCTCGACTTCTGGGGCGGGGTGAACGTCACCCTGGGCCTGCCGATCGTGCGCACCTCGCCCGACCATGGCACCGCCTTCGACATCGCCGGCCGCGGCCTGGCCCGCGCCGACAGCCTGATCGCCGCCCTCCGCCTGGCCGACAAGATCGCCCAGCGCCGCGGCGCATGACCCTCGAGGGGCTGCCGACCCTGCGCGAGGCGCTGGAGGCGCACGGCCTCTGGGCCAACAAGGCGTTCGGCCAGCACTTCCTGCTGGACCTCAACATCACCCGCAAGATCGCCCGCCTGGCGCAGGTGAGCGCCGGCGCCCACGTCATCGAGGTTGGGCCGGGCCCGGGCGGCCTGACCCGCGCGCTGCTGGAGACCGGGGCCCGGGTGACGGCGGTAGAGAGGGACGAGCGGTTCCGGCCGTTACTGGACGAGATATCGGCCGCAAGCTCTTCTCTCAACGTGATTTTTGCCGACGCGTTGAAGATCGACGAGGCCCAGCTTGCCAGCGGCGCGCCCGCGCACGTCGTCTCCAACCTGCCCTACAACGTCGGCACGCCGCTGCTGATCAAGTGGCTGACCGGCCCGTGGACCCCCGCCTCGCTGACCTTGATGTTCCAGCGCGAGGTAGCCGACCGGATCACCGAGGGGCCAGGCGAGGACGCCTATGGCCGGCTGGCGGTGATCGTGCAGGCGACCTGCGCCGCCCACCGGGTGATGGACGCTCCGGCGCGAGCCTTCACCCCGCCGCCGAAGGTGGACTCCGCCGTCGTGCGCCTGGAGCCCCGCGCCGACCGGCCCTCGCCCGAACGCCTGACCGCCCTGCAGACCGTCACCGCCGCGGCGTTCGGCCAGCGGCGCAAGATGCTGCGCTCCAGCCTGAAGGTGCTGGGCGGCGACGACCTGATCGCCGCCGCCGGCCTCGACCCGCAGGCCCGCGCCGAGGTGGTGCCGGTCGACGGCTTCCTGGCCCTCGCCGACGCGTGGCTCGCCCGACGCTAGAGCGGTTGCCGAAGGCGATGGCAACGGCTCCTATGCCGGGGAATCGAAAGGGAGCCGGCATGTTGACGCTGCTGGGCGTGGCCGTGGTGGTGGTCGGCTTCGCCGTGCGGCTGAACCCGCTGCTGGTGGTGGTGCTGGCCGCCTTCGTGACCGGGTGGGCCGCGGGACTGTCACCCGTCGAGGTGCTGGCGGCGTTCGGCAAGGCGTTCAACACCAACCGCTACGTCAGCGCCACCTACCTGATCCTGCCGGTGATCGGCCTGGCCGAGCGCGCGGGCCTGCAGGAGCGGGCCCGCACCCTGATCGGCCGTTTGAAGGGCGTGTCGGTCGGGCCGCTGCTGATCGTCTACCTGCTGTTTCGCCAGCTCACCGCGGCGCTGGGCCTGACCCCGATCGCCGGCCAGGCCCAGACCATCCGCCCCATGGTCGCGCCCATGGCCGAGGCCGCGGCGGAGGCGCACGCCGGCGCGCTGGATGCCGCCACCCGCCAGGACGTCCGCGCCATGGCCGCCGCCACCGACAACATCGGCCTGTTCTTCGGCGAGGACATCTTCATCGCCATCGGCTCGGTCCTGCTGATGGTCGGCTTCCTGGCGACCAGCGGGATCGTCATCGACCCGATCCACCTGTCGCTGTGGGCCATCCCCACCGCCGTCGTGGCCTTCGCGATCCACGCCGGGCGGCTGATCCTGTTCGACCGGCGGCTGCGCAAAAGGGCGGCGGCGTGATCGGGCTCTCGGTCGTCTATGGGCTGGCCGGGCTGGTGTTCGCCGCCTTCGCCCTGCTGAGCGCCCCCGACCGGACCAACCGCAAGCGGTTCGGCAATGTCCTGTTCTGGGGCCTGGTGGCGACGAGCTTCCTGGCCGGCGACTGCCTGGGCGACCTCGGCAACGGGGTGCTGGTGCTGGGCCTGGTGCTGATCGCCGGGACCGGGCAGCTGGGCCGTGGCCAGCCGGCCACGACCTCGCCCGACGAGCGCAAGGCCCTGGCGGCGCGGTTCGGCGAGCGGCTGTTCATCCCCGCCCTGATCCTGCCGGTCGTGGTGGCCTTCGGCGTCCTGGTGCTGACGCCGATGCGGCTCGCCGAGGGGCCACTGCTCGACCCGAAGCAGGCAACGCTGATCTCCCTCGCCCTGGCCGCGGTCATCGCCACTGGCGTCGGCCTGATCTCCCTGCGCCAGCCGCTGCTCAGCCCGCTGCAGGAGGGGCGCCGCCTCGTCGACACCGTCGGCTGGGCCGCCCTGCTGCCGCAGATGCTGGCGGCGCTGGGGGCCATCTTCGCCCTGGCCGGGGTGGGCCAGGCGATCGGGGCCCTGGTCACCGCCTGGATCCCGATGGACGCGCGGCTGACGGCGGTGGCGGTCTATTGCCTGGGCATGGCCGGGTTCACCCTGGTTATGGGCAACGCGTTTGCCGCCTTCCCGGTGCTGATGGCCGGCGTCGGCCTGCCGATCCTGATCGGCAAGTTCCACGGCGATCCGGCCGTCGTCGCCTCGATCGGCATGCTGTCGGGGTTCTGCGGCACCCTGATGACCCCGCTGGCGGCCAATTTCAACCTGGTGCCCGCCGCCCTGCTGGAGCTGCCGGACCGCTACGCCGTGATCAAGGCGCAGATCCCGACCGCGCTCCCCCTGCTCATCGCCAACATGGTCCTGATGTATGTCCTCGCCTTCAGATGATCGCCTGACGCCGGAGCTGGCCTCGCAGTTCGCCCGCATCGCGCTCAGCCATGTGGCGCGGGAGTATCCCAACAAGCTGGACCACGTCATTTCTGGCCCCGAGGACGTGCGGGGGCCACGCGACCTCCACCCGATCTTCTTCGGCAGCTTCGACTGGCACTCCTGCGTCCACGGTTACTGGCTGCTGGCCAGCCTGCTGCGCCTGGAGCCGGGCATCCCGGAGGCCGACGCCATCCGCGCCCTGTTCGACGACGCCTTCACCCGCAAGAAGGTGGCCGCCGAGGTCGCCTACCTCGCCCGCCCCTCGGCGCGGGGCTTCGAGCGGCCCTACGGCTGGGGCTGGCTGCTGAAGCTCCAGGCCGAGCTGCTGGCCCACGACGCCCCCTGGGCGGCGACCCATCGGCCCCTGGCCAACGCCTTCGCCCAGCGGTTCCGCGACTTCCTGCCCGTGGCCGCCAACCCGATCCGCACCGGCGTCCATTCCTCGACCGCCTTCGCCCTGGCCCTGGCCAGCGACTATGCCTGCGCGGTCAACGACGGCGACCTGCTGGCGCTGTTCGAGGCCAAGGCCCACGACTGGTACGCCGCCGACCGCCACGCCCAGGCCTGGGAGCCGTCCGGCGATGACTTCCTCTCCGCCACCCTGGTCACGGCGGTGTGCCTGCGCCGCGTGCTGCCGGCCCACAGCTTCCAGGACTGGTTCGCCGACTACCTGCCGCACGCCGCCGAGGCCCGTCCGGCCAGCCTGTTCACCCCGGCCACGGTCACCGACCGCACGGACGGCAAGATCGTCCACCTGGACGGCCTGAACCTGTCACGCGCCTGGTGCTGGCGCGAGATCGCCGCCGCCCTGCCCGCCGACGACCCGGCGCGGCCGGTCATCGAAGAGGCCGCCCGCGATCACCTCGCCGCCAGCCTGCCGCACGTGGCCGGCGACTACATGGGCGAGCACTGGCTCGCCTCGTTCGCCCTGCTGGCCCTGACGGCGGGCTAAGGTCCAGACTGAGATTTCAATAGCATAGACAACGAGACCCGCTCATCCCGGTTAGAGCGTGACCGCTTTAGCATGGAGCGTAGCCGGAGTTGACGAGGGAGTTGGCGCACGCGTCGGCCGAGAAGTGGTCGAGGAGCATGCCGATGCGCCGCCAAGGTGTGCTCGACGGTGCGTTCTGCGGCCTTGCGCAGGAGGGTCTTCAGCTTGGCGAAGACCTGCTCGATGGGGTTGAGGTCGGGGCTGTAGGGCGGGAGGAAGATGAGGTGAGCCCCGGCGTTGCGGAGGGCGGCGCGGACGGCCTTGCCGTTGTGGCTGCCGAGGTTGTCCATGATCACGACGTCGCCCGGCTTGAGGATGGGGACCAGTACCGGC
>NZ_JANXWD010000029.1 GCF_025351295.1 Phenylobacterium sp.
CCGCCCAGGCCTGCGGCAGGCAGGCCACCGGATAGGCCACCGGCGCTTCGCCCGCCGCGCGCGGGAAGCCGCAGAACAGCTCCGGCAGGCGCATCTCCAGCAGAGTGGCGGCCTCGAACAGGCCCGAGGTCAGCTTCACCACGCCGGCGCGTTCGCCATACCGGGAGAGGCCGAGCGCGGTCAGCGCCGTGTCGTGCGGCCAGACCGAGCCGTTGTGATACGACATCGGATTGAACCGCGCCTGGTCGTGGGCCAGCGTACGAAGGCCCCAGCCGGAATAGAATCCGCCCGAGAGCAACTGGTCCGCGACCTTGGCGGCGCGGTCCGGAGCGGCCAGCCCAGTGAACAGCAGGTGGCCGGCGTTCGACGCCCGCACCCGGCAGAGCTCGCCGCGCCCATCCAGGGCGATGCCATAGAACTGCTGGTCCTCCATCCAGAACCGCGCCTCGACCATGGCCTGCAGCGCCTCGGCCCGGGCCGTCCAGCCGGCGGCGGCGGATGCGTCGCCCCGGCGCCCGGTCAGCAGAGCCATGGTCCGGTAGGCGGCATACGCATAGCCCTGCACCTCCACCAGAGCGATGGGCCCATCCGGGAACCGGCCATCGGCGTGGAAGATCGAGTCGCCGCTGTCCTTCCAGCCCTGGTTGGAGAGCCCGCTGTCGGCGCCGCGCGCATAGGCCAGCAGCCCCAGCGGGTGGCGGTCGGCCTGGGCGGTGATCCAGCCGGCCGCCCGCTCCAGGGCCGGCCACCAGGCGTCGACCTGGGCGAAGTCGCCGGTGCGCTCGGCATAGGCGCCGGCCAGGGCCACGAACAGCGGCGTGGTGTCGACCCCGCCGTAGTAGCGGCCGAACGGCACCTCCCCCAGGGCCGCCATCTCGCCGCGGCGGGTCTCGTGCATGATCTTGCCGGGCTCGCTATCGCGGAACGCCGAGGTCTCGGTGGCCTGATGCTCGGCCAGATAGGACAGCACCCCGCGCGCCAGCTCCGGCTCGAACCACAGGATCTGCCAGGCGGTGATGATCCCGTCGCGGCCGAAGCAGGTGGAGAACCAGGGGATGCCCGCATAGGGGTAGGGCCCGGTCTTCATGGGCGTGGTCAGCAGGGCCAGGTCGGCCCGCGACTTCTCGATCCAGGCGTTGAACAGCCGGCCGTTGGTGGACAGCCGCGCGCCCTTGCGGCGGCGATCGCGCATGGCGTAGCGGGCGCGGGCGGCGGCGGCGCGGAAGCGGGCACGGCTGGGCGCCTCCGCCGCGGCGGCGCCCACCTCCACATAGAGCTCGCGGCACTCGTCGGTGCGCAAGGAGAACTGGAAAGAGGCCTGCGCCGCATCGATCGCCAGCGGCGATTCGGAGAACGCCACCACGCTCTGACGGGCCACCCCGTCCAGGCCTTCGTAACGGAATCGGACCGAGCTCTCGTCGGGTTCCGGTGGGAAGAGCCGCCCTCGCGCCCGCCGGCGCGCCCCGCGCACCTCGAACATGTCGCGGAAGTCGGCGGCGAAGCGGAACACCAGCGGCAGGGCGATGAGCTCGGGATTGTAGCTGGTCACCTGGATCCGCTCGTATAGGCGCTCGTCCCAGAGGAAGCGCTTGCGTTCCAGGTGGACCACGCCGGGCGGGCCCGCGGGCCCGGCGGGGGCCGGGATCGCGCGGTTCAGGCCGTGGGAGGTGAAGTAGACGTTGTCCTGGCTGACCGCGCCCGACAGCAGGGTCGGCGAGCGGTCGCCCAGCACCAGCTCCCATCGCGACAGGATGCGGGTGTCGTGGTGGAACAGGCCGTCCGCGGCGCCCACAATATCACCGTGGCTGTCGGCGACCATGAAGGTGTCGCGGTCCTTCAGGGCGTAGAGCCGCTGGGGAACCCGCGGCTCCTCGATCTCTCCCCATTCGACCGGGGTGGTGTGGCTGGGCGCGAGATCGTTCATCGCTTAGCGGGTCAGGCGGCCTCCGTGAGGGCGGGTTCCGCCTGGGGCACACGTTCGTAGATCTCCAGGTAGCGGCGCGCCATGGCGATCGACGAAAAACGCTCCTCATAGCGGGCGCGGATGGCGGCGCGGTCCAGTTCCGGCAGCCGCCGCACCGCCTCGCAGGCCTCGGCCAGAGAGCGGACGAGGAACCCGGTCAGCCCGTGCTCGACCACCTCGCGCACCGAGCCGTTGTCCCAGGCGATCACCGGCGTGCCGCAGGCCATCGCCTCGATCATCACCAGGCCGAACGGCTCCGGCCAGTCGATGGGGAACAGCAGCGCCTCGGCCCCGCCCAGGAACGCCGACTTCTCGCCGTCGCCGATCTCGCCGATGAAATCCACCAGCGGGTTGCGCATCAAGGGCTCGATCTCGTCCTCGAAATAGGCGCGGTCGGCGTTGTCGACCTTGGCCGCCATGCGCAGCGGGCGGTTGGTGGCGGCGGCGATGGCGATGGCCCGGTCGGGCCGCTTTTCCGGCGAGATCCGGCCCAGGAAGGCCAGGTAGCCCTGGCCGCGCGGGCTGAATTCGTAGAGATCGGTGCTCATCCCGTGGTGCACCGTCGCCGCCCAGTTGGCGAACGGCAGCGGCGCGCGCTGGCTGTCGCTGATCGACACCAGCGGGAACTGCGGCCAGCGCTGGTAGACCTGGGCCAGGTCCTTGAGGTCGAGGCGCCCGTGCAGGGTGGTCAGGGTCTTGTTCGCCAGGCCCTCGAACATCGGGAACTGGATCATATCGGTATGAAAGTGGATCACATCGAACTCGTCGGCGCGTCGGCGCACCTCGGCCAGCTGATGCAGGTGGGCGGCCAGGTCGGACTTCAGCGGCGCCGGGTCCAGGCGGATCGCCTGGTCGCGCACGACGGCCAGGGTCGCCGAGGTCTGCGCCTCGGCGCTGGCGAACAGAGTCACCTCGTGGCCCAGGGTCACCAGGGCGTCGGTCAGGTGGGCGACGACGCGCTCGGTCCCGCCATAGAGGCGCGGGGGCACGGCTTCATACAGCGGGGGAACCTGGGCAATACGCATACGGCACTCCGACACGACTGGACCACGCGCTCTCCGCACGCGGTGGATGGCAGGCAAGAGAGACGCAGGCGGACGGCGGAAGTTCCCTTCGGCGTGCGAAATGCCGGATGTCGCGGGCGCCGCGAGCGCGACAGACGCGTTACTAGGCGCATCATGATCGAGAGCTATGCGGACAACGGCGCCCTCGCCGACGCGGCGGCCCAGGCCATCGCCCGGGACTTGAGCCAGGCGCTGGGCCGGCGCGGGGCCGCCTCGCTGGTCGCCACCGGTGGCCGTTCGCCCGGCCCGGTCTATGATCGGCTGCGGGCCGCGCCCCTAGACTGGTCCAAGGTCAGCGTCACCCTCTCCGACGACCGCTGCGTCGACGCCGGGACGCCGGACTCCAATCTGCGACTGGTGCGCGAGCGCCTGTTGCAGGGGCCGGCCGTCGCCGCCCGCTTCCTGCCGCTGTGGCCTGCGGACGCCCGCGAAGCCGCGGCGATCGAGAGCCTGTTCCCCTTCGACGCGGTGATGCTGGGCATGGGCGAGGACGGCCATATCGCCTCGCTGATCCCCGGAGATCCCGGCCTGGAGGATGGCCTGACCACCGCCGACCTGCTGCGAGAGGTCCCGGCAGGGCTCGGCGCCCCGCCGATCGCCCGTATTACGCTCACGCTCGCTGCGCTGCTCAATGCGCGCGCCATCTTCCTCTTGATCGCCGGCGGGGCTAAGCGCGAGGTGATCCGACGCGCTTGGGGGGGCGAGGACCTGCCGGTCGGTCGGCTGCTCTCGCAATCCAAGGCGCCGGTGCGCATCTTCTGGCAGCCCGGAGTCTGAGTTTCATGCATCCCGTCACCGCCGAGATCACCCAGCGCATCGTCGAACGCAGCCGCGAGGCCCGCGCCGACTACCTGACGCGCATGGCGGCCGCGCGACAGACCGGCCCCGGGCGCGGCAAGCTCTCCTGCGCCAACTGGGCCCACGCCTTCGCCGCCTCGCCCGACGGCGACAAACAGCGGATGCGCGACCCGACCGCGCCGAACGTGGCCATCGTCAGCGCCTACAACGACATGCTCTCGGCCCACCAGCCCTACGAGCGGTTCCCCGACATCATCCGCCAGGCCGCCCATGAGGTCGGGGCCACCGCCCAGTACGCCGGCGGCGTGCCCGCCATGTGCGACGGGGTGACCCAGGGCCGACCGGGCATGGAGCTGTCGCTGTTCAGCCGCGACGTGATCGCCATGGCCACGGCCATCGCCCTGACCCACGACGCCTTCGACGCGGCCCTGATGCTGGGCATCTGCGACAAGATCGTGCCCGGCCTGTTCATCGGCGCGGCGGCGTTCGGGCACCTGCCGACCATCTTCGTGCCCGGCGGCCCGATGACCTCGGGGATCTCCAACCACGAGAAGGCCCGGGTGCGCGGCCTCTACGCCGAGGGCAAGGCCACCCGCGACGAACTGCTCGAAAGCGAGATGAAGTCCTACCACGGCCCCGGCACCTGCACCTTCTACGGCACCGCGAATTCCAACCAGATGATGATGGAGATGACCGGGCTGCACCTGCCGGGCGCGGCGTTCGTGACGCCCAACACGCCGCTGCGCGATGCGCTCACGGCCGCCGCGCCGAAGCGGGCGGTGGAGATCCGCGACGGCGGCAACGACTACACGCCGTTCTCGGCGGTGGTGGACGAGAAGTCGATGGTCAACGCCATCGCCGGCCTGCTGGCGACCGGCGGCTCGACCAACCACACCCTGCACATCCTGGCCATGGGCCGGGCGGCCGGCGTGCTGATCACCTGGGAGGACTTCCACGACCTCAGCCACGTGACGCCGCTGATCGCCCGGGTCTATCCGAACGGGACGGAGGACGTGAACGCCTTCCACGCCGCCGGCGGCATGAGCTACGTCACCCGCACCCTGTTGGAGCACGGCCTGGTCCACGACGACGTCGTCACCGTCGCCGGCAAGGGCCTCAGCCGCTATCGCCAGGAGCCGTTCCTGGACGGCGGGAAGCTGGTCTGGCGCGACGGCCCCGTGGCCAGCCTCAACCGCGACATCCTGCGGCCCGCCGACGATCCGTTCGAAGCCGAGGGCGGGATGCGGGTGCTGACCGGGCCGCTGGGCCGCGCGGTCATCAAGACCTCGGCGGTGAAGCCCGAGCACCGGATCGTCGAAGCCCCGGCCCTGGTGTTCGAGGACCAGGACGACCTGCTGGCCGCCCACCGGCGCGGCGAGCTCAACCGCGACTTCATCGCCGTGGTGCGGTTCCAGGGGCCGAAGGCGAACGGCATGCCGGAGCTGCACTCATTGACCCCGCCGCTGGGCGTCCAGCTCGACAAGGGCTTCAAGGTGGCTCTGGTCACCGACGGGCGGATGTCGGGCGCCAGCGGCAAGGTGCCGGCGGCGATCCACGTCACCCCCGAGGCGGCGGCCGGCGGCCCGCTGGCCTATGTGCGCAACGGCGACATCATCCGCCTCGACGCCGAGGCCGGGACCCTGGACATCCAGGTCGACCCCCGCGAGCTGATGGCCCGCGAGCCGGCGCGGCGAACCCAGCCCGGCCACGGTTACGGCCGCGAGCTGTTCGGCTGGATGCGCCATGCGGCCGGCCCGGCCGACACCGGCGCCTGCGCCCTGTTCGAGGCCGCCTGATGGGCCGGCCAGCCTGGATGGGTTTGGTCGGCGACGTCGGGGGAACCAACGCCCGCCTCGCCGTGGTGGACGGGCAGGGCCATATCCGCAACCCGCGCACCTTCCCCTGCAAGGACTACGCGGGCCTGGCCGATGTCATCGCCGAATACCTGGAAAAGACCGTCGGGCGGGCGCAGCCCCCGAAGGCGGTGATCGCCGTCGCCGGGCCGGTGCTGGACGGCGAGATCGAGTTCACGAACCTCGGCTGGCGGGTCTCCGAAGGCGACCTGCTATCGCAGTTCGGGTTCGAGGCGGTCGAGCTGATCAACGACTTCGCCGCCCAGGCCCTGGCCTGCCCGCTGCTGGAAGGGCCCGACCTGCGCGGCCTGGGGCCCGCCCTCGGACGCGGGGCCCACGATTGCCCGCTGGTGGCGCTGGGCGCGGGCACCGGCTTCGGCGTGGCGGCCCTGGCGCGCAGCGATCGCGGCGACATCGCCATCGCCACCGAGGGCGGCCACGCCGCCTTCGCCCCGGCCGACGAGCTGGAGATCGAGGTCTGGCGGCGGCTGCAGGCCAAGCACGGCCGCGTGTCCATCGAGCGGCTGCTGTCGGGCCAGGGCCTCTATCAGGTCTACCTCACCCTCGCGGCCCTGGAGAGCAAGGTCGTGGCCCTGCCCGACGAGATGGCGGTGACCCGGGAGGGGCTGGTGGGCGATCCCCTGGCCGCCGCGGCCCTGGACCGGTTCGGCGGCATGCTGGGCGCGGTGGCCGGTGACCTCGCGCTCACCTACGGCGCCCGCGGCGGGGTGTTCGTGTCCGGCGGCATCGCGCCCCGCATCGCCGAGCGGCTGGCCGCCGGGACCTTCCGCGCCCGCTTCGAGGACAAGGGCCGGCTCTCCGACTACGTCCGCGCCATCCCCACCTTCCTGGTGCTGCACCCCTACCCCGCCATCGTCGGCGCCGCGCGCCAGCTGGAGCAGATGGAGCGGCTCTGAGCGGGACGCCCGAGGCCCGCTCAGTCCCTCGCGCGGCGCAGGCGAAACTCCCCTACGGGGCCTCGCCAGATGAAGGCGGGCGCCGGACCGGCGTCATCAAGCTGGAATGTAAGCTCGGCGCTGTCGCCGCCGCCGTTGGGCGCTGAGAAGTCGGCGCCGCCGTGCCAGGCCACCGGGAGGACCGGGCCAGGCTTGCCACGCGCCTCTGCCTGGTAGGTCAGGTGGCCGTCCGCGTAGCCGATGACCATGACGATGCTGCGGCTCATCCGATAGCGGCCGAGGTAGGGGCGGGCCGCGTCGGGGCTGAGCGGAATCTCCGCCCGCGCGTCGCGGGCCGCCGGCGGCAGTGGGGCGGGCGGCAGGGGGCGGATCGAGACGCCGGCGATAACGTGCAGGCCGATGTCGTCCGCGCCGGTGACCCCCTCGGCGTTGGAGAGCACGATCACGCCTTGCCGGGTCTTGGGATTGAAGGCGGCGAAGGCGCGCTGGCCGAAGGTGCCGCCGGAGTGGTTGACGATGCGGCCGCTCGGCAGGTCGAGGAGCATCCAGCCGAGGGCTTGACGGAAGCCTCCCGGCATTCCAGCGCGGTCCTGGGTCAGCATCGCGTCCATGGCGGGCTTGAGCGGTGTCTTCACGTTGCCCGTCTCGGCGGCCAGCAGCTTCAGCATGTCATTGGCGGAGGAGCGGATCAGTCCGGCGGCAGCCTCGGCGGGGCCGATGGCAATGGGCGTCGTCGGGCGCAGATAGGCGTCGTGACCGGTCGCGAGCCGAGCCTGCAGTGATTCAGGCACGGTCATGGTGGTTGACGTCATGCCAAGCGGGCCGGTGATCCGCTGGCGGACCAGGGTCTCGATGTCGACGCCCGCCCTGCGGCTGAGCGCGACGCCAAGCAGCCCCACGCCGAGGTTGGAATATTCCCACTCGCTCCCTGGCTCGCGCGGCAACGGGTAGGTCGCCAGGAAGCTGTAGAGGTCCGCCTCGCTGGTGTGGGCGAACACGTCCTCGGTCCGCGTCATGCCCGGGCTGGGCAGGTCGTGCGGCAGGGCGGCGGTGTGGGTGGCCAGTTGGCGGAGCGTGATCTGGTGGCCGCCGAAGCTCGGGACCTTGGTCCCCGCGGGCAGGTATTTGGAGACCGGGTCGTCCAGGCCGACCTCGCCGCGGAGCGCCATGTCCTGAAGCAACAACGCCGTAAAGGTCTTCGTGACCGAGCCGATCTCGAAGAGGGTGTCGCCGTCCACCGGCCGGCGGCCGACCCTGTCGAGCGCGCCATAGGCCACGACCCGGCGGCCCGCCGGCGAGATCACACCCACCACGATGCCGACGCCGCGGCGCTCGGTGTCGATGCGGCGCGCGAGAATCTGGCGGATGGCGTGGTCGTCGGGGAGCCGCCAGACGCCGGGCGGGAGCGCCGCGCGCTTGCTGTCGGGCAGCGAGATGACGTCGCCACCGCGCTTGAGGACGAGCGGAAATAGCGCCGGGCCTTGGGTGAACTCGCCCTGGATCGACGCGCCGTCATCGGACAGCTGGCCCGTGACCTGGGCCTTGAGGAGCGGGAAGTCGATCTCGACATCGCGGTCGTCGCGCCGGATGGCGCTGGCCGGCGCGCCCGCAGCCCCCTGGTCGACGCTGTCGAGGGCAACGCGCGTCCCGTCGGCGCCAGTGCGGATATGGAAGACCAGGCGCAGCAGGCCGGCGGGGCCGGCGTTGATTGCCCCCTGCCAGTCGCCGTCCAGCCCTTGGATCGCCGGCGTGGGTGGCGGTGTGCCGCGGGCGAGACGCAAGGCGAGGCCGTGCTCGGCGCCTGGGGATTTCCAGACGCCGGCCCATTGGCTCGCGGCGGCATCCCAGGTCGCCTCGAACCGCGCCCGCGCACCGGGGATATCGAAAGCCAGCCGCTCGCCCGAGGCCTCCACACCCTTCAGCGCGAGGCCACGGTAGCCGAGGGTGATGTCATCCATCGTTCCTTCGTAGCCGCCCGGAGCCTTGCGCAGGTGGAGCGCCATGGTCAGGTCGCCGTAGGTCGGCGCCGTCATCACGCCCATCCAGTCGCCCTCCGGCGGCTCGGCGCGCGCCGCCCCCGCCACGCCGATTAGGCCGGCCGCGATCAGGCCCAGGATCTTGCGCATCATGTGCCTTCGTTTGACGCCTGGTTGAGCAATCCCAAGCTGCGATTTTCGTAAAGCCCGCCCGCTTTTACAACCGAACGGCCGCAGCCTTCGCATCCCGTCGCGACGCGACGCGTACAGCCTGCGGACCAGGGTCCTACGAGCACGCCGGTGCCGCACTGAGGCGCTTCACCGAGAGCCTTTCGTCGATCACCGAGCCGCCGGCGCGTTCGATGCGGTTCTGACTGAGGTTGAGGACGTGGCCGTCCTTCATCGAGACCTCGGCGTCGGCGGTTGTGGTCTGCATGACGCCAGGCGTCGTGCCGGTGGTGACGCGATAGACCCGCACCACGCAGCCGGCGGTCTTCATCGACGTCTCGGTCACCACCTTGGCCGCCGGGCGGTGGCGGGTGTCCAGGGACTCGGCGCGGCCCAGGGTGGCGGGGCCGCGCAGCTCGACGCCGCGCATCAGGGCCAGGTCGCCCAGCACCATGTCCTGGGCGGCGTCGGTGGGCGCCTGGTCCATGCGCTGGTGGACGATGTTGCGGATCTCGTCGCCGGCCGGCAGGGCCGCGTCCACCGCCGCCAGGAACCGGTCGTGGTAGGCGGGCCAGTTGTCCAGCCCGGTCAGCAGGCCGCGCCGGTCGATGCGGAATTCCAGCGGCACGCCCACCGCCGCCTTCAGCGGGACCTTCATCGCCGGGCCGGTGGTGTCGGAGACGGTCGTCTCGCGCAGGGTGAAGCGCAGGCGCAGGCCATCGGCGCTGGCCCCCAGCACCTCCAGGTCGAACACCTGGCTGTTCACCTGGGCGCCGACGCCATCGGCGTTGCGCTCCGCATAGCGGGCCTCGCTGCGATAGCGATAGACGTCGCCCGCCGCGTCCGGCCGGGGCCCCGTCGGGGCGGGGCCGGCGGCCAGGGCCAGGGCGACCAGCAGGCCCGGCATGCCTAGCGGCCCTGGAAGTTGCCGACCCGGCGCTCGGCGACCGCGCGCACGCCTTCCTGGAAGTCGTCGGTGGCCCTGAGCGCGGTCTGCTGGATGTGCTCGTGGTCGGTCTGTTCGCGCACCGCCGCCGCCAGGTCGCCGCGCAGGGTGCGGCGGGTGGCCACCACCGCCAGCGGCGCGTTCTCGGCGATCTCGCCCGCCAGCTTGAGCGCCGCGGCCCGCAGGCCCTCCAGCGGCGCGACCTCGTCCACCAGCCCCCAGCCCAGCCCGTCCTCGGCCTTCACCCGCCGCCCGGTCAGGAACATCAGGTTGGCCCGGTGCTCGCCGATTACGCGGGGCAGGGTGTGGGTCAGCCCGAAGCCCGGATGGAACGCCAGCTTGACGAAATTGGCCGCGAACCGCGCCTCGGGCGCCGCCACACGGAAGTCGGCGACCATGGCCAGCCCCAGGCCCGCGCCCACCGCCGCGCCCTGCACCGCCGCCACGATGGGCTTCTCGATCGAGAACAGCCGCACCGCCTGGTCGTAGAGCGCGTTGATGCCGCCCATGCCCGAACCCACGGCGTCGCCCGGCGACTGGAAGTCGGCGCCGGCGCAGAACGCCTTGCCCTCCGCCTGGATCACGCTGGCCCGCACCCGGGGCTCGGCGTCGCCGGCCATCAGGCAGTTGGCCAGGTCGCTCATCAGGTCCACAGAGACGTGGTTGAACGGCGGCTTGTCGATGGTGACCACCAGCACGTGGCCTTCCAGCTTCGACAGGATGTGCTCGCCCCAGGCCATCGGTTTCATCGTCTCGTCCCCAGCATGTTTCTTGCCACCACCCATTTATGCACTTCGGTGGGCCCGTCATAAATCCGCATGGTGCGGAGCTTGGCCTGCATCAGCTGCAGGGGCAGCTCCTTGGTCATGCCCATGGCCCCGAAGGTCTGCATGGCGCGGTCCACCGTCTCATAGGCCATCTCGGTGGCGAACCACTTGATCATGCTGATCTCGGAGCGCACGTCGCGGCCCTGGTCGATCTTCCAGGCGCAGTCGTAGGTCATAAGCCGCGTGGCGTGGATCTTGGTCGCCGCCTCCGCCACCCAGAACTGGATCGCCTGACGCTCGGAAAGCGGCATCCCGAAGGTCTTCCGCTGCGGGGCGTACTCGATGATCATGTCCAGCGCGCGCTGCGCCATGCCGATCGACCAGGCGGCCATCTGGATGCGCCGGGTGCCTAGCCGGATCTGCATCGGCGCGAAGCCGGCGCCTTCCTGGCCCAGCAGCTTCCACCCCTCGACCCGGCAGTCCTCCAGGGCGATCTCGTAGGTATAGGCCCCGGCGATCATCGGGATGCGTCGCAGCACGTTGAAGCCCGGCGTGCCCTTGTCGACCAGGAAGGCCGACATGCCGCCCCGCGCGCCCTTCTCCTTGTTGGTCACCGCCATCAGGATGGTGAAGTCGGCGTCGGCGGCGCGGCTGATCCAGATTTTCCTGCCGTTGATCACCCAGTCGTCGCCGTCGCGCACCGCGCTGGTGGTCATGCCGGCAGGATCGGACCCGGCGCCCGGCTCGGAGATGCCGATGGCCGACACGGTCTTGCCGGCCACGTAAGGGGCCAGGTAGGCCTCGCGCTGGCGCTCGTTCACCGTCGCGATAAGCATCCGCAGGTTCGGGCTGTCCGGCGGCAGGGTGTAGGGGGTGATGCAGCGACCCATCTCCTCCTCGACGCCGACCATGGCCATCATCGGCAGGTCGGAGCCGCCCACGTCCTCCGGGGCGTCCAGTCCGAACAGGCCCAGTTCATGGGCCTTGGCCTCCAGCCGGGCATAGTCAGCGGCGTCGAGGCCCAGGCCGCGGCCCTCGGCCTCGCGCAGCATGACCCCGGCTTCCAGCGGCATCAGTTCGTCGCGGACGAACTTCTGGACGAGGTCCTTGAGCATGCGGTGCTCTTCGGAAAGTTCGAAGTCCACTGGTCACCCCCGCCGTCATTGCCGATCGTCTCGCCGGCTATCATAACGACCGAAAGCAGTGTGGGGAGGCGTAACGTGAGGGAAGCCAAGCAACTGGCGGGCGCGGCCACCGGACCGCTCAGCGGGGTCCGCATCCTGGACATGACCAGCGTGGTCAACGGCGCCTATGGCACCCAGATCCTGGCCGACCAGGGCGCCGACGTGATCAAGCTGGAAGACCCCGGCTCCGGCCGCGGCGACGGCGGCGACATCATGCGATGGGCTGGCCATCTTCCGGAGGGCGCCCCCAGGGGCATGGGTCCCATCTTCCTGACCATCAACCGCAATAAGCGCTCCATCCTACTGGACCTGAAGTCGGACAGCGGCAAGCGCGCCCTGAAGCGGCTGATCAGGTCCTGCGACGTGCTGGCCAGCTCGGTCCGCTATGACGCCATGAAGCGCCTGGGCCTCAGCTATGAGGACGTCTGCGCGATCAAGTCGGACATCATCTTCGTCCACGCCGCGGGCTATGGCTCGGACGGGCCCTACGCCGGCGAGCCCGCCTATGACGACCTGATCCAGTCGGCCTCGGGCATGGCCGACGTCCTGCCGCGCACCGACGGCAATCCGGTCCCCCGCATCCTGCCGACCCTGGTGGCCGACAAGGTGTCGGGCCTGTTCCTCTCCCAGGCCGTGACCGCGGCCCTGTTCCACAAGGCGCGCACCGGCGAGGGCCAGTTCGTCGAGGTGCCGATGCTGGAGTGCGTCACCAGCTTCCTGCTGGTCGAGCACCTGTTCGACCACACCTTCCAGCCGCCCACCGGCCAGTGGGGCTACAGCCGGGTGGTCAACCCCAACCGCAAGCCGTTCAGGACCAGGGACGGCTACATCGGCCTGCTGCCCTACACCGATAAGCAGTGGGACCAGTTCTTCGACGCCGCCGGGTTCGGCGAGGCCGTGAAGTCCGACCCGCGCTTCGCAGACTACGCCACCCGCGCCAAGCACACCCGCGAGCTCTACGGCCTGATCGAGCAGGCGGCCGCCACCAAGACCACCCAGGAATGGCTGGACGTGCTGAAGCCGCTGTCGATCCCGGTGGTGAAGACCAACACCCTGGACGACCTGGACGACGACCCGCACCTGAAGGCGGTCGGCTTCTTCGAGAGCCACGATCACCCGGAGCTGGGCCGCTACCGCCTGATCAAGCCGCCGGTGAAATTCTCCAAGACCCCCTCCAACATCCGCCGCCACCCGCCCAAGCTGGGCGAACACACCGACGAGATCCTTGGCGAGATCGGGGCCGAGGTCAGCGAGGGCGAGGAGGCCTGACGCGGCATGCGGGTGACGGTCAGCGGGACGTCGGGGTCGGGCAAGACCACCTTCGCCGGAAGGCTGGCGAGGGCCCTCGGCGCGCGCCACATCGACCTCGACGCGATCAACTGGCAGCCCAACTGGACCGACCTGCACCGGGCCGACCCGGAGGAATTCAAGCGCCGAGTGGCCGCCGTCGTCGCCGAGGATGCCTGGGTGAGCTGCGGCAACTATTCGAAGGTGCGTCCGCAGATCCTGGCGCGAGCCACCCATGCGGTCTGGCTCGACTATCCGAAGTGGATCGTGATGACCCGGGTCGTCCGCCGCTCGTTCGGCCGCGCCTGGAGCGGCCGGGAGCTGTGGCCGGGCACCGGCAACACCGAGACCTTCCTGCGCTGGCTCGACAAGGAGCACCCCATCCGCTGGGCCTGGGACACCTATGACGGTCGCCGCGCCCGGATCGACGCCGAGATCGCCGACCCGGCGCTGGGGCACCTGGAGAGGCACCGCCTGCGCCACCCGCGCGAGGCCGCGCCGCTGATCGCCAAGCTGGGGTCCTCCCCCATTGGGGGAGGTGGCGCGTAGCGCCGGAGGGGTCCGCTCAGAACCCCGTGGAGGACCCCCTCAGTCGGGATTCGCCGACAGCTCCCCCGAAGGGGAGCAATCTCAGGCCGGCGCGAACACCGGGACGGGCGGGCCGCCTTCGGTGGGCTGGAACTTCACCTTCACCTTCATGCCGATCTTCAGCCCGTCCGGCGCCACGTCGACGAAGTTGGTCATCATCGCCGGGCCCTCGTTCAGCGTCACATAGCCGATCGCGTACGGCCCGGTCGGCGCGCGGTGCATGACGGAATAGGTGTAGATCACCCCTTCGCCGGGGCTCTCCTCCCAGACCGTCTGGTCGGAGTGGCAGTAGGGGCACATGGCGCGCGGATACCAGTGGGCCTCGCCGCAGGCCGTGCAGCGCTTGATCAGGAACCGGCCCTCGGCGGCGGCGTCGAAGAACGGTTTGGTCTCCACCGTCACGGCGGGGGCCGGGATCGCTCGGGTCATCACGTCGGACATCTCAGGCCTCCCGTTCCATGATCACGGTCGCCGCGGCGTGGCGCACGCCCAGCGAGCCGCCGGTGCCGTGGGCCAGGGCCAGATCGCAGTTGGGCACCTGCACCTTGGGATGCGCCTCGCCGCGCAGCTGGCGGACGGTCTCGATGATCTTGGTGATACCGCCGCGGTTGGTGGGGTGGTTGTTGCAGAGGCCGCCGCCGTCGGTGTTGAACGGCAGCTTGCCGACGCCCGAGATCAGGTTGCCGTCCGACACGAACCTGCCGCCCTCGCCCTTCGCGCAGAACCCCAGGTCTTCCAGGGTCATCAGCACAGTGATGGTGAAGCTGTCGTAGATCGAGGCGTACTTCATGTCCTGCGGCGTCACCCCGGCCTCGGCGAATGCCGGGGGTCCCGACCACACCGCGCCGCAGTAGGTGAGGTCGAGGTTGCGGCCGCCCAGCGGCATCTTCGGCGCCTCGGCCGCGCCCAGCACCTTCACCTTCGGCCGGTTCAGGCTCCGGGCAACCTCCGGCGAGGTGACGATCACCGCACCGCCGCCGTCGGTCACCACGCAGCAGTCCAGCAGGTGCAGCGGGTCGGCGATCATGCGGGAGTTCACCACCTGCTCGACGGTGACCACGTCCTTCAGGAAGGCGTGCTCGTTCCACTGGGCATGGTTGCTGGCGGCGACCTTGATCCAGGCCAGCTGTTCGGACGTGGTGCCATAGTCGTGCATGTGGCGCATGGCGCACATGCCGTAGGTGTTGTGGGTCGAGCCGCCGTAGATGTTCTCGAACCCGGCCTCCGGCGCCCCGTCGGTCAGGCCGACGGGCGGGCGGCCGCCCCCGCCGGGCGCTCCGGGTCGGCCGCCGCCGTGGCGCGGCCGACCGGCGAGCGTGATCAGCGCCACATTGACCTTGCCCGCGGCGATCGCCTGGCAGGCGTGGTTCAGGTGCACCAGGTAGGACGAGCCGCCGGTCTCGGTGGTGTCCATGTGGCGGACGTTTTTCAGGCCCATGTAGTCGACCATCGACATCGCCCCGAACCCCGGCGCGTCGCCGGCGCAGAAATAGGCGTCGACGTCGTCGAACGAGAGCCCGGCGTCCGCCAGCGCGCCCTTGGCGCTCTCGGTGTGCAGCTGGGCGGTGGTCTTGTCCGGCGCATCCCGGGTGGGATGCTCGAACGCGCCCATCACATAGGCCTTGCCCTTGATACTCATCGGTCTCCCCGCGTTGCGTGCGGCTTAGCAGCACTCTCTGTAGCCGTCATCCCACGGTCGGCCGCAGGCTGATCCGGGGGATGATGATGAAGGACCTAGGCCGGCTCGGCCTTGCGGATCCGCGCGTCCCTGAGCGCCGTGCATCGGGCAGGTCGCTCTCGTCGTCCGACAGCGCCAGAAGCTGCTCCACGGTCATCACCGGCCGGTCGACGTCATGCTCGAACAGCGCCACCACCAGCGGCGACTTCGCCAGCTCGACGATCGCCTGCAGCTCGCCCTTCGGCCGGCGGAACGACACCGGCTGCGGCGTCGCACCCAGCTTCCAGATCCCGTAGCAGGCCTCGACGAAGCCGATGGCGTTGGGCAGGCCCACGGTGACCAGGTCGCCGGCCTTCACCCCCCTGGCGGCCAGGCCGCGGGCGACCCGGTTCGAACGGCGGTGCAGCTGGGCGTAGCCGACCGTGTCGGCCCCGCAGCTCACCGCCGGGGCGTCGGGCTGGCGGGCCGCGTGCTGGGCCAGCTTGGCCCCGAACAGATCATCACGGGCGAGCTCGGGTCTTCGGACATCGGCCATCTCCCAACAGGCGCCGGCGGGTTCGCCCCTGCTCGTCTTGCCCCACTGTCCCCGCTCGCGCGGGCAGGCAAGGGTGGGGCTTGGCCCGGCGACCTCGACCTCGACCCCGAATGGGAGGTCGTGGCCGCCGGCCAGGCCATTGCCGTCTTCCGCTGCACCCAGATGGCGCCGTATCCGTGCTGAAACTCCGCGGCGAACTGCCCCTTGCACCGAGAGGGTCGGATGAGTAGGTTCCGCCGCTCGCTCGGTAGGCCCTTTTCGGAGGATCTGCGCCGGCTCTGGAGAGGTGGCTGAGTGGTTGAAAGTACCGCACTCGAAATGCGGCGTACTCGAAAGGGTATCGTGGGTTCGAATCCCACCCTCTCCGCCAGCCATAACTAGTTGTCTTCATTCAACTTTTCGGAAGTCGGGAAACCCCCGACATTCCGGGCGGTTGGCGTGGATTCGCGATGGTAACTCCGCGTTCTCTGGCCCCATTTGAGGCCGTTGGCGGTGCTTTCTAGGGTCCCATTCTCTGCCCGTCAGGCCCGGAGTGCCCCTGTTCGAATTCTCCGACCGTAGAGAGAAGTTCGAATCCAGCCCGCTTAGTACCCATCCGGTGAAGGCCGCGGCGGCGCTCGACGTTAATGCGGATGCAAGATTCCGTCGGTTTCGATGGTCTTCAGGGCCTGTGCGAGGGATTGGCCGCGGTGGAGGCGGTACCAGGCGCCGGTATGGCGATGCCACTGGATGTCGAAGCGATCGTGGGTGATCCAATCGAGGCGGACG
>NZ_JANXWD010000040.1 GCF_025351295.1 Phenylobacterium sp.
TGGTATCCAGGTTTTGTGGCCAAGCGCCAGCGTGGGCGCGGAGATCATTGCGCGGGTTGAGCCTGTCCGCGGTCGCCGATAGGTCAGATGACATGGCGCGGCGAACGGACATCTGGCGGCTGGGAATCGTCGAAGCGCCCATCGCGGCGGTTGCTGAGGCTGGCGGCCTGGACGGCTTCCCGGTCCGCTGGCTGCCGGAGACGCCGGCGTTCACGTTTCTCGCCGACCCGTTCGGGATCTGGCGGGACGGGCGGCTGCATCTGTTCGCCGAGGCTTATGACTATCGGACCCGGCGCGGCGTCATCGAGCTGATCGACCTCGGCGCGGACGGGGCGACGGTGGGGCGGCGGACGGTGCTGCGCGAGGCGTGGCACCTGTCCTATCCCTTCGTGTTCGAGGCGGACGGGGCCGTCTGGATGGCGCCGGAGGCGCATCGGTCGGGGGCGCTCACGCTCTATCGGGCCGCGGCGTTCCCGGACCGGTGGGAGGCGGCCGCGCGGCTGACGCTGGACACGCCGGCCATCGACCCGACCCTGTTCCGGCACGAGGGCCTGTGGTGGATGGCCTATTCGCCGGACGGGCCCCAGCCGGCCAAGCAGGGGCGCCTGCACCTGGCCTGGGCGGACAGCCTCACCGGGCCCTGGCGGACCCATCCCGGCAATCCGGTGCGGGTGGACCGGTCCAGCAGCCGGCCGGGCGGCGCGGTGTTCGTCCACGACGGCGCGCCGGTGCTGCCGGTGCAGGACTGTTCGGCCACCTATGGCGGCGCCGTGCGGCTGCTGCGGATCCTGGCCCTGACGCCGGACCGGTTCGAGGCGGAGGCCGGCGCACCGATCCTGGCGCCGGCCTCGGCGGGACGTTATCGGGACGGGCTGCACACCCTGTCGGCCTGCGGCGAGGTCACGCTGATCGACATCAAGCGGATTGACCGCTCGTTTGGCGGGCTGGCGATCGACGCGGGACGGTTTCTGGGCCGCTGGCGGGGGTGACCGGCAGCCGGGCCATGACTTGGGCGCCGGCCGCAGCGAAGGCCGCGCGCCCGAAGCGCTCCAGCACCCGCGCGCGGCCGGCGGCGCCCATCGCGGCCAGCCGGTCGGGGTGGGAGAGCAGCCACACCAGGGCCTGGGCCAGGGCGTCCGGATCGCCGGGCGGGACGACCAGCCCGGTCTCGCCGTCGCGGACGCTGTAGGGGAGCTCGCCGACCGCGGAGACGAGGGTCGGCAGGCCGGCCTGCATCGCCTCATGCGCCGCGATGCAGAGGCCTTCCGAGCGCGAGGGCTGCAGATAGAGGTGCAGGCCGGCCAGGTAGTCGCGCGGCCGCTCGGTGAAGCCGGTGAAGCGGACATTGGCCAGGCCCGCCTCGGCGAGAGCGGCCTCCAGCGGCGCCTGCTGGTCGCCGGCGCCGGCGATCGACACCTCGAACGGGACCTGCGGACAGAAGCCGCCCGCGTGGAGCCGGGCCAGCGCGGCGACCAGCACATCGTAGCCCTTGACCGGATGCAGGCGCCCCAGCGCGCCCAGCCGCAGGATCTCTCCGGGCCGCCACGGACGGGCCTGGGGCGCGTCGGGGTCTGCGGCAAACAGCGGCCACACCGCCAGCCGCTCCGGCGGCACGTCCAGGCGCGCGCCGGTCAGGGCGGCCACGCTGTGGGAATCGCCGATCCACAGGGCCGAGAGGCCTTGGGTAGCGCGCAGCAGCAGCCGGTTGGCGGGCTTCAGGAAAGCCGCGTGCTGCCAGCTCACCACCGGCGCGCCACGGCGGTGGCCCACCAGCTGTCCCAGCAGCGTCGCCCGGGTAAGCGAGGTCCAGATCAGGTCCGGGCGCCACGCGGCCAGTTCACGGTCCAGCCAGCGGACGGCGGCCAGATGATCCTTCTCCCCGCCCTCGCGGATGTATACCCGCAGGCCGGCCTCGCGCATGGCGGCGACCGCCCGGCCGTCGCGCCGGGTCAGGGCGAAAACCTCGACCGTCGCGCCGTTATCGGCGAGCACGCGGGTGACGGCCGGCACTGGCAGCGCCGCGCCGCCGCCTTCGACCGAGTTGATGACATAGGCGATGCGCATCAGGTCACGCTGGGGTCGCCGGCCGACCGTCGGCCGACAGGGCGGGAGATAGGGCGCCGGGGCCGGCGATCAACCGCGTCAGGCATGGGCCGCCACCGGCAGGTCGGGGACGGGGGACGCCAGGCCCGGGGCGGCCAGGCCCGCGAAGGCGGCCAGCGCACGGCCGGCGCGCACCGACGAGGGCTCGTCCGTCAGGTCGAAGCTGTGATCGAACATGGCCTGCTGGATCGGCCGGAAGATCGTGGCGTGCTCCGTCCAAGCCGTGCGCAGGGCGGCGCCCAGCTCGCCCACCGTCTCGATGACCGGGCCCGCCTGCCAGTGGGCGAAGTTCGCGTCGCCCCGCCAGGCCAGCCGATGGGGATTGAGGAACACGCAGGGCCGGGGCCGCGCCAGGAACTCATAGACCTGGCTGCTGGCGTCGCCGAGGTAGATGTCGGCGCGGTCGGTATAGGCCATGGTCGTCGAGGCGCGGCTGCCCAGGTCGACGTGGATGTTGGGGGCCCGCAGGTAGCGCTCGGCGATCCGGCCCGGCCGGTCCAGCCGCCACCGGTCGATGGCCAGCACGAAGGGCCGCTCGAACAGCATCACGTGGGGGGCGAAGATCAGATGGTGGTCGTCGTGCTCCAGGAACCAGTCCAGCACCTGCCGCCCGGCGGTGAACCACGACGAAAGATGCGGCGAGACGTGGGGGTTGTAGAGCACCACCGGCCGGCCGTCGGCGGCGGGAGGCGGGACGGCCTGGGGTTCCGGCGGCAGGTCGAACTTGGGATAGCCGACCACCGAGATGGTCGCGGGATCCACCCCCGCCTCGCCGATCAGCCGGTCGCGGATCTTCGGGCCGGAGACCAGCACATGGTCGAAGCCGCCGCTGGCCGGGTCGAAGCCGATGGCGCGGTCGCCGGCGCCGTGGCGGGTGTGGACGATCTTCAGATCGTTCAGGCCGTGCTGGGTCTTCAGGATCAGCGAGGTCTTCTCCGCCACCACCAGCACGTCCAGCGACCGGAAGAAGTCGAGGTTGTCGCCATAGACCAGCAGCTTGGCGGCGGGCAGCACCGCCTCCAGCGCGCGCTTGGCCAGGCGGCTGGCGCGGCGCTTCAGGCCCAGTTCGACCAGCCGGATCGCCGGGCCGATCAGGCCGTCGCCCAGCCGGATCACCTCGGCGCTCAGCCGCGCGTTGGTGGTCGCCACCACGATCTCCGCGTCGACCCCGCTCCGCGCCATGGCCAGCGCGATCGGCAGGCTGTGGGCGACCTGGTGGACCTGGTCGTGGTTGAAGAGGAATCCGATCCGCATGTTTCACAGACGACACAGAGGAACCCTGTCCTCAACGCGCCGCCGCGAAATCGTTCGTCGTCCGCTTCTGCCGAGCGCGATGGCCTGCCAGACCAGAGGCTCGGCGCGGCCCGATGGCCGCAAGGCCGAGGCTCAAGAGGCTGCGTCGCGCAGGCGCCGGACCTGCCGACCCCGCCAGCAGCATGCGAGGCCGGAGCACCGGCGCCGCTGCAGTGGGCTCTGGCCGTTCGAAATCACGCCTTGGCTCGCTCATCTGGTCCTCCAGGAGCACACCCCCGACCCAACCGCCTCACCCCGGCCAATTCGACTGCGGCCAAGGGTAGTGGGTCAGTTTGAAAATGGCCGTTCGCGCGCGGGGGGATCGGCGGTAACCTGAGGGCATGAGCAAGACGCCCAAGCGCCCGCGCGATCCGAACCAGCTGGCGAAGTTCATCGTGGACCTCTCGACCGGCCAAGGGGAACAGGCGCCGGAATTGCCGATGCCCGTCAGACGCGCTAAGGCGGCTGGCGCCAAGGGCGGCCCGGCCAGGGCAAAGAGCCTTACGCCAAAGCAGCGCTCAGAGATCGCGTCGGTTGCCGCTCAAGCCCGGTGGAAGAAGACCTAGGCGGCCTTGTCCTTGCGATCCAATCCGGCGAGCCGGAGCTGAACGTCGAAGTCCAGATCGTTGGGGAGCAACTCAACCTGTTGCTCCGGCGGGCGGGTTTCGTTCCAGTGCGTCTGATCGAGAAATAGGGCGAAGAG
>NZ_JANXWD010000049.1 GCF_025351295.1 Phenylobacterium sp.
CCTGTCGGCCGCGGACCAGAACCTGCTCTTCCGCGCCACCCTGGGCGCGGCCGACCGGACCGGCGCCGCGCCGTTCGCCGACGTCCAGGCCTGGCGCGACAACACCGCCGCCCAGCTGAAGATGGTCAACTACATGCAGGACGCCGGCGTGGTCGGCGCCAACGGCATGCTCGACCACGCCGCGGCGGTCCGGAAGTCCGGCGACGCGCAGTTCGCCGCCGCCCTCAAGCTGTCGCTGCGCCGCGACAACAACTCCACCGGCTGGACCCAGTCCGTGCTGCAGCTGTTCGGTGGCGACCGCGCCAAGGACCGTGTCGACCTGTCCCCGGAAGCCCGGAAGCTGGTGAGCGGCGCCGCCCCGGCCGCCGCCGCGCCCGCCAGCCCGGCGGCCACGCCCTACCGCGCCGGCAGCCTGATCTCCACCTCGGCCTAGCGACAGCTTCAATGCCGCTCATCCCCGCGCAGGATCTGGACGCGGAAGCGACCCTGTGCCGCCGCGCCTTGCGCTTGCCGATCAACTGGGGCCCTTAATTGCGTCCAGGCCGGTGACTCGGCGGCGCGTCGGGGGATGCATGTTCAGTTTGCAGAACGCCCAGAGCCTGGTCGGGGTGGCCGTGGTGCTGCTGGCCTGCTGGGCGGTGTCGGAGAATCGGCGGCGGTTTCCGTGGAAACTCGCCATCGGGGCGATCCTGACCCAGATGATCCTGGTGCTGGCCCTGTTCGGCGTGCCGCCGCTGCGCGACGCGCTGCTGCACGTGGGCATCGCGGTCGACGGCCTGGCCAGCTCCACCCAGGCCGGCGTGGCGTTCGTGTTCGGCTTCCTGGCCGGCACGCCCAACCAGCCGTACACGCTGACCGACCCCGGCTCGCTGTTCGTGTTCGCCTTCCGGGTGCTGCCGGTGATCCTGGTGGTCTGTGCGCTGGCGGCGCTGCTCTGGCACTGGAAGATCCTGGTCTGGATCACCCAGGCGTTCGGCGTGGTGTTCGAGAAGACCATGGGCCTGCGCGGGCCCCCCGCGCTCGCCACCGCCGCCACCGTGTTCATGGGCCAGGTCGAAGGCCCGATCTTCATCCGCAGCTACCTGCCCAGCCTGTCGCGCTCCGAGCTGTTCATGCTGATCGCGGTCGGCATGGCCTGCGTCTCCGGCTCCACCATGGTGGCCTATGCGACCATCCTGAAGGACGTACTGCCCAACGCGGCGGCCCACGTGCTGACCGCCTCCATCGTCTCGGCGCCGGCCGGCGTGCTGCTGGCCCGGATCATCGTGCCGCGCGACGCCGCCATCGAGCAGGTGCAGACCTACGACCCGCTGGCCGCGAAGAAGTACGACAGCTCAATCGACGCCCTGATCAAGGGCACCACCGACGGCCTGCAGATCGTGCTGAACGTGGGCGCCACCCTGATCGTGTTCGTGGCCCTGGTCGCCATGCTGAACAAGATCCTGGGCATCCCCGGCGACGTCGGCGGCGCGCCGCTGACCGTCGAGCGCGGCCTGGGCATCGTCTTCGCCCCCCTCGCCTGGGCCATCGGCGTGCCCTGGAAGGACGCGCCCACCGCCGGCTCCCTGCTGGGCGTGAAGCTGGTGCTGACCGAGTTCACCGCCTTCATCAAGATGGGTGCGATCCCGGTGACGGCCATCGACCCGCGTACCCGCATCCTGATGACCTATGCGCTATGCGGCTTCGCCAACGTCGCCTCGGTGGGCATCAACCTGGCCGGCTTCTCGGTCCTGGTGCCCGAGCGGCGCAACGAGATCGTCGGCATGGTCTGGAAGGCGATGATGGCCGGCTTCCTGGCCACCTGCCTGACCGCCTCCATCGTCGGCCTGCTGCCGGCCGGCCTGTTCGGGAACGGCTAGCAACCAGTCTCAATCAGACCTTTGAAATTTCAAAACCATAGACAACAACACCCGCTCATCCCGGCCTTCGCCGGGATGAGCGGTATTGGGTACGGAGTCAGGGGGGACATGACCCCGTGTGCCACTTGCCTCAAGGGCAGGGACGGGCGCTACCGTAGCGGCCGCCGATAGGGAGCTCCGCCCATGAAACTCTACGACACCCCGCTCGCGCCGAACCCGCGCCGGGTGCGCTGGTTCATGGCGGAGAAGGCGATCGCCGACGTCGAGGTGGTGACGCTCAACATCATCGAGGGCCAGCACAAGACCCCGGAATACCTGCGCAAGGCGGGCCTCGCCAACGTGCCGATGCTGGAGCTGGACGACGGGACCTGCATCACCGAATCCATCGCCATCTGCCGCTATCTCGAAAGCGTCTATCCCGAGCCCAACCTGTTCGGCCGCACGCCGCAGGAGACCGCGGTGATCGAGATGTGGATGCGCCGCGCCGAGCTGATGGTCGCCACCCCGCTGATGATCGGCGTGCGCCACACCCACCCCGGCATGGCCGCCCTGGAGCAGCAGGAGCCGACCGTGGGCCGGCACAATATCGAGACCGGCACGCGGGCGCTGAAGGTGCTGGACCGACGGCTGGCCGAGGGCGATTGGCTGGCGGCCGGGCGGCTGACCATCGCTGACATCGTCGCCTTCGTCGGCATCGACTTCGGCCGGATGATCAAGTTCCGTCCGCCCGAGGACCTGATCCACGTGGTCCGCTGGGCCCAGGCGATGCGTGAGCGCCCCGCCGCCAAGGCCGGCATGCCGCAGCGTCCCGCCGCGTGACCGCGCGCGCCGCGCCGCGGCCCTAGGTGAAGATGTAGTCGCCGGCCGCCAGGGCGTATTTGTTCGCCAGGGTGATGATCTCGGTCGCGTGGGTGACCCCGTCGGTGACCGTCCAGTTCGTCAGGCTCCCCACCACCTTGGTCAGGGTCGAGCCGGCGCCATAGCCGTGCAGCTCAAGGTGGTCGCCGAGCGCGAAGTCGAGCACCACGTCCCCGGCCGCCTGGCCGGTCTGGAACACGAAGCGGTCGGCGCCCGCCCCGCCGGTCAGCCGGTCGATACCCGCCCCGCCGTCGAGGGTGTCGTCGCCGGCGCCCCCGCTAAGGGTGTCGGCCCCATCCGCGCCCATCAGCAGATTGGCGGCTGCGTTGCCGGTGATCGAATTGGCCAGCGCGTTGCCCGTCCCATCGATCGCCAGCGCGCCGGTCAGGGTCAGCCGTTCCACGTTGGCCGAGAGCGTGAAGCTCACGGCGCTGGAGACCAGGTCGTTGCCCTCGCCCGGCGCCTCGACCACCACGTCGCCGGGGTCGTCCACGTAGAAGGTGTCGTTGCCGGCGCCGCCGTCCATGCGATCGGCGCCCAGGCCGCCGGTCAGCTTGTCGTCGCCGATCCCGCCCAGCAGGGTGTCGTTCCCCGTCCCGCCGGTCAGGGTATCGGCGCCGTCCAGGCCGCTCAGCACATTGTCGCCGGTGTTGCCGGTGATGGCGTTGTCCAGGCCGTTGCCGGTGGCGTCGATCGACGCCGTCCCGGTCAGGGTCAGCCGCTCCACATTGGGCGCGAGCGTGTAGCTGACCGAGGCGTTGACCAGATCGTTGCCTTCGCCCGGCAGTTCGACCACCAGGTCGCCGGCGTCGTCGACGTCATAGGTGTCGTCGCCGGGGCCGCCGGTCATGGTATCGGCCTCGGTCCCGCCGGTCAGCCTGTCGTTACCGATGCCGCCGATGAGGGTGTCGGTCCCCGCGCCGCCGGTCAGGATATCGTCGCCGTCGGCCCCGGTCAGCACATTGGCGCCGGTGTTTCCGGTGATGGTGTTGGCCAGCTCGTTGCCCGTGCCGTTGATGGCCGCGGTCCCGGTCAGCGTCAGCTTCTCGAAGTTGGGGCCCAGGACATAGCTGATCGAGCTGTTGACCAGGTCGTTGCCTTCGCCCGGCAGTTCGACCACCAGGTCGCCGGCGTTGTCGACGTCGTAGGTGTCGTCGCCAGGGCCGCCGGTCATGGTATCGGCTTCGGTCCCGCCGGTCAGCCAGTCGTTGCCGATGCCGCCGATGAGGGTGTCGGTCCCCGCGCCGCCGGTCAGGATGTCGTCGCCGTCGGCCCCGGTCAGCACATTGGCGCCGGCGTTCCCGGTGATGGTGTTGGCCAGCTCGTTGCCCGTGCCGTTGATGGCCGCGGTCCCGGTCAGCGTCAGCTTCTCGAGGTTGGGCCCCAGCAGATAGCTGATCGAGCTGTTGACCAGGTCGACGCCCTCGTTCGGCTGCTCGACCACCACGTCGCCCGGGTTCTCGACCGTGTAGGTGTCGTTGCCCGGCCCGCCGACCATGCGGTCCGCGCCGGGACCGCCGTCCAGCTTGTCGGCGCCATCCATGGCCACGAGGGTGTCGTTGAACACGCTGGCCTTGGACTGGCCGGCGGGCGCGGAGGTGAGCGAGAAGGTGTCGTTGGCGGCTGTGCCGGTGTCGGTCACCCCGCCGGGCGAGCCGCGGTAGACGAAGCTGGAGACGTCCAGCCGCCCGCCGGTCACGGTCTTGCCGGCCAGGGAGGCGGTGGGGATCGTCGAGGCCAGCAGGTCGGCGCGGATCTGCGCCGCCGAGGCGCCGGGGACGGCCGCCGCATAGAGCGCGATGGCCCCGGTGACGAACGGCGTCGCCATCGAGGTGCCGCTCATGTTGCCGTAGAGGCCGCCCGGAAGGGTCGAGTAGATCGTCGAGCCGGGGGCGCCCAGGTCGACGCTGGCCACGCCATAGTTGGAGAACGAGGACAGGCCGCCGGTGCTGGTGATCGACGCCACCGAGATCACCGCGTCGTAGCCCGCCGCGCCCAGGGTGTCGTAGCTGGCCGGATAGGTCGGCGTGCTGTCGTTGTTGTCCCCGATCTGGTCGGCGCCGCCGTTACCGGCCGCGGCCACGAACAGGATATCGGCGGTCGCGCCGCGGCCGATGGCGGCGCTGACGGCGAAGGACGCCGCCGTGCCGCCCCAGCTGTTGTTTGTCGCCACCACGTTGATGGCGCCGGCGGCGGTCGAAGCGGCGGTGACATAGTCCAGCGCGCTCGCCGCGTCCGAGCTGAAGCCGCCGTCCGGGCCCAGGAACTTGGCCACGATCAGCTGGGTGGACCAGGTGACCCCGGCGACGCCGATGCCGTTGCCGCCCTGCGCGGCGATGATCCCCGCCACGTGCGTGCCGTGGCCGACGTCGTCCATCGGGTCGTTGTCGTTGTTGAGGAAGTCCCAGCCGATCAGGTCGTCGGTCAGGCCGTTGTTGTCCTGGTCGACCCCGTCCGACCAGCGGTTGTCGTGCAGCAGATCGCCGGCGTCGATCCGGCCGTTGCCGTTCACGTCGGTGACATAGGCCGCGTTGGCGGCGGCGTTCAGGTCGCGGAAGGTGATCCGGCCGTCGCCGTCTACGTCGGTCAGATTGGCCTTGAAGGCGACCGGAATCTCGTTCTGGTTGAGCCAGATATTCAGGTAGAGGTCGGGCGCGGTGTAGTCCACGCCGGTGTCCACCAGGCCCACGGCCACCTTGGTCGAGCCCGTGTAGCCGGCCGTCCAGGCCTCGCCGGCCTGGCTGCCGAAGGCGTTCACCCGGGTCGTGGTGTCGCCGTACATGCCCCAGGCCTGGCCGCCGGTGACGCCAGGGTCGTTGCTGACGTCGAAGCCGGTCTCGTCCGTGCCGGCGTTGACATTGCCGTTGCTGGCGCCGCTGCCGGTGAGGTCGTCCAGGGCGTGGTAGACGTAGTCCGGCTCGGCGGTGCGCACGCCCGGCAGCTGCGAGATCAGGCTGAGCGCGTGCTCCAGCGACTGGCCGGGATCCAGCACCAGGGTCTGCAGCCCGCCCGGCCCCGCGTCGCCTGCGAAATGGCCGACGCCCAGCAGCGCCTGGTTCAGCGTCGTGTCGGAGGCGTCGGGGTCCAGCTGCACCAGCAACGTGCCCGCACGGACGTCCAGCGAACGATAGGTCGTGGTCTCAAACGCGAGCGTCGGCATTGGCCGCAATGTCCTCTGGCCCGTCTTGTGGGCCGCCGGGGCGCGCAAAACCCGGCTCTATCCGTTCCACCCCCGCGGAGGGACGCCGCAATATGGCCGGTTCTGCGAATCGAGCGAGCGGATTCCCTCACCGGGCGAGGGGTTTCCCCCTACCTCGGGGGGATCGGCGTCACGATGAAGTCCGGATGGACGTCGCGGGCCGCCTTGTCGCCCATGGCGTGGACCGCCGCCTGCAGCTCCAGAAGGTCGGCGTAGGGCAGTTCCAGGACGTGCTCGTCGGCATGGACCAGGACCGCGTCGGGCAGGTCCTTGCCGGGCTGGCGGGTCATCTCGATGTGGGCGCCCATCACCCGGCTGACGCGGTGGCTGGCGGTAAAGGCCGCGACCCGGTCGAGGCTGTCGCGGAAGTCGCCGAAGCGGTTGACCGGCACATACAGCCGGCCGGGATAGAGGGTGTCGCCGCTCAGTAGCCAGCGGGTGCGCGGGTCCCAGATCATGATGTGCGCCGGCTGGTGCCCTGGCGCGGGGATCACCTGCAGGGTCCGCCCGCCCAGGTCGAAGCCGACCACCTGAAGCGGCCAGTCGGCGATCCTGAAGAAGGCCGCCACCTCCTCCGGCTTCAGGCCCACCACGGTGGTATCCGGCCGCGCCTGGAATTCGTCGTCGCCCATGTGGTGGTCGCCGTGGCCGTGGGTGTGGGCGACGATCAGCGGGATCGAGGCGCGGTGATGCTCGGCCAGCCACTGGGCGATGGCGGCGTCCACCGCCGGGCGGATCGGCGTGCCGCCGGCGCCGCTATCCAGCAGCAGGGCCCGGTCCCTGCCGAACAGCAGGTACAGGAACGGGGCCTCGAAATTGGTCTTCACCGACTGGCGGATCACATAGGTGTCGCGGTCGTAGCGCTGGGTCTGGGTGGTAGGCTCCGACGCCGCCGTCCCGTCGATCCAGGGCTTGAAGGGCCCGGTCTTTGCCCAGGCGGGCGCGGCGAACAGCGTCAGGCAGATCACGGCGAGGGCGGGTCTCATGGCGGCTTGATCAGCTCCAGCGAGGCGATGCGCGTCGCCAGCGACGGCCCAGTGGCCATGACGAATACCTCATCGGCTCCGGCCGAGGCAGCCTTGGCCGCCAGCTTTTCGCGGATGAAGCCGGCGTCGCCCGCCAGGGTGCGGCCCTCCACCTCGGCGAGCAGCGGCGTGCCCTTCCATTCGGCCAGGAAGGCCTCGGCCTCCGCGGCGTCCGGAAACCGCCGGCGCCGGCCGGACAGCATCGAGACCGTGCCCGCCCGCCGCGGCGCATCCTCCCGCCAGGCCTGCTCCATCGTCTGCGCCGCATAGGCCACCACCGCCGTCCCGGCCCAGGGCTCGGTCCGGAACGCCGAGGGCTGAAAGGTCCGGCGATAGGCGGCCACCGCCGGCCCGGCCTCGCTGCGGGCGATGAATTCCGCGAACACCATGCCCACGCCCATCATGCCCGCGAAGGTGGCGCTCTCCTCCGAGGTGCACAGCACGAACACGTCCGGGTGGGAGGGACCGGACGGGTTGGCCTTGATGTCGTGGATCGGGTGGCCGTCGGGCATCGGGACCGCGCCGCTGGCGTCCAGCAGCCAGGTGGTCAGCAGCTGGAAATACTGCGGAAAGGCGTCGGACCCGACCGAGCGCAACGCCCCGCCGGTCCGCGCGTCGGCCCCCAGCGCGCGGCCCAGGCCCAGGTCGATCCGCCCTGGCGCCAGCGCCTCCAGCTCCATGAAGGTCTCCGCCACCTTGAGCGGCGAATAGTTGACCAGCATCACCCCGCCGGAGCCCAGCCGGATGCGGCTTGTCTGCTGGCTGATCGCGGCGATCAGAATCTCCGGATTCGGCGAGCCCAGGCCCTGGATATTGTGGTGCTCGGCCATCCAGAAGCGGTGATAGCCCAGCCGCTCGGCGGCCTTGGCCACCTCGATGGTCTCGCGCACCGCCTGGGCCTGGGTGGCCCCGCCGGTCACCGGCGACAGGTCCAGGACCGAGAGCAGCACCTAGTCTTCGTCCAGGTAGCGCCAGGTGTTGGCCCCGTCGAACGGCCGGATCCGGATGTGGTCCCAGTCCAGCCCGTCCACCAGCCGCGCATTGATCGCCATCCGGTCCCGGGTCCCGTCCAGGCTCTGCCAGTGAGTGACCACGCCGCAGGTGCGGCAGCGGTGGAACGCCAGCATCCGGTCGCCCCAGACATAGGGTTCGGTCCGCCGGCCGTCCGGCAGCGTGACGTCCCGCGGGCTGTAGTAGGCCCAGCGCGCGCCCAGCCGGCGGCAGATCGAGCAGTTGCACTCCGAGACCTCGGTCGGCGCGGCCGGCGCCGTCAGGCGCGCGGCGCCGCAATGGCAGGCCGCTTCGATCATGGGCGCTCTCCCGGGCGTTTTCTTATCGCCAATAGCTGGGGCCGCTTGCGGCCCCTGTCCAGTCGGCGCCGGCGCAATGGCCGCTAGCTGCGCGATCCCATCTTCTTCAGCACCGAGGAGAAGCTCATCACCGGCTCGCCCTTGGAGGTGATGATCCCGCGCACGAACACCATGCTGCGGCCTGCCTTCACCACCTCGCCCGTGCATTCCACCAGGTCGCCTTCGTGCGCCGTGCCCACCAGTTCGCCGTTGAAGGTGGCGGTGACGGTGCGGCTGCCGTCGATCACGTCGCGGGCGATCACGAACAGGGCGAAGTCGGCGAAGGTCATCACGCAGCCGCCATGCAGGAAGCCGCCGCCGTTCAGGTGCTTGTACTCGGCCCGGAACGCGCACACCGCGCGCCCGTCGTCGCCGACCCGATAGTAGAAAGGCCCCGCCAGGTCCTCGTAGGGGTCGCCGCCGGGATAGCAGGACCAGCCGGCCCACTCGCCCTCCTGCACGGTGATGAGCTTCGAGATATAGGTGTTCTCGGTGACGCCGCCGTCCATCGGTCCCTCGAAACTCGTGCGAAGGGTTTGCCCCGCGCCGCTTCAAACCCTAGTTTGGGGCCTTGGCAAAGGTCTGAATCGATGATCGCGCTTCTCGCGGCCCTGCTGCTCGCCGCCCCCGAAACCCCTGCGGCCCACACCCCCCCGCCAGACGCCGCGGCGCTCGCGGTCAAGCCGGCCAACATCGAGAACGCGGTCGACGCCAACGGCGTGCCCGCCTGGGCCAAGCGCAAGCACCTGAAGCCGGTCCAGGGCTGCACCTCGCGCCCGAACATCGGCGTCCAGACCTGGCGGGAGGAATACGACAGCTCCGGCAAGAAGCTGCGCTCGGTCCCCATCAAGACAACCTGCAAGCCCTAGAGGACCGCCCGATGGCGCTCGACGCCGAGACCCGCGACCAGCTGATCGACACCGTCCGCCGCTTCGTCACCGAACGCCTGCGCCCGCTCGAGGCCAAGGTGGCCGAGGACGACGCCATGCCCCAGGACCTCATCGACGAGATGAAGGCGCTGGGCCTGTTCGGCCTGTCGATTCCCGAAGCTTACGGCGGCCTGGAACTCTCCATGGAGGACGAGTGCCTGGTGGTGATCGAACTCGGCCGCACCAGCCCGGCGTTCCGCTCCACCTTCGGCACCAACGTCGGGATCGGCTCCCAGGCGCTGGTGATGTTCGGCACCGAGGCCCAGAAGGCAAAGTACCTGCCCGGCATCGCGTCCGGCGAGATCATCACCTCCTTCGCGCTGACCGAGCCGGAGGCCGGCTCCGACAGCGCCGCGGTGCAGACCCGCGCCATCCGGGACAGGGACCACTACGTCCTGAACGGGTCCAAGCGTTACATCACCAACGCCAACACGGCCGACCTGTTCACGGTGATGGCGCGGAGCAATCCGGAGATCAAAGGCGGCGGCGGGGTCTCGGCCTTCCTGGTCCCGCGCGACCTGCCTGGCGTCAGCGTCGGCAAGCCCGAGAAGAAGATGGGCCAGCAGGGGGCCCACGTCTGCGACGTCATGTTTGACAACGTCCGCGTGCCGGTGGAGAACCGCATCGGCCAGGAGGGTGAGGGCTTCAAGGTCGCCATGCGGGTGCTCGACAAGGGCCGCCTGCATATCTCCGCCCTCTGCGTCGGCGTCGCCGAGCGGTTGATCGCCGACTGCGTGGCCTACGCCACCGAGCGCAAGCAGTTCGGCCAGCCGCTGAGCGGCTTCCAGCTGGTCCAGGGCATGCTCGCGGACTGCAAGACCGAGGCGCTGGCGGCACGGGCCCTGACCCTGGAGACCGCCCGCAAGCGCGACCTGGGCCAGAACGTCACCATGGAGGGCGCGGCGGCCAAGTACTTCGCCTCCGAGATGGTGGGCCGGGTGGGCGACAAGGCGGTGCAGATCTTCGGCGGCGCCGGCTACATCGCCGAATACGGAATCGAGCGCTTCTACCGCGATGTCCGCATCTTCCGGATCTACGAGGGCACTAGCCAGATCCAGCAGGTGATCATCGCCCGCGAGACCCTGAAGCGGGGCGGCTGAGGTGGAAATTCCAGGTTAGCTAAGCTAAGTTAGCTAACCATGGTCATCGCCAATATCCACTTGGCCAAGACCAACCTTTCCAAGCTCATCGCGCAGGCGGAAGCCGGGGAAGAGGTCGTGATCGCCCGCGACGGTAAGCCGGCGGTGCGGTTGACCCCGGTGGAGGCGGTGGTGTCTGTCGATGAACCGCGTCGGCCGGACGGGCTGCCGGCCTGGATGCGATCGATGAAGGGCCAGATCTGGATCTCGCCGGACTTCGACGCGTATGACGACGAGATCGCGCGCCTGTTCGATGAGAGCGAGATCTTCCCGAAGGACGATCCAGAGACTTGAGGGTCCTTCTGGATACCCATGTTGTGCTTTGGAGCCTGTTCGAACCCGAGTTGCTGGGAAGCGCGGCCGTGAAAGTCTTGAGCTCTCCTGAGACCGAAAGGGTCGTCAGTGTCGCGACCCTCTGGGAAATCGCGATCAAGCGCGCGGCCGGGCGCCTCAGGGTTCGACCGCTTGCTTGTCGCTCAGGCCCAGGTTGAGGATATCCCTCTGATCACCCACGATCGCCAGTTTGAGCGCTACGACGTCAGGATCATCCGAGCATGAGCGAAGCTGTCGAGACCGCCATCTTCGACCTGCTGGCCAAGGCCGCGCCCGGCAAGTCGGTGTCGCCGGAGGATATCGCCCGCGCCGTCGAGCCGGAGAGCTGGCGCCGCACGCTGGGCCACGTCCGCGCCGTCGCCCGCGGCCTTGCCCGCCAGGGCCGGGTGGTGATCCTGCGCCACAACAAGCCGGCCGATCCCGACGATTTCAAAGGCGTCTACCGGCTGCGGCTGCCCGACGGCGACGGGGTCGGCGGCCGGGGGTGATTGGCCTCAACGGCCGCTCCCGACCTTCCGCCTGACGGTCGGAAGCTCCGTCCTTCCGTCTGAAACGTGGAGAGACTTCCGCTCGCCCTGTGAGGGGGCCGCGGGATTTCGGCGGCGTGCGTAGGTCCGGGGCGACACGTCCATCACCCGCTTGAAGGCGGTGCTGAAAGCGCTTTCGGACTCGTAGCCCAGCGACAGGGCGATGGCGGAAATCGGATCGCCGGAATTCTCCAGCCGGTCTCCGGCCAGCAGCATACGCCAGCGGGTCAGGTAGTCCATGGGCGAAGCCCCCACCGTCGCCTTGAATTTCTGCGCGAAGCTGGATCGGGACATGCCGGCGCGCCCCGCCAGCATCTGCAAGGTCCAGCGAAGGGCCGGCTCCTGGTGCATGGCGTTGATCGCCGCGCTCATCTGCGGGTCCGCCAGGGCGAACAGCCATCCGACGCCGCCGCTGGAGCCCTCCGCCAGATGCAGGCGCAGCGCCTGCACCAGCACCATGTGGGCCAGATGCTGCGCCACCAGATCGCCGCCCGGCAGCGGCTCGCGCAGCTCCTGCATCATCTGCTCCAGCGCCCAGCGCAGGGCCGCCCGGTCGGTGTCCTTGCGGATATGGACGATGGGCGGCAACACGCCCAGCAGGATGCCGGCATAGGGGCCGGCGAAGGCGAACCAGCCGCCGATCCCGAAGCAGTCGCCGCCGCCGTTGAACGCGGCGATGGCGCCGTTGCCGCTGCTCGAGATCATCGCCTCGGCGTCCATCGGCGTCAGCGCCGGATCGCTGGTCAGGCGAAAGGGTCGTCCCCTCGGCAGCAGCAGACAGTCGCCGGCCCGCAGGCGCACCGAATCGCCAACGCCCTCCACGCACAGCCAGCATTCGCCGGACACCACGGCGTAGCACTTGATGCCCTCATGCCGGCCGAACTGGATCGACCACGGGGCGGCCACGTCAAACCCGCGGACGAAGTAGTTGCGCGGCTTCAGCAGCGACAGCACGTCGGAGAGCGGGTCCATGGGCTTCCTGGACGATGGCGAAGGAAGTGCGGACGCTAGAGCATAGATCGTCCTCCCGACAGCCCTTATCGTAGGCCTTTCAGCGCTGCGGATGTGGTCGCGGCGCACCATCGGACTGGGTTGTCATGCGTGTCTTTGTCACCGGAGCCACAGGCTTCATCGGGTCGGCGATCGTCCAGGACCTCATCGGCGCCGGCCACCAGGTGCTCGGCCTGGCGCGCAGCGACGATTCGGCCGCCGCCCTGGCGCGGCTGGGGGTCGAGGCGCATCGCGGCGACCTGGCCGACCTCGATAGCCTGGTCGCCGGCGCCCGCGCCTGTGAGGGCGTGATCCACACCGCCTTCATCCACGACTTCTCGCAGTTCATGGCCAATATCGAGACCGACCGGCGCGCGGTGGAGGCCTTGGCCTGCGCGCTGGAGGGCTCGGACAAGCCCCTGGTCATCGCGTCCGGCACCATGATGGTGCAGCACGCCCGGCCCGCCACCGAACGCGACGCGCCGCTGAGCGTCGAGGCCCCGCGCGCGGCGTCCGAGGCGATGGTGCTGGCGGCGGCCGACCGCGGGGTGCGCGGCAGTGTCGTGCGGCTGCCGCCCACGGTGCACGGCGCGGGCGACCACGGCTTCGTGCCCCGGCTGATCGAGGCGGCCCGCGAGCACGGCGTGTCGCCCTATGTGGGCGATGGCGCGAACCACTGGCCGGCGGTGCACCGGCTGGACGCGGCGCGCGTCTTCCGGCGGGCCGTCGAACGCGCCGCGCCCGGAACGCGCCTGCACGCGGTCGGCGAGGAGGGGGTGCCCATGCGCGCCATCGCCGAGGCGATCGGCGCCGGGCTGGGGGTCCCGGTGCGGAGTCTCACCCAGGACGAGGCGCCGGCGCATTTCGGCTTCCTGGCGATGTTCATCGCCACCGACAACCCGACCTCCAGCGCCCTGACCCGCAGCGCCCTGGGATGGAGCCCGGAGGGGCCGGACCTTCTGACCGACCTGCGCGAGGGCGGCTATTTTCACTGATCGGCGCGACCGGAACCTCATCTAACCGGATCGCTGACGCCGGGCGGACGGCGATGTAGCCGCGTCCGGGGCCGCCACATATAGTCGGCGCCTGACATGAAGCGCCTCGCCGTCCTCCTCCTCGCCGCCC
>NZ_JANXWD010000052.1 GCF_025351295.1 Phenylobacterium sp.
TGTCGAAGTCGACGATCTTCTCGCTCGACATGGGCGCGCTGCTGGCCGGCACCCGCTACCGCGGCGACTTCGAAGAGCGCGTGAAGCAGGTGGTCAAGGAACTCGAGAACCACCCCGACGCGGTGCTGTTTATCGACGAGATCCACACGGTGATCGGCGCCGGCGCGACGTCGGGCGGGGCGATGGACGCCTCAAACCTGCTGAAGCCGGCGCTGGCCTCGGGCACCCTGCGCTGCATGGGCTCGACCACCTACAAGGAGTTCCGCCAGCACTTCGAGAAAGACCGGGCGCTGGTCCGGCGCTTCCAGAAGATCGACATCAACGAGCCCACGATCGAGGACACCATCAAGATCCTCAAGGGCCTGAAGGTCTACTACGAGGAGTTCCACAAGCTCCGCTACACCAACGACGCCATCAAGGCGGCGGTGGAGCTGTCGGCCAAGTACATCAACGACCGCAAGCTGCCCGACAAGGCGATCGACATCATTGACGAGGCCGGCGCCGGCCAGATGCTGCTGCCCGAGGGCAAACGCAAGAAGATCATCGGCCTGAAGGAGGTCGAGGCCGTCGTCGCCAAGATCGCCCGCATCCCGCCGAAGTCGGTCTCCAAGACCGACACCGAGGCGCTGAAGCAGCTGGAAACCGACCTGAAGCGCGCGGTCTACGGCCAGGAAGACGCCATCGACCAGCTCTCCTCGGCCATGAAGATGGCCCGGGCCGGCCTGCGAGACGGCCAGAAGCCGATCGGCTGTTACCTGTTCAGCGGCCCCACCGGCACCGGCAAGACCGAGACGGCCCGCCAGCTGGCCTCCACCCTGGGCATCGAACTCCTGCGGTTCGACATGTCCGAGTACATGGAGCGCCATACGGTGAGCCGCCTGATCGGCGCGCCCCCCGGCTATGTGGGCTTCGACCAGGGCGGCCTGCTGACCGACGCCGTCGACCAGCATCCGCACGCCGTGGTCCTGCTGGACGAGATCGAGAAGGCCCACCCGGACGTCTTCAACATCCTGCTGCAGGTCATGGACCATGGTCAGCTGACCGACTCGAACGGCAAGAAGATCGACTTCCGCAATGTGGTCCTGATCATGACCACCAACGCCGGCGCCTCCGACGCCCAGAAGAACTCGATCGGCTTCGGACGCGGCAAGGCGGACGACGAGGTGGACGAGGCGCTCAAGCGCCTGTTCACGCCGGAATTCCGCAACCGCCTGGACGCCATCGTGCAGTTCAAGTCGCTGACGCCGGAGATCATCAAGCTGGTGGTGCTGAAGTTCGTCATGCAGCTGGAGGCCCAGCTCGCGGACCGCCACGTGACCATCGAGACCTCCGACGAGGCCACCGACTGGCTGGCCAAGAACGGCTTCGACGAGCTCTACGGCGCCCGGCCCCTGGCCCGGGTGATCCAGGAGCACATCAAGAAGCCGCTCGCCGACGAGATCCTGTTCGGCAAGCTGATCAAGGGCGGCCACGTCAAGGTGGTGCTGAAGGACTCCAAGCTGGCCTTCGAGATCGAAGGCGACGAACGCGAACGCGGCGCCCCGGTCATCGAGGCCCCCGCGGAAGAGATCGAAGCGGTCGACTAGACGCGTAACAACGGTGTCATCCCGGTTTTGGCGCAGCCAAAGACCGGGACCCACAAACTCGACGGCGCCGCCCGAGCCCGGGCGGCGCCGTTTCGATTTCAGCCCGCAAAGACGTCCTGCTCGAGGAACTTGCGCCTACGCTGACCTTAGATTCCAGGCCAGCATCTCATGGTTGAGCTAGCGAGAAAAGAACAAATAAGGAACGAATGAGTTTGACGGGTCGACTGCAGCACGGCCACTGGCCTAACTGAGCTTCGCCGCGATGTGCGCCGCCATGGCCTTCAGGTCTGCCATGTCCGCCATGCCGCCGGCGCCGTGCCGCCCCAGCGCCACGCCCTCCCAGCGCGGGATGATGTGGACATGCAGGTGGAAGACGGTCTGCCCGGCCGCCGCGCCGTTGAACTGGGTCACTACCAGGCCGTCGGGATTGAGCGCCGCGCGCACGGCGCGGGCCACCCGCTGCACGCCCAGCATCAGCGGCCCGACGATCTCCGGGGCCGCGTCCAGCAGGTTGCGCGCCGTCGAGTGCTTGGGGATCACCAGGGTGTGGCCCCTGGCCTGCGGGAACACGTCCATGAAGGCGTACACGTGGTCGTCTTCGAAGACGCGCGCGGCCGGCATCTCGCCGCGCAGGATCCTGGCGAAGATGTTGCCGTCGTCGTAGGTCCCGTCCAAGCTCATGGCGCACTCCCGAGGTCTGCGGACCCTGGGTTAGCAAATCGGCGCGGGGGGCGGAACGATGGGAACGAGCGGCAGCTCTTACAACCGGTCGCCCGGGCTGACCGCACGACAGCAGAAGTGGTTCGAGTCCGTGCGCGCCGGCCTGGAGCGCGACACCGGCAAGACCCTCGACGCGTGGGTGGCGATCGCCAGGACCTGCCCGCACGACAAGCCCCGGGCCCGGGTCGACTGGTTGCGCGAGCAGCATGGCCTGGGCGTCAATCGGGCCGCCCAGGTGCTGACCGCGGCCTTTCCCAGCGCCGACGGCTGGGACGCGCCGGACAAGCTGCGCGCCGCCCTGTGGCAGGATGCGGCCTCCGAGGCGATCCTTCGGGCGCTGGAGGCCGCCGTCGCCCGGCTGCCCGACACCACCTGCGGCCAGCGCAAGGCCTTCACCGCCTTCTCGCGGAAGGTGCAGCTGGCCGCCATAAGGCCGGTGAAGGGCGGCCACGCCATGGTGGGCTTCGCCGTGGAACCCGACGCCGATGCGCGCCTTCAGCCGCGCGGCCGGAGCGAGAGCTGGGGCGACCGGTTGAAGGGCCAGATGCTGCTGACCTCGCCGGCCGAAGTGGACGGGTCGGTGGAGGCGCTGCTGCGGCAGGCCTGGGCGCGGTCCTAACCCTCGGCCTTGAACGGCGAATACTCCTCCTCCAGCCACTCCATCTCCTGCTCCACCCCGGCGCGCTCCTGCTCCAGGAACCGCTCGACGGGGCCGCGCAGCATGGGGTCGGCGATGTAGTGGGCGGAATAGACGGGCTTGGGCAGGTAGCCGCGGGCGATCTTGTGCTGGCCCTGGGCGCCGGCCTCGACGCGGGGAAGGCCGCGTTCGATGGCCCATTCGATGGCCTGGTAGTAGCAGACCTCGAAATGCAGGAACGGCACGTCCTCGATGCAGCCCCAGTTGCGGCCATATAGGCAGTCGCCGCCGATCAGGTTGAGGGCGCCGGCGATCCAGCGGCCGCGGCGCCGCGCCATCACCAGCAGCACCTGGTCGGCCATCCGTTGGCCCAGCATCGAGAAGAAGGCCCGCGTCAGATAGGGCCGGCCCCACTTGCGCGAGCCGGTGTCCATGTAGAAGCGGAAGAAGGCGTCCCAGTGCTCTTCGGTGATCGCCGCGCCCGTGAGGCAGACGATCTCCGCCTGTGCCTGGGCATCGCGGCGCTCGCGGCGGATGGTCTTGCGGCGACCCGACGACAGGGCGCCCAGGAAGGCCTCGAAGTCGGCGTAGCCGCGGTTCAGCCAGTGGTACTGCTGGCCCTCGCGCTGGCCCAGGCCCTGCTCGCCCATCCAGCGCCACTCGGACTCGGTGAGGAAATTCAGGTTCAGGCCCGAGGCCTCGTAGCGTTCGCACAGGGTCAGGCCGCCGCCCAGCAGCAGCCGCCTCGCCTCCCCCTCGTCCACGTCCGGCCGGGCCAGCAGGCGCGCGCCGGTGGCTGGAGTGAACGGCGCGGCCGCCAGCAACTTGGGATAGTAGCGCCCGCCGGCCCGCTCGTAGGCGTCGGCCCAGGCGTGGTCGAAGATGTATTCGCCCTGGCTGTGGGACTTCAGGTAGAGCGGCATCACCGCGGCCACCCGCCCGTCCGCGTCGGCGATCGACAGGTGCTGCGGCCCCCACCCGGTGCGCTCCACAGCGCAGTTCGACTGTTCCAGAGCGTCCAGAAAATCGAAACAAATGAAGGGGTTGGCGTCATATTCGGGGTTTCGGGCGCAGGCGTCCCAGGCCTCGCGGCCGATCTCGGCGATGCGGCGGGAGACCTTCACCGCCGGCGTCAGACTCATGCGGCCACGTCCATGGCAGGGGCGAAGCCCTCGAAGATCAGGTTGTCGCAGACAGCCTTGACCGTCTCCCACTGCCCGGGCTCACGCACCGTCCAGGCGATCACCGGCATGCCCTCGGCGCGCAGCCGGGCGGCGCGCGGGCTGGGCAGCATGTCGAGCCCCAGCGCCAGGAAGTGCGGCCGGGCGATCGACACATGTTCGAGCTGGGCGAATGACCGCCGCTGGGCGTCGGCCATCTGCGGCGCCTTGGCGTAGGAATAGCTGTCCAGGCCGCGCAGCACCCCGGGGTAACGGTCGGCGAACCAGGCGTGGGAATAGGGGTTGAAGCCGATCAGGCAGAGCGGGCCGTTGTGGTCGGCGATCACTTCGTGCACCCGCCGTTCCAGCGGCCCGACCTCGCCGTAAGGGGTCTTGAGCTCGATATGGACCATGGCCCGGTGGCCGACGACGGCCAGAGTCTCGAGCAGGGTCGGAATCTTTTCGTCGGAGCCGGCCAGGCGCAAGTCCGCCAGCTCTGCTGCACTGCGGTCGCGCGCGCGCCCGTCCGCGCCGGTCATGCGGGCCAGCTTGTCGTCGTGGAACACCACCGCCTCGCCGTCGGCGGACAGCTGCACGTCCAGCTCGATGCCGTAGCCGGCGGCGCAGGCAGCCTGGAAGGCCCCGAGCGAATTCTCCGGCGGGCCGTGCGGGCTCCACAGCCCCCGGTGCGCGATCGGCGGATGGAAGAGCAGATCCCAGGCCTGGCCGAAGCCCCCCTGCCCCGCAAAGGCTTTCACCGGACCTGCACCACCGCATCGACCTCGACGGCGAAGTTCATCGGCAGGCGGTAGACGCCCACGGCGGAGCGGGCATGGCGCCCCGCGTCGCCGAACGCCTCGACCATCAGGTCGGAGCAGCCGTTCACCACCTGTGGGATCTCGACAAAGCTGGGCCCGGCCTGGACGAAGCCGCCCAGTTTCACCACGCGCACCACGCGGTCGAGGTCGCCGTCGCAGGCCGCCTTCATCTGGGCCAGCAGGCTGAGCCCGCACAGCCGGGCCGCCTGCCTGGCGGTCTCCAGGTCGACGTCCTCGCCGACCGTCCCGCGGATGCCGCCCGCGGCGTCCAGCGAGACCTGGCCGGAGATGTGCAGCAGGTCGCCCACCCGCACGAAGGGGACATAGTTGGCCACCGGCGCATTGGGCCTGGGCAGTTCGATGCCGGCCGCGGCCAGGCGCTCTTCGACGTTCGACATGCCGCAGGTCTAGCGCCCGGCGGCGCAAAGAAAAAGGGCCAGCCCCATGAGGCCGGCCCTGGTACGCGTACTGGGAGGAAACGCTACGCTTACTGACGATGAAGCCCGGCGCCTGCGCGCCGGGCTTCTCGGCTTCCGGTACTTGGAAGTCTTAGCGGACGGCCTGGAACTTCTCGACGACCGCGGTGACGCGCTCGTTGATCGGCTTCATGGATTCCTTCACCGAGGAGGACACGGTGTCGGACATCTTGCCGAATTCCGACATGTAGGTTTCGAGCGCGGACTTGGCGAAGGCGGTCTGCAGTTCGACCACTTCCTGCACGCTCTTGGCGCCGGCCAGCGACTTGGCGGCGGTCACGTTGCTGTCGAAGATCGCCTTCGAGAAGGCCATCGCCTGGGCGCCCAGGGCTTCCGCGCCCTTGGCCGAAGCCGACGCCGAGGCGACGAGGGCTTCCAGGTTCTTCTTGGATTGGGCGTTCGCGTCGTTCATCGCGGCCAGGCTCTTCTCGACGCCTTCCTTGAAGGCGACATTGGAGGCGGCGGTGAATTGTTCGACGGTGTTCTTCGCGGCGTCGGCGACGGCCATGGGAGGTCTCCTAGAGTGGGCGGGGGCAACGAATTGGGCGGGCGAAGCGCCCTGGATCACAGCGTCCTTATTTCATGTTGCAGTGCAGCAGTCAACGATTTTTGTGCACTGCAACATGACGCCGTGGCGCCCATGTCCCAGGCGCCGCGACAATTGCGCTCGTTCAAACCTTGTTTACCCTCATGAAAGGGTATGCGGAGCATGCTACCGAGTCTCCAGGTGGCGCGTGGCCATCTCAACGCGTTGATTCGACGGACGAAGCATGATCCAGCACGCCCGCCACCTGCTGCTTTCGATCGGTCTGGCCGCGGCCATGGCCCTTGGCGCGGCCGCCGCGCCGGCCTCGGCCCAGGCGCCGTACCTGCAGCTGATCCCGCAGGACTCGTCCAAATACGCGGCGATCGTGGTCGACGCGCGGACCGGCGAGGTCCTCTACGGCAAACGCCCGGACGCGATCCGGTATCCCGCCTCGATCACGAAAGTGATGACGCTGTACCTGACCTACGAGGCGCTGGCGGCCGGACGGATTCGCCTGGAAGACCCGGTGGTGTTCTCGCCCCATGCCGCGGCGCAGTCGCCGACCAAGCTGGGCATCCGGGCCGGCGATTCGATCACCGTCTCCGACGCGATCCAGGGCATGACCACCCTGTCAGCCAACGACGCCGCCGTGGCCATGGCCGAGAAGCTGGGCGGTACTGAGCAGCGCTTCGCCACCCTGATGACCCTGCGCGCCCAGGAACTGGGGATGCAGAACACCCACTTCGCCAACGCCAACGGCCTGCCCGACAGCCGCAACGTGACCACGGCGCGCGACATCGCGATCATGGGCCGGGCGGTGATGCGGGACTATCCGCAGTACTACCACTACTTCAGCGAGACCTCGTTCGTGTTCCGGGGCCGCCAGATCTTCAACCACAACCACCTGCTGTCGGAAGTCGCCGGCATCGACGGGCTGAAGACCGGCTTCACCAACGCCTCGGGCTTCAACATCGCCATCTCCGGGGTGCGCGACAACCGCCGCCTGATCGTGGTGGTGCTGGGCGGCCCGACCCGGATCGCCCGCGACAAGACCGCCACCGGCCTGCTGATGACCGGCTTCGACGTGCTGGACCGCCGCGCGCGCGGCGAACAGATCACCGTCGCGCAGAACTTCTTCGAGCCGCCGTCGATGCAGGACGCGGCCCAGCCCTCGATCCAGCAGGGCGACACCGACGACCGGCTGCGGGTGGTGCTGGCCTCCTCCCCGCCGCCGTCGCGGGCCTCGCAGATCCAGATCGTCGAGCCCAAGTCGGTGCCCAAGCTGAGCGGCAAGGGCAGGAAGGCCGAGGCCGGTGGCCGCTGGACCGTCCAGGTCGGCACCTTCTCCAACCGCGCCGACGCCCGCGACCAGCTGGCGACGATGGGCAAGAAATTCGGCCAGCACTTCGACGACGCCCAGGGCACGGCGGAAAAGGACGGCGGCAAGTTCAAGGCCCGCTTCGCCGGCCTCACCGAGGACAAGGCCCGGGACGCCTGCCGCGCGCTGAAGGCCCGGAAACACCCCTGCATGGTGGTCGCCCCGCGGGGTTAGCGCTCCGCGCCCTGCGCCTGCGACCTATCCCACGGCTGTCATCCCGGTTTTCCCGCAAGGAAAGACCGGGACCCACGAATGACATCGATGCTCCGGGAAGCGGCGCCGTTTCGATCCCCCACCGTCCGTGATGTTCGTGGGTCCCGGTCTTCGCGTGCCGCGAAACCGGGATGACACTCATTTGGAGAGCAGCCGGTCCCGCGCCGCGTTGAGCTGGCTGGCCAGGCCGACGGTGCCGCCCTTGTCCGGGTGGGCCAGGCGCATCAGGCGGGTGTAGGCGGCCTGGATCTCCGCCCTGGTGGCGCCGGGCTCGACGCCCAGGATGCGGCGGGCCTCGTCCAGGCTCATGCCGCTGGCCGGCGCGGCGCGCGGCGCGCGCTTGCGGGCGGTGGACGCGAACCAGAGACCCACCACCACCAGGGCGATGCAGGGCGCCCACTCCCCGCGCACGCCGAGGAAGGCGGCCGCGGTGAAGGCGGCCAGCGCCGCGCCGCCGGAGGCGATGCGCCAGTCGCGGCCTTTGAACAGCGGCTTGCCGCCGGTGACGTAGAGGTAGAACGCCAGGGCCGCGCCGCCCAGGGCGAGATAGAGCATCCGCTATTCCGCCGCGATCCGCTCGCTCTCGTCCAGCCCGCTGAAGCCCAGCGCGCCCATCAAGGCCCGCAGTTCCTGCCGGGCGGCAACGTGCTGCAGGCTCATGGCGACGGGACGGATGGTGGGCGACAGGTCCGCCACCGTCAGGCCGAACGGGAACAGCTCGCGATAGATCACCCGGTCGCGCAGGCCGGGCCCGACGCGAAAGCCGACCTTGCGGCTCAGCGCCTCGACCCGCTCGTCCAGGCGGCGGCGGTTGCGGGCCTCGGTGGGGGCCAGGCGGTTGCGCAGCACCACCCAGTCGATCTGCTTGCGCGCGGCGGTCGCGCGCTGCTTGCGGCTGGCCCAGACGGTCTCGGCATAGAGGCTGTGGCGCTTCAGCTCCAGGGTGACCGGGTCGACCACCCCCAGCATGTCGAAGTCCACGAAGCTGTCGTTCATCGGGGTGACGATCAGGTCGGCGCGCTCGTGGGCCGCCCGCATGATGGCGGTGTCGGCGCCCGGGGTGTCGATCAGCACGAAGTCGGCGGCCTGCGAGACCTCGGCGAAGGCGGCCTCGAAGCGGGCCAGCTGTTCGGCGTCCGGCGCCTTGGCCAGCGCGTCGCCGGCGGCGCTGATCGCATGCTGGATCGGCATCGGCGCCTCGACGCGGTTGGCGGCCAGCCAGGCCGCCCGGTGGGCGAAGAAGTGGCCCATGGTCTGCTGGCGCAGGTCCAGGTCCAGGACGGCCACCTTGGCGCCCCCATGCAGCAGGGCGGTGCAGATGTGGATGGCGAGCGTGGACTTGCCCGCCCCGCCCTTCTCGTTGCCGACCACGATGACGCTGGCCTGGCCCATGGATCTCTCGCTCCTCAGAAGCCGGCGGCGGCCGACTCAGACTCCCTACGGAGTCAGCGCGGGCGGCGGCGGCGCGTCAACGGCGCGAATCGGCGCCGCCTGTGGATGGACTCACCTAGGGGCCATCGTCATAAGCCGCGCCCATGGCCGCCCTCCCCATCGTCCGCACCGTCGCCGACCTCCGCGCCCAGGTCGCAGCCTGGCGGCGCGAGGGCCTGCGCGTCGGGCTGGTCCCCACCATGGGCGCCCTGCACGAGGGCCATTTGTCGCTGGTCCGCCTGGCCCAGGCGCGGACCGACCGCGTGGTCGCCAGCCTGTTCGTCAACCCGACCCAGTTCGCCCCCAGCGAGGACTTCGACGCCTATCCCCGCGACGAAGCCCGCGACGCCGCCCTGCTGGCCGGCGCCGGCTGCGCACTGCTGTTCGCGCCCACCGTGGCGGAGATGTATGCGCCCAGCGCCTCGACCACGGTGAGCGTCTCGGGCGTCTCGGAGTCGATGGACGGCGCGGCGCGGCCCAGCCACTTCGCCGGAGTGGCCACGGTGGTGACCAAGCTGCTGAACCAGTGCGCGCCGGACGTGGCGGTGTTCGGCGAGAAGGATTTCCAGCAGCTGGCGGTGATCCGCCGCCTGGTCCGCGACCTGGACCTGCCGGTAGAGATCGTCGGCGCCCCCATCGTCCGCGCCGAGGACGGCCTGGCTCTCTCCTCCCGTAACGCCTACCTCAGCGCCGCCGACCGGCCGGTGGCGACCCGGCTCAACCGCGTGCTGACCGCGGCGCTGGCCCGACTGCGCGCCGGCGACCCGGTCGAGACCGTGGAGCGCGAGGCGGTCGCCGACCTGCTGGCGGCGGGCTTCGCCAGGGTGGACTATGTGGAAGCGCGCACGCCGGACACCCTCGACCGCCTGGGGCCCGGCCCCTCCGAGGGGCCGATCCGCCTGCTGGCCGCCGCGTTCCTGGGCCGCACCCGCCTGATCGACAACGTCGGGGACTAGGTCGTAGGGACGATTTAGGATTCCCCTGAATCGCGAGTGGTGATTCAAGACTACCTTTGGGAGGCGGTCTTGGAAGGCGAGGTTCTTAGGGACGACCAGTGGGAGCGGATCAAGCCTTTTGTGCCGGGGGGCCGGAAGGGCAAGCGGGGTCCGCGCAGCGACGGGCGGCTGTTCATCGACGCGTTATTGTGGATGGCGCGCTCAGGCGGTCGGTGGCGGGATCTGCCGGAGCGCTTCGGGCCGTTCGAGCGTGCGAAGAAGCGCTACTACCGCTGGATCGAGAGGGGCGTGCTGGCCAAGGTCTTCGAGGCCGTGGCGGCCGAGGCGGACTTGGAATGGGAGATGCTGGACGCCACCGTCATCCGGGCCCACGCCCAAGCCGCCGGAGGGCGGCGAAAAAGGGGGGACTGGACGCCCAGGCGCTTGGCCGCTCGCGCGGCGGCTTCGGAACCAAGCTCCATGTCTGCGTAGATGCGCTCGGCCTGCCGGTCCGCCTCATCCTGGGGCCTGGTCAGCAGAACGACATGGCG
>NZ_JANXWD010000086.1 GCF_025351295.1 Phenylobacterium sp.
CGAACACCCCGCCGCCGCCGCCGCCAAAGCTGCAGCTGCGTCCGCCTGTGGCTGCGCCGGACATCCCGTCGATCCCGCCTCTGCCGGTCCCGCCGGTCGAGCGTCGGATCGAGCAGCCGAAGCCGCCCGCCGCACCGCCGCCCGAGCCGCCGCGTCCGTCCGTGATCACCAACCCAGACTGGGCGCGTCGTCCGACAGGCGAGGATCTCGCGAGGTACTTCCCCGATCGCGCCCAGCGCATGGAAGTCAATGGCAAGGCGACGATCAGCTGCACGGTCGACGCCAGAGGCGGTCTTCAGGGTTGCTCGATCATCTCCGAAGATCCGGCCGACATGGGCTTCGGGGAGGCCGCGATCAAGATGAGCAAGCTTTTCAAGATGCGGCCGCAGACTAAGGACGGCCAGCCGGTCGACGGCGGCACGGTGCGGATTCCGATCCGCTTCGATCTGCCGAAGGGCTGATTTCCCGGTCCATCTGAAACGAATTGGCCCCGGCTGCTCACGCAGCCGGGGCTTTTTCTTTGGGCCGACGGCCAGGGCGGCCGCTGGGGAGCGGGCCGGCTCCAAGCCCTCCGGCGATTTCGGCGTGCGCCTGTCTGACGGCCGGGAACTCGCCGGCTCGCGCCGCTATCGCCGACCGTTTCTGACGCCTTGATCTGCGGCTTGATTGGGCGGGGCGGTCCGACTAGAACCTCCGCTCGCGATGCGCCGCCTTAGCTCAGTTGGTTAGAGCGCTAGATTGTGGATCTAGAGGTCCTCCGTTCAATCCGGAGAGGCGGTACCATCGCAGCCTTCCCACGTCGCAGCGACACGCGCCCTCAGGTGGCCTGGGCGGTGCTCGCGCGGATGACCAGCCGGTGGGGCAGGGTGACGTGCCGCGGCGCGTCTGATCGCCCGGACAGCACCTCCAGCAGCAGCCTGACCACCTCGTGGCCGATCTCCCGGGTCGGCTGGCTGATCGTCGTGAGCGACGGGTCCAGGAAGCGGGCGAAGCGGATGTCGTCGAACCCGACCAGCGACACATCGCGCGGGCAGGCCAGCCCGCGCCGACGGATCGCATCCATGGCGCCCATGGCCATCTCGTCGCTGAAGCAGAAGAGGGCCGTGGGCCGCGCCGCCCGCTGCAGCAGGACGCCGCCATGCTCGGCGCCGGACTCGATCGAGAAGTCGCCGGTCGCGACGACCAACTCCTCCGCCCGGCTGCGCCGCCCAGCCGCCGCGCGCACCCCGGCCAGCCGGTCGCGGCTGATCGGGCTGACCAGCGGCCCCGTGATCACCCCGATGCGGCTGTGGCCGAGGCCGTAGAGGTGGTCCATCGCCTCGGCGGCGGCGCGTTCGTTGTCGATATGGGCGCTGGAGACCCCCAGGCCGGCGCTGAACTCGCAGCCGTTCACGATCGGCGTGCGCGGGCCCATGGCGGCGACCATCTCGGCCAGGGTGTCGGGCAGGCGGTGGCCGAGGAAGATCAGCCCGTCCGCCTCCCGCCGCCGCAACATGCCGGCGTACTGTTCCTCGCGCGCCTCATCGTGCCGTGTGTCGCCCAGCAGCACGGCATAGCCGGCCGCCGACGCGGCCTCCTCGACCCCGCGGATCACCTGCGAAAAGAACGGGTTGGAGATATCCGGCACCGTCACCAGGATCTTCTCGGTGCGCAGGGTCCGCAGGGTCTTGGCCGCCAGGTTGGGCGTGTAGCCCAGGTGCGCCACCGCCGCCTCCACCTTGGCGCGGGTGGCCGCGGTCACCCGCTCGGGCGCGCTCAGCACGCGCGACACCGTGGCGGTCGAGACCCCCGCCCGGCGCGCGACATCCTGAATCGTCGTCATGGCGCGGACACTGGCGACAGCGTACGGGCAATACAAGGCGCAGCCGGCGCCCCGCCCGCCGCGTGCTGGACAGTTGCCCGTCGTCGCGGCGTTTGCTATTCGTGAAATCGATTACATCGGGTGCGCGGAAGCCGTTCAAAGAGCCTCCCCGCCCGGCGGACCTTGCGGGAGGAGCCTTGAGCATGTCGGTGCGGACGCGGCTGTTCCTGATGATGGTGCTGCAGCTCGCCGTCTGGGGCGCCTGGGCGCCGAAACTGTTCCCGTACATGGGCATGCTGGGCTTCCAGCCTTGGCAGCAGTCGCTGGTCGGCAGCGCGTGGGGCGTGGCCGCGCTGGCCGGCATATTCTTCTCCAACCAGTTCGCCGACCGCAGCTTCGCGGCCGAGCGGTTCATGGCGCTCAGTCACGCCCTGGGGGGCCTGGCGCTCGTCGGCTGCGCCTTCATGACCAGCTTCTGGCCGTTCTTCGGCTGCTACCTGGTCTTCAGCCTGCTCTACGTGCCGACGCTGTCGGTCTCCAACTCCATCGCTTTCGCCAACCTGAAGGAACCGGCGCGAGACTTCGGCGCGGTCCGCATGGGCGGCACGGTCGGCTGGATCCTGGTCAGCTGGCCGTTCATCTTCCTCCTGGGCGCACACGCCACGGCGGACCAGATTCGGTGGATCTTCCTGGTGGCGGCGATCGTCTCGTTCGCCCTGGCGGCCTATAGCCTGACCCTGCCGCATACGCCCCCGAAGACGGATGCGGCCGGCGCGGACCCGCTGGCCTGGCGCGAGGCGCTGACGCTGCTGCGCGTGCCGTTCGTGGCGGTGCTGTTCCTGGTCACCTTCCTCGATAGCGTGATCCACAACGGCTACTTCGTGATGGCCGATGCCTTCCTCACCGACCGGGTGGGGATCGCCGGCAACCTCAGCATGGTGGTGCTCAGCCTCGGCCAGTTCGCCGAGATCGTGACGATGTTCGTGCTGGGCGGGGTGCTGATCCGGCTGGGCTGGAAGGTCACCATGATCATCGGCATCCTGGGCCACGCCGCGCGGTTCGCGGTGTTCGCCTTCTTCGCCGACAGCGTGCAGACCATCGTGGCCGTCCAGCTGCTGCACGGCGTCTGCTACGCCTTCTTCTTCGCCACCGTGTACATCTTCGTCGACGACGCCTTCCCTAAGGACGTGCGTTCCAGCGCCCAGGGCCTGTTCAACTTCCTGATCCTGGGGGTCGGCAATGTGGTGGCGAGCTTCCTCTTCCCCGCCCTGATCGGCCGCTTGAAGGATCCGGTGACCGGGGCGGTCGACTACCAGAGCCTGTTCATGGTCCCCACCGGCCTGGCGCTGGTCGCGGTGGTGCTGCTGGCCGTCCTGTTCCGCCCGCCGACCCGGGCGCCCGAAACCGTGGCCCTGGCCTGATGCCGACCCCAGACGGAGACGCCCCATGCGTTCGATCTCGCCCGACTTCCACCGGCGGAGCTTCCTCGCCGCGGGGCTGGCCGCGATGAGCGCGACCGGCGCCTCGGCCGCGCAGCCGTTCTTCAAGCGCCACGGCCTGCCGCTGGGCATCCAGCTCTACACGCTGGGTCCGGACGCGGTGAAAGACCTGGACGGCACGCTGAGCGCCGTCGCCGCGATCGGCTACAAGCAGGTCGAGCTGGCCGGCTTCCTGGGCCGCACGCCGGCCGAGATGCGCGCGGCGCTGGACCGGGCGGGCCTGGCCTGCGTCAGCGCCCACATCCAGGGCAGGGCGGCCGGGCCCGACGGCGGACTGGACGGCGATCTCGACAAGCTGGCCGCGGGTCTCAAGACCATCGGCGTCCAGACCGCGGTGATGCCCAGCCTCTATGTGCCGAAGCGGTTCTCGATCAATGCCGGCGAGGGCTTCGGGGCCTATCTGCGCCGGATGGCCGGCGAGCTGACGGCCGACGACTGGAAGATGAATGCCGATTTCCTCAACCAGAAGGGCGCGGCGCTGAAGGCGCACGGCATCCGGACCGGCTACCACAACCACAATTTTGAGTTCTCTCCCCTGGGCGCGACCAACGGCCTGGAGATCCTGCTGAAGAACACCGACCCGGCCCTGGTGACCTTCGAGATGGATATCGGCTGGGTGGCTGCCGCCGGCGCCGATCCGCTGGCGCTGCTGAGGGCGCACAAGGGCCGCTTCAGCATGGCCCACGTGAAGGACATCAAGGCCGACACCACGCCCAACTTCGCCCTGGCGATGGACCCGGCGGAGATCGGGTCCGGGAAGCTGGACTGGAAGACACTGCTGCCCACGGCCTACGCGGCCGGCGTGCGGGGCTTCTATGTCGAGCAGGAGCCGCCGTTCACGCGGCCGCGGATCGAGGCGGCGAAGATCAGCTACGACTACCTGGCGAGCGTCGTGGCGTGACCCTGCGGATGGCCATGGTCGGCGGTGGCCCGGGGTCGTTCATCGGGCCGGTGCACCGCATGGCGGCCGAGCTGGATGGGAAGTTCCGGCTGGTGGCCGGCGCCTTCAGCCGCGACGCGGGCCGCAACGCCCAGGCGGCGCGGGCCTGGGACGTGGCGTCGGACCGGGCCTACGGCGATTATCGCGCCATGATCGCGGGCGAGGCGGCCCGTCACGATGGCGCCCAGCTGGTGGCCGTGGTGACGCCGAACCATCTGCACTTCGAGGTCGCGGCCGCCGCGCTGCAGGCCGGATTGCACGTGATGAGCGACAAGCCGGCGACCCTGAACCTGGCCGAGGCCCGCGCCCTGGCGGGGATCGTCGCCGCGTCCGGCCGGCTCTACGGCCTGACCCACGTCTACACCGGCTATCCGATGGTCCGCGAGGCACGCGAGATGGTGCGCCGGGGCGACCTGGGGCGCATACGCAAGATCGTCGTCGAGTACGCTCAGGGCTGGCTGTCGCGGCCCCTGGAACAGGGCGGCGACAAGCAGGCCGGCTGGCGCGCCGATCCGGCCCAGGCGGGGGTCGGCGGCTGCATCGGCGACATCGGCACCCACGCCTTCAACCTCGCCGAGTTCATCGGCGGCGCGCCGGTCGAGCGGCTGTGCGCCGACCTGGCCGCCGTCGTGCCCGGGCGGGTGCTGGACGACGACTGCAATGTGCTGCTGCGCTTCGCGGGCGGGGCGCGGGGCGTGCTGATCGCGTCGCAGATCTCGGCTGGCGGGCGCAACGGCCTGAACATCAAGGTCTACGGCGAGACCGGCGGGCTCGCCTGGAACCATGAGCGCCACACCGAACTGACCGTCGACTGGCTGGACGCGCCGAGCCAGGTGCTGCACGCCGGATCGGCCTATCTGAGCGCGCCGGCCCGGTCGGCCTCGCGGATCCCGGCCGGGCACCCGGAAGGCTTCATCGAGGCCTTCGCCAATCTTTACAGCGACGTCGCCGACGCCATCGTCGCCGGTCGCGCGACCGCCGATCCCGCGCCCGGCATCGCCGCGGGCGTGCGCGGCATGGCCTTCGTGGAGCGGGCGGTGGCGGCCAGCCGCGACGGCGCGGGCTGGGTCGCCCTGGGAGAGGCCGCATGAGGACGCTCAAAGGGCCCGGCATCTTCCTGGCGCAGTTCATCGGGACGCAGGCGCCGTTCGACAAGCTGTACACCATCGCGGAATGGGCGGCGGGCCTGGGTTACGTCGGCGTGCAGATGCCGACCGGCGGCGCCGACTCTGTCTTCGACCTGGAGCAGGCGGCCGCGAGCCAGGCCTATTGCGACGACATCGCCGGCATGCTGGCGAACCATGGCCTCGTCATCACCGAGCTCTCCACCCACCTCCAGGGACAGCTGGTCGCCGTGCACCCGGCCTATGACGACATGTTCGACGGCTTCGCGCCGCCGCAGGTGCGCGGCAAGCCCAAGGACCGCCAGGCCTGGGCGGTGCAGCAGGTCAAGCTGGCGGCCAAGGCCAGCCAGCGCCTGGGCCTGACGGCCCACGCCACGTTCTCGGGCGCTCTGGCCTGGCCCTATCTCTACCCCTGGCCGCAGCGGCCGGCGGGCCTGGTCGAGGAGGCGTTCGCCGAGCTGGGACGGCGCTGGCGGCCGATCCTCGACGCCTTCGATGACGCCGGCGTAGACGCCTGTTTCGAGATCCACCCGGGCGAGGACCTGCACGACGGCGCCACCTTCGAGCGGTTCCTGGAGGCGGTGGGCGGCCACCCCCGCGCCAATATCCTCTACGATCCCAGCCACTTCGTGCTGCAGCAGCTGGACTACCTGGACTTCATCGACCGCTATCACGACCGCATCCGGGCCTTCCACGTGAAGGACGCCGAGTTCCGCCCGACCGGCCGCTCCGGCGTCTACGGCGGCTACCAGGGCTGGGTCGACCGGCCGGGCCGGTTCCGCTCGCTGGGCGACGGGCAGATCGACTTCGGGGCCATCTTCTCCAAGCTGGCGGCCTACGACTATCCGGGCTGGGCGGTGCTGGAATGGGAGTGCGCCCTGAAGCATCCCGAGGACGGCGCCCGCGAAGGTGCGCCCTTCATACGCGACCACATCATCCGCGTGACGCCACACGCCTTCGACGATTTCGCCAAGTCGGGCATCGACCCGTCGCGCAACAGACGCCTGCTGGGACTCTAGCAGGCAGGGGAGAACCAGATGGCCAACCTCAACACCAAAGCCAAGGCCGAGAACACCTACGACGCCATCGTCGTCGGCAGCGGCATCACCGGCGGCTATGCGGCCATGGAACTGACGGCCAAGGGCCTGCGGACCCTGGTGCTGGAACGCGGCGGGCCGGTGCGCCACGTCGTGGACTATCCGACCGCCCGCCTGCACCCGTGGGAGGCCAAGTACCCGCGTGGCAAGCTCCCGCAGGCGGAGATGGACGCCCACTACGCGATGCAGCAGCGCACCGGCTATGCGGTGACCGAGTATTCCAAGCACTTCTTCGTCAAGGACGACGAGCACCCCTATTCCGAGACCCAGCGCTACGACTGGATCCGCGGCTATCATGTGGGCGGCCGGTCCCTGACCTGGGGGCGGCAGTGCTACCGCCACTCGGACCTGGATTTCGAAGCCAACGCGAAACAGGGCGTCGGCGTCGACTGGCCGATCCGCTACGCCGACCTCGCGCCCTGGTACGACAAGGTGGAGCGGTTCATCGGGGTCAGCGGCCAGGCCGAGGGACTGCCGCAGCTGCCGGACGGCGTATTCCAGCCGCCGATGGAGTTCAACTGCGTCGAGAAGGCCTTCAAGGCGAAGTCCGAGGGCAAGTTTCCCGAACGGCGGGTCACCATCGGCCGCGCCGCCCACCTGACCCAGCCTACCGCGGAGCAGACCGCGCTCGGCCGCGGCCAGTGCCAGAACCGCAACCTGTGCGTCCGCGGCTGCCCGTTCGGCGCCTATTTCAGCTCCAACTCCGCGACCCTGGTGGCCGCCGAGCGGACCGGGAACCTGACGCTGCGGCCCAACTCCATCGTCACCGCGCTGATCCACGACGACAAGGCCGGCAAGGCCACGGGCGTGAAGGTGCTGGACGCTGCGACCGGCGAGGAGATCGAGTTCCACGCCGACGTGATCTTCCTCTGCGCCTCGACCTTCAACTCGACCTGGATCCTGATGAACTCGACCAGCAAGCGGTTCCCCAACGGCTTCGGCAATGAGAGCGATCAGCTGGGCCGCAACATCATGGACCACCACCTGGGCGTGGGCGCCCAGGCCTACGCGCCCGGGTTCGAGGACATGTACTACTCGGGCCGCCGGCCGAACGGCATCTATGTGCCGCGCTTCCGCAACCTCGGCGACAAGGCGACCGCCCGGTCCGACTTCATGCGCGGCTATGGCTACCAGGGCGGCGCGGGTAGGCTGGGCTGGGACCGCGACCTCTCCGGCAGTGGCGTGGGCGCGACCCGCAAGGCGGCGCTGAGCCAGCCCGGCCCCTGGGGGATCCGCCTGGGCGGTTTCGGCGAGATCTTGCCGAACCCCAAGAACCGCATCACCATGAACCACAGGGTCAAGGACAAGTACGGCCAGCCGACCCTGACCTTCGACGTGGCCCTGGGCGAGAACGAGACGGCGATGCGCAAGGACATGAAGTCCGCCGCCGCCGAGATGCTGGAGGCCTCTGGGTTCCAGGGCGTCAAAGAGCTGGACGGCGACTACGGGCCCGGCCTGGGTATCCACGAGATGGGCACGGCTCGGATGGGGCGCGACCCAAAGACCTCGGTGCTGAACGCCTTCAACCAGGTCCACGCGTGCAAGAACGTGTATGTCACCGACGGCTCGGCGATGGCGTCGTCGGCCTGCGTCAACCCTTCGCTGACTTACATGGCCCTGACCGCACGCGCGGTGGACCATGCGGTTGACGCCCGGCGGCGGGGGGACCTGTGATGGCGGCGAAAGGGGGCTTGCCCATGCTGAACCGACGCGAAGCCTTTGGCGGGCTGATGTTCGTGGCCGCCGGCGCCGCCGCGCTGACGCCCGCCCACGCGGTGGCGCAGGGTGCGCTTGCGCCGCTGGGCTGGACGCCGGCGGCGCTGACGCCGGTGCAGGCGATGACCCTCGACGCGGCGTCCGAGGCGATCATGCCGGCTACCGACACCCCGGGGGCGAAGGAGGCCGGCGTCGCCCGGTCCATCGATGCCTGGGTGGGAAACTACTGCGTCGCGGCCGACGCGGCGGCGATCCGGGGCGCTCTCGACCGCCTGGACGCCGACGCGCGCGCGGCGGGGGCGGCGTCGTTCGCAGCGGCCGCGCCGGCGCAGCAGGCGGCCGTGCTGACCAGGATCGACGCCGAGCCGGCGCCGGCGACCGGGCGCGCGCCGTTCGCGGTGCTCAAGGAATATGTGACGGTGGCCTTCTTCACCTCGCGCCCGGGGGCGACGCGGACGCTGCGCTACGACCCGAACCCGGGGCCCTATCGCGGCTGCATCCCGGTCTCGCAGGTCGGCCGCGCCTGGGCCACGTCATGAGGCGCGACCGCTCGCTCTCCTCAACCGTAGGGGGAGGGGGACCGCCGAATGGCGGTGGAGGGGGAACGCCACCGTCGAGACCCCTCCCGCAAGCCCCCTCCACCGTGCTGCGCATGGTCCCCCTCCCCCTATGGGTGAGGAGAGCGGGCTTCGCCATGGCTGCGATCGTGTCGATCATCTGCGTCGCCTTCCCCGCCGGCGCGGCGGAGCATTGGAAGTCGATCTTCAACGGGCGGAACCTCGACGGCTGGGTCCCGAAGATCAACCACCACCCGCTGGGCGAGAACTGGCGCGACACTTTCCAGGCGAAGGACGGGGTGCTCAAGGTCGACTACAGCCAGTATCCCCGCTTTGCCGACGAGTTCGGGCATCTGCTCTACAAGCGGCCCTTGTCCGCCTACCGCCTGCGGCTGGAGTACCGGTTCATGGGCCCGTCGCCACCCGGGGCCCAGGCCTGGGCCGTGCGCAATTCCGGCGTGATGTTCCACGGCCAGTCGCCGGAGAGCATGGACCTCAACCAGCCCTATCCAATCGCGGTCGAGGCTCAGCTCCTGGGCGGCGACGCCACCGAGACCCGGCCCACCGGCAACGTCTGCACGCCAGGCGTCACGGTCTCGATCGGCGGAGTTCCGCAGAAGGCGCACTGCATCAACTCGACGTCGCCGACCTTCCGCGACGGAGAATGGGTGCGCTTCGAGCTGGAGGTGCATGGCGGGCGCCTCGTGCGCCAGTTCGTGAACGGCCAGTTGGTGATGGAGTACACCGGCCTGATGCTCGACCCGAGCGAGTTCCGGCGCTTCGCCAACCGGGATCCAGGCGACGCCAAGGTTGAGCCGCTGACCCGGGGCTACATCTCGCTGCAGGCCGAAAGCGGCCCGATCGAGTTCCGCAAGATCGAGCTGATGGAGCTTAAGGAGTAGCAGCCCCCGGGCTATTCCTCTTGCTTGCGTTGGAAGGCGCGGGCCCGGAAACGCCTCTCTGCCGGCCGTTCATTTGCTGGCGGCCGGCGATTCCCTGGTCAGCTGGCCAGCCGAAATCTTCCAGTCTCCATGTGTCGCGGTGGCGACCAGGATCATGGCCCTCTGCAACCCGGGCATGGGCTGGCCGTCCACCAGGAAGTCCATGTGGAAAAAGATCGTCGCTACGTCCGGCCGCCGCAGATGGAACTCCGGCCTATCCTTCTTCGTGATCGTCGTCTTCACCGCCCAGCCTAAGAGCGCGCGTGACCTGCTCCCCTGCGGTCGCTTGATCATGGCGAGCGCCCTGGGGGTAGAAGCCGAATGGGTTCGACGTGCGATCAACCCAGCCTGAAGATCCGGCGTCGATCTGCGGTCGGACCAGGGCTGGCGCGACATGGCCGCGGCCATCGAGTCCATGGCTGGGTGTCTCGACCCCGCACAAGGAACGGATAAGCGCGGTCGTGCTATAAATTCTTGAATAGCCGTGCTTCGCTTTCCCAGGATTTCATACAGCGATGTTCGCCCCGATCTTCCCTGCATCCACAGGGACTTTCGACCATGTCAGCAGCGGCCATCACTACAAATTCCGACGCCCGTCCGGCGCCGTCGGAAAGCTCCGGGGCGACCCGTGGCTCCGTAACCGTGCTGCTGCGCCTTGAGGCGGGCATCGCCCTGGTTGCATCCATCATGGCGTATCGCGCCGTTGGCGGAAGCTGGTGGCTGTTTGCGGGACTGTTCCTGGTTCCGGACCTCAGCATGCTGGGCTACCTGGTGAACCGCCGCATTGGCGCGGCCGCCTATAATTTCGGGCACACCTATCTTTCGCCGGCTGCGCTCGCCGCGGCGGGCTTCGCCGCCCACGCGCCGACCACCTATCTCTGGGCGCTCATCTGGGCCGCCCACATCAGCTTCGATCGGCTGGTCGGCTATGGGCTGAAGTATCCGCAGGCCTTCGGAGCCACCCATCTGGGCCACGTCGGAAAGCGCCCATGAGGCGGCCGCAGAGGCCTTCGAGGTCCTCGGCGTCGACCCCCGTGCTCGTCGCGAACGCTGAAGGGCGCGCTTAGCGATCATAAGCGATGGCGTCTTGAATGGCGCCGCGGCCGTTCCCGAACCCGCGACTTGAGGGCTGTGATCGGTGGCTTCGGTCTGACCGGTGCGGCTTTGCGCCGTCGCCGCGCGGCCGGGGCCTAGCTGAGACCTTGGCGCGCCGCCGGTCCTCGGATCGGGGGCCGCGCCAAGCCTTGTGCGTCTACTTCAGCACCCGGATCTTAAGGTTCCGGAACGCCACGTCGTCGCCGTGGTTCTGGAGCGCGATGGAGCCGGCGCGGCCGGTGGCGAACTGGGGCCAGCGCCTGAACTTGCTGGAGCCGACCAGGGCGTTGAACGTCGGCGAGCCGATCTCGTATTCGGCGACCTTCATGCCGTTCAGCCAGTGCTGGACATGGTTGTGGTCGACGATCAAGCGGGACGAGTTCCACTCACCGACGGGCTTGGTCATGTCCATAGCGGGCGCGACCAGGGCGAAGAGGCCGCCCGCCCGTTCCAGCGGCGGTTCGCCGCGGGCGTTGTCCAGGATCTGATACTCGGGCCCGCTCTCGTAGGTCTCGTCGCCCACCGGGATCACGTGGAACATCACCCCGGAATTGCCGAGCTTGCTGATCTTCCATTCGAAGATGAGCTCGAAGTCCTCGTAGTCGGCCTTGGTGACGAGGTCCTTGGAGTGCTCGGGATCGGGTGTGAGCGCGCCGACCTTCACCGTCCAGCCCGGGTCCGGGACCGGGGTCTTGAAGCCGCGCCAGCCGGCGGTGGTCTTGCCGTCGAACAGCAGCGTCCAGCCGGCGGCCTTCTCTTGCGGCGTCAGCACATTGGGCGCGGCCATGGCGCCGCCGGCGAGGGTGGCCATGGCGATGGCGACCGCGACAATCTTCATGATCAGAGGCCCAGCTTCCTAAATTCGCGGTCCAACGCCGCCTTCACCTCGGCCGAGGGGCCGGGGTCGGACGGGCGGGCGACATTGCCGGTGTAGCCGATGTCCTTGAAGCCGGCCTCGGTGGTGTAGTACGCGCCGATCGTCAGCGCCCGGAACCGCTTGAAGAAGCCGGAGCCGGGCAGGGCGGCCAGGGCGGCGGTGCGCTTCGCCGCATCGGCCTTCAGGACGTCGCCGCTCAGCTTGCTCAGGCCATCGACGATCACCGGGCGGTCCTTGAGCTGGTCGGGGTAGGGCGCGCTGACCCATTCGTCGATGAAGTCGGGGACGCCCAGGCTGCTCGCCGACGGCGCCGTGCCGCTGGCCGGCAGGATGAAGTCGGCCAGGATGGCGGCGGCCTGCAACTGGTCCTGGGTCAGGATGCGCGGCCAGGACGCCTTGGCGGGGTGGAGCAGGTTGGGGTCCGTGCCGTACCCCTTGGCTGCTGGCTTGCCGGCGGTCTTGTGGTTGTAGAGCACGACGCCGCCGCCGGCCGCCGCCGTGGCCGCGCCGACCACGCCGATCCAGGTCAGCGCTGTGCGCCGATCGATCTTCGAGACGTATTTGGGAGCTTCGTCGGTCATCGGAGCGCGCCCTGTCGGGCCAGCGTCGCCAGGTGGTCGCTGGAGCGCCAGGCCAGGGCCAGGATCGACAGCGTCGGGTTCTTGTCCGGGCTGGAGACCAGCACCGCCCCGTCGGTGACGAACAGGTTCGCGACCGCCCAGGTCTGGCCGTACTGGTTGACCACCGAGTCGGTCTCGTCATGGCCCATGCGCACGGTGCCCACCTCGTGGATCATCTCGCCGCCCTTGGAGATCGCCTTCCTGCCGTCGGTCTCGACCTTGCCCAGCGGCTTGCCGCCCAGCTTGTCGATGGCCTCCAGGAAGGTCTGCACCATGTGAGCGGCCTGTTTCGTCTCGCTCTCGCCCCACTTCCAGTGGAACCGCAGGACCGGGATCCCCCACTTGTCCTTCACCCCGGGATCGAGCTCGCAGTAGCAGTCGTCGTTGGGGATCATCTCGCCACGGCCGTTGAAGCCGATGACGCTGCCGTAGCGGTGGCGCAGGGTCTGGCGCAGCGCGTCGCCCACGCTGACGTCGCCGTCGGGCAGCAGGCCGGCCAGACTCATGGATGGCATCTGCCGGCCGCCGCCGACCTCCACATGGTAGCCACGCGGGAAGCCCAGTTCCTTCTGCTTCGCATACCCCCACCAGGGCGCGTAGACGTGCTCCACGCTCATCCCGTCGTCGTTGGTGGGCGGCAGGCCCGCCAGCGCCGGAATCTGGCCGCGGACGCCCAGGCCGACGCTGTCCATCAGATAGCGGCCGACCATGCCGTGGGTGTTGCACAGGCCGTCCGGGAAGCCCGCGCTCCTGGAGTTCAGCAGGATGCGCGCGGTCTCGCCCGAGCCGGCGGCCAGCACGACCGACTTGGCTGTCACAGAATGGTGCTCGCCGGTCACCCGGTCGACGTAGCTGACGCCCTTGGCCTTGCCGGCGCCGTCCAGATCGACCTGGTAGACCAGGGCGTTGGTGACGATCGTCAGGTTCCTGGTCGCCATGGCCGGCGGCAGCAGCACGGTGGTCGACTGGAAGTTGGCCCCGATCGCGCAGCCGCGGCCGCAGGGGGTCGCGAAGACGCAGGTGTTGCGGCCCTCCATCGCCTGGCTGACCACGGCGCCATGCATCGGGACCACCGGGATGCCCATGGCCTCGAAGGCACGGGCGTAGAGCGTCTCGAAGGCGCGGGGCGGCGGGCCCTCCAGCAGGCAGCCGGGCGGCGAGTCGGGGGTGTTGAACAGATTTCGGGGGGGTCCCGCGCCGGTAACGCCGACCAGCTTCTCAGTCTTGTCGTACCAGGGCGCCAGGTCGTCGTAGGTGATAGGCCAATCCGCGCCAAGGCCGTCGCGGCTGCGCGGCTTGAAGTCCAGCGGCCCGAAGCGGAGCGAGATCCGACCCCAGTGGTTGGTGCGGCCGCCCAGCATCCGGGGCCGCCACCAGGTGAAGGGTTCGGAGCCCTCGGCCACCGTGTAGGGCTCGTTGGGCACCTGCCAGCCGCCGTCCACCGTGGCGTCGTAGAACCCGAACGGCTTGTCCGGCGTGGACGCCCCGCGCAGGGGCGCCTCGGCATTGATGTTGTACATCGGGGTCTCGACGCGCGGGTCGTAGTTGCGGCCCGCCTCCAGCATCAGCACCTTCAGGCCGGAGCGGGTGAGGTGGTAGGCGCTCATCCCGCCGCCGGCCCCGGAGCCCACGATGATCGCGTCATAGGGCTCTGCTGCCGCCACCCGTTTCCCCTCGCATGTAATCAATTACATGGCAGGGTGGCGCCGACCGGGGCCTTGGCCAAGCGGCGATTTGCGCCCCGCCGAGACCATCGCTTGACCCCCGGCGCGGGCGCGCCTAGCGCCGATGCGGAACGGAGCGGCGATGGCGCGGGCGGATGGACAATCGGGCGGCGCGATCCGCGGCCGGCGGCCCAAGGGCCAGGGGCCGGACCTGCGCCAGTCGATCCTCGACGCCGGCGAGGGGCTGTTTTCCCGCCACGGCTTCTATGGCGTCACGGTGCGCCAGGTGGCGGCCGAGGCCGGCGTCGACACCGCCCTGATCCACTACTACTTCGGCGCCAAGCGCGAGCTGTTCGACAGCGTCTTCGCCCGCCGCGCCGAGATCCTCAACACCGCCCGCCTGGACGCGCTCAGCGCCTACGCGGAGGCCCATCGCGGCGCCCTGCAAGCGGAAGGCGTGATCGAGGCCTTCATCGGCCCGCTGATCGAGCTGTCGATGACCAACGACGAGGGCTGGAAGAACTATTTCCGGCTGGTCGCCCTGGTCAACAACACCCCGGCCTGGGGCGGGGAGACCATGCACCGCTACTTCGATCCGGTGGTCCGCGCCCTGGTGGAGATGCTGCGCCAGGCCCTGCCGGACGCCGAGGTCCGCGACCTCTACTGGAGCTATCAGTTCCTCACCGGCGCGATGATGCTGACGCTGTCGGAGACCGGCCGCATCGATCAGCTGTCCGACGGGCTCTGCCGCTCCACCGACCTGGAGGCCGTCCGCGTCCGGCTCTACGCCTGGTGCGCGGCGGGCTTGTCCGAGGTGGTCCGACGCCGCGCCTGACGCCACATTATCGCACCGCACCATTTCGCCGCGGCGCCTCCAGGCCGGGCGCTTTCCCCTGGGAGGCGAGTCGCCAGGTCACCTGCAGTCAGATTTCATGGGTTTATGAAATTAGGGCTTGCGTGCAGTGCAGCAAAGAGTCAAAAAGGTCCTGCCCTTTTGGGCGTTTCCTCCCTAATGACTTGGCCGCGCCTCCGGGTGCGGCCTTTTTTTTGGCCCGCGCAGGCGTCACGCGCCGTTGACAGGAGCCCCGCGGGGTACCGATCCTTCCAACCGAGACGGTCGCCGGCATCAGTCCGACAGAACAGGCCGTCCGGGAGGGCGCGAGCGTGGCCGACAAAGGCAAGACCCTGGAGGCCGATCAGCGGCCCCGCCCCATCCGCGGGCCGCAGCCCCTGGCGCCGAGCCCGCAGCCGCAGGACCACTACGAGCGCATCAAGGACCGGTTCGCCGAGGCGCGCGACCTGCGCCTGAAGTACCGGCCGGAGGGGACGGCGCAGTTCACCTCCGACCTCACCGGCGACCTGGCGAAATATGCGCTCAATCCGCACACCGAGACCGCGCCGCCGCGCGACCCGATCACCGACCACGTCGAATGCCTGTTCATCGGCGGCGGCTTCTCGGCCCTGCTGACCGCCGCGCGGCTGCGCGAGCGCGGCGTGCAGAGTATCCGCATCGTCGAGCGCGGCTCCGACGTCGGCGGCACCTGGTACTGGAACCGCTACCCCGGCGCGGCCTGCGACGTGCCGGCGGCCGACTACCTGCCGCTGCTGGACGAGATGGGCTACCTGCCGTCGCACATCTACGCCAAGGGCCCGGAGATCTTCGCCCACTGCCAGGCGATCGCCCGGCGCTATGAGCTCTACGACCTGGCCGTGTTCCACACGACCGTGACGTCGACGACCTGGGACGCGGCGGCCAAGGTCTGGCGGCTGGCCACCGACCGCGGCGACGCGATGACCGCCCGCTTCGTGATCTGCGCCAACGGCACGCTGTCCAAGCCCAAGCTGTCGAAGATCGCCGGCATGGAGACTTTCGCCGGCCACGCCTTCCACTCGTCGCGCTGGGACTTCGGCTACACCGGCGACGACCTCGCCAAGCTCTCCGACAAGGTGGTGGGGGTGATCGGCACCGGCGCCTCGGCGGTGCAGATCATTCCGCGGCTGGCGAAGGCGGCGAAGCAACTCTACGTCTTCCAGCGCACCCCCTCGGCCATCGACGTCCGCAACGACCGGCCGACCGATCCGGAGTGGGCGGCGCGCCAGCAGCCCGGCTGGCAGCAGGCCCGGCGCGAACGCCACCTGCGCGGCCGCCCGCTCACCCCCGAACAGCAGGCCGAGATCGCCGCCCTGACCCGTGAGGAGAAGATCCGCCGCCAGGAGAACGCCAACATCGACAACATGATGCGCATCCATCGCCGCATTGAGGAGATCGTCGAGGACAAGGCCACCGCCGCGGCGCTGAAGCCCTGGTACATGTACATGTGCAAGCGGCCCTGCTTCGACGACGAGTACCTGCCGGCCTACAACCGCCCCAACGTCCGCCTGGTCGACACCGATGGCGAGGGGATCACCCAGATTACCGCCGAGGGTCCGGTGTTCGAGGGGACGAGCTATCCGCTGGACCTGCTGATCTACGCCACCGGGTTCGAGGTGCAGAAGACCGGGATCTACAACCAGATCCGCGGGGAGGGCGGCGTCGAGCTGAACGAGCGCTACGACAAGGACGGCATCCGCACCCTGCTGGGCGTGCACTCTCATGGCTTCCCGAACCTGTTCATCATGGGCGGCTACCAAGCCTCGTTCCAGTTCAACCTGACCTTCATGCTGCAGACCCAAGGCGACCACATCGCCGAGTGCATCCGCCACGTCCGCGACGGCGGCCATGACACCATCGATGTGCGGCCCGACACCGAGGAATGGTGGGTGCAGGAGGTGATCGCCCACCGCGGCAAGACCAGCCGCAACGCCGACTGCACGCCCGGCTACTACAATTTCGAGGGCGAGATGAACCGCCGCCAGGACGGCAACTACAACGGCGGCTTCCTGCAGTATTTCACCCACATGAGCGCCGTGCGCGGGGCGATGGAGGCCAATTTCCGGTTCGATTGAACCGGGCCTGAGCCGTCAGGTGGCTTTCGCCAGCGACTTGAGGGCCGCGGCCAGCCGGCGGGCGTGGGCGCGGCCGATCTCGCCGTCCCGCGCGCCCGTCGACAGCAGGACCGCCATCCGCTGGAGGTCGGCCTTGCCGCCGCCCGGCGCGAACGCACCCGCCAGCAGCCCGGCCTCCAGCAACAGGTCGGCGCGAACCGCCGGCGCGCACGCCGCCAGCAGGGCGTCGTCGAAGTCGACGATCTCGCAGGCGCCGGTCACGGGCCGGTCGGGTTCATGGTGTGCCATCGGAGCGGACTAACCGCTGGTGGCGCCGAGGGTTCCCGCAGGGCGTGTGAGGCACGATCGGTGTTCACAGAACCGCCCGCTGGGGTTGCTTGCGTTCCCCCATGGGATGGTCGAGGTTCCGTGAAAATGGGGTGCAGATGATTCAAGACCCGGAGCATGCCAGGCGACTGGCCCAGAACCTGGTGGAGTTGCTGGTCCCTTACGAGGAGGAGCTGATCCAGCTCGAGCGCGACACGCCGGCGTTCGGTCCCCTGCGGCGGGCCGTGGGCATCGCGATCGCGGAGGCCTGCTACTGCATCTCTGACCGGCCGGTGCTGCAAGAAGACCTGGTTCCCCCGGCCAGCGACGAAGCCAGCCGGGCTCGGTAGATCGTCCCCGTCCCCAAGGAGATCCGGAACACCCATGGCCAACAGACCCGATGCGGCCGCTGACCCCGTAGATGTCGCCGTCGGCGCGCGGATCCGGCTGCTGCGCAAAGTGCGCGGGCTGTCCCAGCAGGCGCTGGCCGAAGCCGCCGGCGTGACCTTCCAGCAGATCCAGAAATACGAACGCGGCGCCAACCGCGTCAGCGCCTCCATGCTCACCCGCATCGCCAAGACCCTGGCCGTGCCGGTGGCCGAGATGTTCGGCGAGAACTCCGCCTCCAGCGGCGCCGTCGACGAGGTGGCGGCCCTGCTGGCGGAGCCCGGCGCCCTGGAACTGCTGAAGGCCTACGCCGGTCTGCCGCGCGGCGTGTCGCGCTCGGCCCTGGTGGAATTCGTCCGCAGCCTGCGCAGCCAGCCCGGCTGACGAAGCCCCGGTTTCGGAGCCTGCTCCCGGCGCCGCCTCGACCGCGCGGACTCAAAACGACGCCGAGTCGTCCCGACCTCTTGCCGACGCCGCACCGCGCCCGCAACGTCTCCCAGGGCAGGAGACACCACCATGCAGGACCTCGCGGGAAAGACCGCCTTCGTGACCGGCGCGGCCTCGGGCATCGGCCTGGGGATCGCCACCGCCCTGGCCCAGGCCGGGGTCAGGGTCATGCTGTGCGACATCGAGGCCGGCGCGCTGGCCGCGGCGGTCGAGGGGCTGAAGCGCACCAACGCCGATGTCGATGGCGTCGTCGCCGACGTCTCCCTCAAGGCCGAGCTCCAGAAGGCGGCCGACGCCACCATCGCCCGCTATGGCCAGGTGCACATCCTGGTGAACAACGCCGGGGTGACCGGCAGCGGCCGCTACGGCGCCTGGACCGACGCCGGCTGGTCGTGGACCCTGGACGTCAACCTGATGGGGGTGGTCTGGGGTATCGAGATCTTCGGGCCGCTGATCGAGGCGCACGGGCAGGGCGGCCAGATCGTCTCCACCGCCTCGATCGCCGGGCTGCTGTCGGGCGCGAGCATTCCCTACAACGTCTCCAAATATGGCGTCGTCGCCCTCTCCGAGGGCTTGCGCGTCGAGCTGGCCCCGCGCGGCATCGGGGTCTCGGTCCTCTGTCCGGGCGTGATCAATACCAACATCGCCGATAGCGCCCGCAACCTGCCCGCCCGGTTCGACGGCCGGATCGGCCCGGCCCCCACCGGCGGGCGGACGGCCGAGGGGTTCGGCCGGCTGCGCGAGGCGCTGGCCGCCGGCATCGACCCGCTCTATGTGGGCGAGCTGGTCCGCGAGGGCATCGAGCAGGACTGGCCCTACATCTTCACCGACCTGCAGTTCGAGCCGCTGATCGAGGCCCGCTTCGCGGCCATCAAGGCGGGCTTCGACCGGATCCGGGGGCGGGAGCCCCGGCGGTGAGGTTGAGGCCTGGGGTTCGCCGGTCGCAGCCGAGGGCCGAAACTTGAGCCTCAGCCCCCGCGTCGCCGCCTTGCGGGCCGTTCTCGAGACCAAGCCCGGGGCCGCGGGCGCGTCGTTGCCGTCGGCCCGCGGCGTGGTGATCTACAAGGTCATGGGCAAGATGTTCGCGATCCTGACCGACCACAAGATCGAGAACGTCATCCTGAAGTGCGACCCGCACCTCGCGGAGGTGCTGCGCGAGCAGTACGCCGGGGTCGGCCACCGGTCGCACCTGGACCGCCGCTTCTGGATCAGCGTCAATCTCGACGCCGACGTGCCGGCCGACGAAATCGAACGCCTGGCCGGCCACTCCTACGACCTGGTCTGCGCCGGCCTCACCCGCAAGCAGAAGGCCGAGCTGGCGGCGCTGTCGGCCTAGAGCCTTTCCAGTTCAAGTGGAGCCACTTGAAC
>NZ_JANXWD010000095.1 GCF_025351295.1 Phenylobacterium sp.
CGCGTCCGGGGCCGCCACATATAGTCGGCGCCTGGCATGAAGCGCCTCGCCGTCCTCCTCCTCGCCGCCCTGACCCTCACCGCCTGCGCGCCCATGATGGTGCAGCGCGCCGGGACGCCGCCGGCCGGGTTCCAGGGGCCGCACTTCGAGGCCGACGCGGTGGTGGCCGCGGACGGCGCGCGCCTGGGCCTGTCGACCTGGGCCGCCAGGGGCGAGCCCTGGGCGGTGATCGTCGCGGCGCACGGCATGAACGACTACGCCAACGCCTTCCACATCGCCGGGCCGACGTGGGCCGAGGCGGGCGTCACCACCTATGCCTACGACCAGCGCGGCTTCGGCCGTTCGCCGGGCCGCGGCGTCTGGGCCGGCGAGGACCTGATGGTCGACGACCTGCGCACGGTCACCGCCCTGGCCCGCGCCCGGCACCCGAACGCGCTCATCGCCGTGGTGGGGGAGAGCATGGGCGGGTCGGTGGCCGCCGCCGCCTTCGCCAGCGACCGGCCGCCCGCCGCGGATCGGCTGCTGCTGCTGTCGCCGGGCGTGTGGGGGTTCAAGTCCCAGCCGCTGCCCAACAAGACCCTGCTGTGGCTGGCCGCCAACTTCACCGGCTCGAAGGTGTACACGCCTCCGAAATGGCTGACGTCCAAGATCATGCCCACCGACAACCGGGAGGAGCTGATCGCCATGGGCCGCGACCGCCTGATGATCTGGGGCGCACGTTCGGACACCCTCTACGGCCTGGTCCGGCTGATGGACCACGCGGCGCGCGACGTGGGCGCCGACCGGCTGCCGACCCTCTACCTCTACGGCGCCCACGACGACATCATCCCCAAGGCCGCGGCGTTCAAGGCCGTCAAGCGCCTGAAGCCGTCCGACCGCACCGCCTACTACGCCGCCGGCCACCACCTGCTGACCCGCGACCACGAGGGCCCGGTGGTGATGGCCGACGTGCTGGCCTTCATCCGCGACCCCGAGGCGCCGCTGCCCTCGGACGCCCCGCCGATCCCGGGCGCGACCGCCCACATCGATGCCTCACGTCGCGCGGCGGGGTTGTGAGATGACTTTCGCAGGCGTAGATGCGGGCGCGAAATTCCTCCCCCAAGACTCAGAGTTCCCGGCATGACCTTGTTCGATTCCCCCAACTTTGAGGGACACGAAGGCGTCCACGCCTTCTCCGACGAAAAATCCGGCCTCAAGGCGATCATCGCTGTCCATTCGACGGCCCGCGGACCCGCGGCCGGCGGTTGCCGCATGTGGCCCTACCCCACCGCCGAGGACGCGCTCGAAGACGCGCTGAAGCTGTCGCGGGCGATGTCCTACAAGAACGCCATGGCCGACCTGGAGCTGGGCGGCGGCAAGTCGGTGATCATCGGCGACAGCCGCACCCAGAAGACCCCGGCCCTGTTCGAGGCCTTCGGCCGCGCCATCGAGGATGTCGGCGGCAAGTACTGGACCGCCGAAGACGTCGGCGTCTCGCCGGCCGACCTGGCCCATGCGCGGAAGTTCACCCGCTTCGTCGCCGGCCTGGACGGCCACCCCGCCGCCTCCGGCGACCCCAGCCCGGTCACCGCCGAGGGCGTGTTCCGCGGCGTGCGGCTGTGCGTGCGGCGCGCCCTGAAGCGCGACCTCGACGGTGTCCGCGTCGCCATCCAGGGCGTCGGCCACGTCGGGGCCTACCTGGCCGAGAAGCTGCATGCGGCCGGCGCCAAGCTGATCCTCACCGACGTCAACACCGAGGCCCTGCGCCGGGTGGCCGCCGCCACCGATGCTGAGATCGTCGCCCCGGCCGCGATCTTCGACGTCGACGCCGACGTCTTCGCCCCGTGCGCGCTGGGTGGGGCGGTCAGCCTCGACACCCTGCCGCGCATCCGCGCCAAGGTGATCGCCGGGGGCGCCAACAACCAGCTGGCCAGCCCGGAGGCCGGCCGCGAGCTGTTCGCCCGCGGCATCCTCTACGCCCCCGACTACGTCATCAACGGCGGCGGGATCATCAATGTCGCCGGCGAGATCCGCGCGTTGGAGCGGGGCGAGGCCTTCGACCCGGCCTGGGTGGACGCCAAGCTGGACCGCCTGGCCCTGACCCTGGAAGAGGTCCTCGACCAGGCGCTCCACGAACGCCGCCCCACCCATGAGATCGCCAACGAGATCGCCCGCGCCCGCATCCTGGGCGCGGCCGAGAAGCGCGCGGCCGCCTAAACGCCCTCAACCTGCCGGGCCAGCCAGACTTCACGGGTCAGGATCCAGACCTGCCGCTCACCCGGGCCGGACACGAAGTCCTTGGGCTCGGTGCGCAGCCGCGTGGCGCCTTGCTTCGCCTTGATCCGTCCCGAGGCGTGGTTCTCCACCGAGTTGGTCAGGTAGAGACACGGCCATTCCAAGACCTCGAACGCATAGCGCGTCACCGCCTCGGCGGCTTCGGTCATCAGGCCCCGGCCCTGTATCAGCGGGTCGAGCCAGAAGCCGCGCATGTCCTGCAACTGGCCGTCGAAGGGCCACAGGTCGATGCGGCCGCGAGCCTCGTCGTCGCCGCCCTTCAGGGTGATCACCCAGTAGAACTTCTCGCCCCGGGCGCGGGTCTCCAGCGACATGACGGTGTTCGTCAGCGCCCCGTCGTCGGGATAAGGCCAGGGGATCCCGTGGTGCAGGTGCTTCACCACCTCCCACTGCGGGAAGATCCGCTGGATGGCGGGCGCGTCGCGCATCTCCAGCGGACGCAGGATCAGCCGCGCCGTCTCCAGTACGGGCGTGTCGGGCAAGGGTATTGTCTCGGTCATCTCCGGTCTCTCTCGAAATGCCGGAGGCCGGGGCGCGCCTTCCATCTGAGCGGGTGGAGTTCTCTACGGCATTGAAATTTCAAAGGTCTGATTGAGCCTGGCCTTGGCCACTCATGGAGCGTCGTGCGTGGCCGAGCCCCGGAACCGCCGCCACCCCATCTGCGCCAGCACCACGCCCAGCAGCGCCGGGACGCCGCCGACCAGCGGGGCCACGATCACGGTGGTCATCACGTCGCCGAAGTGGGCGCCGCTCAACGCGTTCGCGAAGCTCCGCCAGAGGAAGACGGCCGTCCCGCCGCCGAACACGGCGGCTATGGCCGCGCCCGCCGCCATCATCCCGGCGCCGCGCAGCCTCCGCAGGGTCAGGACGTGGAGCATGTGTCCGGTCAGGCGGCGGCGAGGCGCCGGCCGCGGGGCTCGCGCACGGCCATCACCAGGATCAGCAGGGCGGCGGCCAGGAAGCCCAGCGAGGCGCCGAACACGATATTGTAGCCGAACAATTGGGAGATGATCCCGCCCACCAGGGGGCCGGCCGTGGCGGTGATGCTCTCGGCCGTCGCCGAGACCGCGATGCGCATCGGCAAGTCGTCGCGCTCGCCGAACTCCAGGATCATGGTCTGGGCCGCCATCATGTAGCCGGCCTGCGATGCGCCGAGGCCCGCGAAGGCCAGGAAGATCGGCACGACATGGTGCAGCCCCATCAGCGCCACGGTGGCCAAAATCCAGCCGGTGACGGATCCCAGCAGCACCACCCGGAAGCCGGTCTTGTCGCCCAGATAGCCCCAGATGAGGTTGGACGCGGTGTCCGCGCCCAGGAAGGCGAACGACAGCAGCCCGAGCGTGGCGCCGCTCGTGCCGATGAACTTGCCGACGTAGAGGATGTAGAACGGCGTCGCGATCCGGGCGGAGGTGGCCAGCATCTGCACCAGCAGGAAGAAGGCGTAGGACCGGTCCTGGCGGATCAGGAGGGGGAATTCGCGCAGCCGGTCGCGGAACCGCGCCTGGGTCCGCGTGGTCGGCGGCTCGGGCTCGTTGAGCAGCAGTTGCAGCGCCCACAGCCCGATGGTGGTCAGGGCCGCCGCGAACAGGAACGTCACCGCATAGCCGTTGCCGAACAGATTGCCGCCGATGAAGTACTTGCCGGCGACCAGGGCCAGCACGGCGGCGATCGCCCCGCCGGTGGTGTTGCGCCAGGCCTGCAGGCGGCCGCGCCGGCTGAGTGGAATCACCTTGGACATCAGCAGGCTGAACACCACCCGCTGGGCGCCCATGAAGATGCCGAACATCAGCATGCAGAACAGCACCGACCAGACCATCGGCTGCACCGCCAGCGTCCCGCCCCAGGGCAGGGGGACCTGGAAGCGCCGATTGGTCACGAACCACGCCGACAGCGCGATGCCCAGGATGGCCAGGCGTCCCAGACCGCCCATCCACAGGGCGGCCGGCATCACCTTCTTGCGGTGCTCGATCTGGGTCCCGGCGAAGATCGGCGAGATGATCCCGCCCAGCTGCTGCAGCGCCAGGCCCAGGCCCACGATCGTGTTGGACCCCGAGATCATGTGCAGGAAGGCCGGCAGGAAGGTCGGCGCATTGACCAGCCGGAAGCCGGTCATCCCCAGCATGCCGTGCAGGTAGTTGCCGAGGTAGTTGCGCCGCAGATTGTCCCAGACGAACTTCTCGTAGGCCGCCTCGCGCGCCGCGAGGTCGTCGGCCCCGGCCCCGGGGGGCGCCATCCCGGCGTCTGGACTCTCGAGCTTGGCGTCCAATATCCCACTGCCGTCTGGCGGGCTGTGACGCCCGCGCCGCGGTTCCCTGTGCAAGCCGCTGAATCGGAGGGCGCGGTCCCGGCCGCGCGCTCCCCGGTCAATGCTAGGGGGATTTGCCGGGCGCGCAACGGGGAAGGCGAGGGGCGGCGCGCATTGGCCCGCCGGTCAGGGCTTCAGACCGACCGTTCGCCCCGGCGCGCCCGCGGCGTCGAAATAGGCGCGGCCGTCCGCCGTCTGGCCGTTCAGCACGGTGACGAAGCCGTTGGCCGCCGGGTCCGAGCGGACGACGAAGGCCTCGCTGGGCACCGGTGCGCCGTCGGCCGACAGCGCCTCGCGCATCACCCGCCCGGTCAGCTTGCCCCGGGGCTTGAGGTCCAGGTCCAGCACCCTGGCCAGGGTCACCGCCCAGTCGGCGTTGCTGACCGGCGTCGGGTCCACGAAGCTCTTTTTGAAGTCCGGTCCGACCGCGGCCATGAAGTTGTGGGTGTCGTGGCGGCCGAGCGCGCCGTGGATGCCCTGGCCCTGCTGCTGGCTGCTGTCGGCCACCTCGACGGCGCACATCTCCGGGTCCGCGCAGCCGGTGGACCAGGTGCGGAAGCTGACCGCAATGGCGGGCGAGGGGGTGCGTGACGACCCGACCAGGTTGACCCGGCTGGTGGGCAGGGTCCCGGGGATCGGCCCCAGCCCGTCGGCCACGAAGATCGCGGCGGTGTAGTCCTGGGCGGTCAGGGCCTCGACGATGCGCGGCGCCAGGACCCTCGCGTTCGCGCCGGGCAGCCAGATCAGGCTGGCCCCGCCGTTCGGGCCGATGACGATGTCCGGGTGCGCCGGGTCCCTGCCCAGCCGCGCGCCGCCCTTCGGATAGAACCCCTGGGCCGGATCGACCGCCACCCCGGCCCCGTCGTACAGGGGCAGGTTCAGCGCCTTGGCCAGGTCGATGGCCAGGAACCCCTGCGGCATCAGACCGGGGACCACGTCGCGATATCGGAATGTCCTGGCGGCGCTGGTGGCGCTCTGCCGCGACATGGTGGCGAAGCCGTGGTCGGCCGTGACCACCACGTCGGTGGTGTCCGCCAGTCCGAGCCGGTCCAGGGCGGCGCGCAGGGCGCCCAGGTTCCTCGACGCATTGGCGATGGCGGCCTTGGAGGTCGGGCCGTTGATGCCCGGCTCGAGCTCGTTGAGGCTGTCGCCCTGGCCGTGCTGGGTGCCGTCCGGGTCGCGCGACCAGTAGACCAGCACGAACGGCTTCCCCGCCGCCTTGAACCGCGGCAGCAGCACCTTGGTCGCCACGTCGCTCAGCCAGGCCTGCTGGTCCACGTTTGCCACCAGCACGCCCGGCATGTTGTAGGCCCCGCCGCCGCCGTTCAGGCCGCGGTCGGGGGTGGCGGGCTTCATCCCGGCGGCGGCCATGGCGGCGACGATCTCCGGCGCCAGGGGCAGGGCGTCCTCGGGCGGTCCACCGGTGCCGTCGTCGATGACGATGGTCCCGGTCGCGTCGCGGGCGGTCACGTCCTGCACCGCCACCGGCCCCATCTTGCCCAGCACCGCGGTGGCATAGCCCCTGGCGCGGGCGGCCTGCAGCAGGCTGGTCTCGCCCAGGTAGTTGCCGTCGAAGCGGTCGTTCATCAGCCCCAGGTTGGCGTTGTCCTCCAGCGCCGCCAGCGGCAGGCCCGACGGCAGCGGCAGCGGCGCACCCACATAGATGGTGTTCCCGAAGTCGCCGGTGTCGCCCAGGTAGTGCCCGGTCGCGATGGCCGAGGCGTTGGCCGTGGTCACGGTCGGGAACAGCGAGTGGGAGTTGGCGAAGTCCACGCCCTCGGCGCGCACCTGGGCCAGGGCCGGCGCGACCTCGGGCGTGACGCTGTGCGAGCGCAGGCCGTCGGCCACGAAGATGATCAGGCTATGCGGCTCGGCGCTCGCCAACCCCGCCAGAGCCGCCAAGGCCAGGCCGCCCAGGAGCGCCGCTCTCCAACCCATGCCCGAACCCTTCGCGCTGCTGCCTGGCTGCCTTGTGCCCCGGCTTCGTGACAGTTGCATCACATGAGCCTAGGCGGCAGTGAGGGCGGCGATCACCCCGTAGCGCCGCCAGAGCAGCACGACCGTGGGGACGACGCCGACAAAGCCCAGCAGGATCGCCGGCCCCAGGCCGTGTCCCAGCGCGGCGATGGCCGCCGCGGCCAGGCAGCCGCCGAAGCAGCCCAGGTCCCAGCCGCCCTCGGTGGCGATGTGGAACCGTAAGGGACACGGCGAGGCCTGGGCCAGGTTGTAGACCGGGGTCATCATCGCCGGCGCCTGCAGGGCCGCCACCAGCGTGCCGAACGCATTGGCCGCCACCGCCAGCCACGGCGACCCCAGGCTGAACGCCCGCAGCACGACCACGCCGGCCACCACAGCATAGGCCACCAACATCGCCACCCGCCCATGACCGGCGTCGATCCGCCGGCCCAGCACCATCCCGCCGACCGCCCCCACCAGGGCCGACAGCGCCATGGCCCCGCCATAGGCCGAGAGGCTCTCGCCCAGGGTCATGAACAGCGCCACCTGCCAGACATAGTAGTAGCAGGCGGCCAGCCAGCCATCGGTGGCCATAAGGGTCGCGCCCAGCCGCGCCGCCCGGAAGCCACCCGGCGCCTCGCGCGCCACCGCCACGTCGGGCGCGCCCAGCAGCGGGACGGCGGCCAGCAGCTGGATCACCGCCACGCCGGCGAAGGCGATCCGGGGTCCGGCCGTGACCAGCGCCCACGTGCCGGCCAGCGGCGCCACGATCCCGACCATGGCCGACAGCGCCTCGCGCGCGCCGATCTGGCCGCCACGATGCTCGGCGTCGCCCAGGCTGGCGAAATAGGCGTGATAACAGGTCCAGTAGAGGACGCTGCCGATCGGGGCGACCAGGCACATGGCCCAGAAGGCGGCATCGATCCCGCGCACCTCGGCCAGGATCGGATAGACCGCCGCCTCCAGCACCGTGCCGAGGATCAGCGTGCGGCGCAGGCCGATCCGCTTGGCCAGCGGCAGCACCCCCGGCCGCAGCAGGAACCGCTGCGCGACGAGGGCCGCCTGGAAGCCCAGCACCATCGGGACGGAGACCCCGGCCCGCAGCAGGAACACCAGGAAGAAGATCCCGCCCGCGCCCATGGCGAAGGCCTGGACGCCGGTATGCAGATTGACGCGATTGATCGCGGCGTTCTTGAAGAAGCTCATGGAAAGTCCACCCGTTGCGGGGGATGCGCGAGCGCGCGCGGACGGCCGCGGGGCGGCCGGGCTGCGGGATCCTGGGGCCTAGACCCTATGGCGCTCTGTGCACATGCGCGACCTTAGGCTGAAGGTCGCGCGTCCGACAAGCCGGGGATTGCGGGCCGGGCCTCAGATCCGCCGGTACTCCATCTTCGAGCCGTCCTCGAGCTTGCCCTGCAGCGCCGTCCAGGTGCCGGAAGCGTCGTAGAAGTCGTCGATCTCGGCGTCGCCGCGGACCGACCAGTGGCCGGGCGCGACCTGGGTGCAGCGCACCTTCAGCAGCTTGCCCTCCTGCTGGTTGAACAGCGGCTTGCCGAAGTTGCCCTGGTTCCAGTGGCTGAGCGGCAGGGCGTCGGCCGGCCCGCGGACCGCGCCGGACGGCCCCTCGATCTGCACATAGGACCCCATCGCCTTGGCGGAGACCTTCTGGACCTTGCCGTTGTTGTCGGTGGTGGTGTCGACGCTGACCCACTTGCCACCGACCCACTTCTCGATGGCCTGGTGCTTGTACTTGAACACCGGCACCGGGCCGATCTTCACGGTCATGGCGACGTTGGTGGTGGCGGTGCGCGCGCCGTCGTCGCCGGTGAAGGCCACCACATGCTCGCCGACCTTGGTCCCGTTGCGGAACACCTGGAACGCCAGCCGGTTGGGGCCCGCCAGGGCGGCGCCCGGAACCAGCGCCAGGCCCACGCCGCCCACGATCAATTCCCGCCGCCCAATCACAAGGCTCATGCCGAAGACCCCTTTGCGTACCTGATAGTCGCCAGACTAACGCCAGTTACGTGGCGATCTAGTGGCCTGGACGCACCGTGACCGATCGTCTCGCTGCGGCGAGGTCATGACTCACGCCGCCGCCTGAAGCGAATCGGCCGGCCGCACATCCACGTGAACGGTCAGGGAGGCCTGGCCGCCGTCGCCATAGATGGCCCCGGAGATCGGCGCCGCCTCGGCCGGCGTGCGCGCCACCGCCACCGGGATCAAGGCTGGGCTTTCGGCGAGCGCGTTGGTTGGGTCGAACTCGGTCCAGCCCAGTTCGGGCAGGAAGACCTCGCACCAGGCATGGGTGGCGCCGGCCCCGCGGATCCCGCTGAGCCGCGGCGAATAGAGGTAGCCGGTGACGAACCGCGTCGCATAGCCCAGCCGCCGCAGCGCCTCGACCATCAGCCAGGCGAAGTCGCGGCAGGTCCCGCCGCCCAGCTTGACGGTGTCCGCCGGCTCCTGCGCCGCGCCCTGGTCGCGGCCCCGGTAGGCGAAGCTGTCGTGGATGGTGCGGTTGAGGCGCAGCAGGAATTCCAGCGCCGGCTCATGCGGGCTGTCGACCTGGTCGCGCAGCCAGCGCAGCAGCCGGCCGCCGGCGTCCTCGGTCGCCGGCTGGAGAAAGGGCGCCAGCACCGCGCGGTCGGCGGTGGTGTAGATGATCGGCGTTGCGGTCCGCGGGTCGGCCACCTTGGGGTCCGACAGCTGGGCCGGGAACCGCTCGATCACCAGGTCGCTGGTGATCGACAGCGCCGTCGAGGTTCCACGCGGCGTGAAGCAGCAGACCGAGTTGCCCAGGGCGTCGTACTGCCAGCGCACCTCGCCCGGCGGCGACACGGTCAGCACCGCCTCCACCACCCGGATCGCATGGCTGTCGCGCGGCCGCACCAGCAGCCGGTGGGCGGCGAATCCCACCGGTCGCTCGTAGGCATAGAGGGTCTCGTGGCGAATTTGCAGCCTGGCCATGGGGGCGGAACCGTTTGCAACGGCGGCGGTTCCTTGCGAACGCGGTCGCCCGCGTGCAAACGCAGCGCCATGACGTGCGACGTGATCCTGATCGGCGGCGGCCACAACGGCCTGACCTGCGCCGCCTACCTGGCCGCCACGGGCCTGAAGGTGACCGTGCTGGAGCGCCGCGAGGTGGTCGGCGGGGCCGCCGTCACCGAGGAATTCCACCCGGGCTTCCGCAACTCGGTGGCCAGCTACACCGTCTCGCTGCTGAACCCGAAGGTCATCGCCGACCTGGAACTGCCCCGCCACGGCCTGACGGTGGTCGAGCGGAAGCTGGCCAACTTCCTGCCCCTGGACGGCGACTGCTTCAGCGTCGGCGAGGGCCGCACGAAGGCGGAGGTGGCCCGCTTCTCCACCCGCGACGCCGAGCGCCTGGAGGCCTATGGCCAGCGCCTGGACGCCATCGCCGATGTGCTGCGCGAAGTGGTGCTGGAGACCCCGCCGAACCTGGTCGAGGGCGGCCTGGCCCAGGCCCTGCCGGAACTGCTGAAGAGCGCCGTCCTTGGCCGCCGCCTGGGTCGCCTGGACCTGACCGGCAAGCGCGACCTGCTGGCGCTGTTCTCGCAGTCGGCGGGCGACTGGCTGGACGGCTGGTTCGAGAGCGAACCGATCAAGGCCGTCTATGGCTTCGATGGCGTGGTCGGCAACTATGCCAGCCCCTACACGCCGGGTTCGGCCTATGTGCTGCTGCACCACGTGTTCGGCGAGGTGAACGGCAGGAAGGGCGCCTGGGGCCACGCCATCGGCGGCATGGGCGCGATCAGCCAGGCCATGGCCGCCTGCTGCCGCGAGCGCGGGGTTACGATCCGCACTGGCGTCGCCGTCGCCGAGGTGCTCACCGCCAAGGGCCGCGCCACCGGCGTGGTCACCACGGACGGCGAGGTGCTGAAAGCCCGCTGCGTCGTCTCCAACCTTCACCCGCAGCTGCTGTTCGGCAAGCTGGTGGATCCCGCCGTCCAGCCGGCCGACTTCGCCGAGCGGATCGCCCGCTACAAGTCCGGCTCCGGCACCTTCCGCATGAATGTGGCCCTGTCGGAACTCCCGACCTTCACGGTGAAGCCCGAGCCGGGCGACCACCTGACCGCCGGCATCATCGTCGCGCCCAGCCTGGCCTATATGGACCGCGCCCATATGGACGCCCGCACCCACGGCTGGTCGCGGGAGCCGATCGTCGAGGTGCTGATCCCCTCCACCCTGGACGACAGCCTGGCCCCGTCCGGCCAGCATGTCGCCAGCCTGTTCTGCCAGCATGTGGCGCCCGAACTGCCCGGCGGCCGGTCCTGGGACGACTGCCGCGACGAGGTGGCCGACCTGATGATCGCCACCGTCGAACGCCACGCGCCGGGTTTCGCGAAATCGGTGATCGCGCGCCAAGCCCTGACACCGCTGGACCTGGAGCGCACCTTCGGCCTGGTCGGCGGCGACATCATGCATGGCCGCCTGACCCTGGATCAGCTGTTCTCCGCCCGCCCGGTGCTCGGCGCCGGCGACTATCGCACGCCGGTGAAGGGGCTCTACCAGTGCGGCGCGGGGACCCATCCGGGTGGCGGCGTCACCGGCGCGCCGGGCCACAATGCGGCGCGCGAAGTGCTGCGCGACGTCAGGCGGCGGCGCGTCTGACGTCGCCCATGCACGCTTAGCGCCCAGGCAAGCTTCACCGTTCGCCTGTCAGGAGAATCAAGCGCCACCGCGGGCATCGCGATGCGCCGCCGCCGCGCCGCCGCGGCCTGATCCGGTCCCGATCTGAAAGTGGGCGCCTGCCGCTGCGGCGGCGGGCCCCCTTTTCTTTTTCGCGCCATGAGGCGATGACGGTCGCATGAGCCCGCAACTCCATGCCTTCGCGCTCGACGTCCTGCGGCTGGTGGTCTGGCTGGCGCTGCTGGCGGTGATCTTCGCGCCGCTGGAGCGGTTGTTCACCCTGCGCCGCCCGCTGGGCCGCCTGAAGGATGTGCCCGCCGACATCGGCTTCTACTTCCTGAACAGCCTGCTGCCGCTGGCGATCCTGGCGCCGCCCCTGGCCCTGTTCACCGCCGGCCTGCGGCTGGTGACACCGGAGGCCTATGTCGCGGCCGTCGCCGCCCTGCCGCTCTGGGCCAAGCTGGCGGCGGCCTTCGCGGTCAGCGAGCTCGGCGGCTACTGGGGCCACCGCTGGTGTCATGAGGTCCCGTGGCTGTGGCGCTTCCACGTCCTGCACCACGCGCCCGAGCACATCGACTGGCTGGTCAGCCCGCGCGCGCACCCGGTCGACCAGATCTTCGAGAAGCTGTGCGCGATCGCCCCTCTCTACATCCTGGGCCTGGTGCAGCCGACGCCGCAGGGGGCGGGGCTGGCGGCCTATATCGCCATCTTCGGGACGATCTGGGGCTTCTTCATCCACGCCAACGTCCGCTGGCGGCTGGGGCCCCTGGAGTGGCTGGTCTCGACGCCGGCCTTCCACCATTGGCACCACACCAACGACGAGCACCGCGACCACAACTACGCGGCCCTGTTCCCGGTGGTCGACCGCCTGTTCGGCACCCACTACCTGCCCCGCCACTGGCCGCCGGTCTACGGCGTCGACGCCCCCCAGCCGCCCTCCATGGCCGAGCAGATCCTGCGTCCGCTGGGCTTCGGCGTCCGTGCGCCCGCGCCGGCGCCCGACGTCTCCTAGGCCGCGTCCGGCCGCCCCGACACAGTCAAGCTGCGCCCCTAAAGGGCCGTCTTCAGGCTCGCAAACCGCCGTGTTCAGGCCCCAAGAATTGCAGTGGTGCAAGCTTAACGTCGGGGGGGATCAACCTGACGGAGAGACCAGAATGATCCATCGTTCGTCGAGCGTATTTGTGGTGGGGGCGGTTCTATTGGGCGCGGTCAGCCTCGGCGGCTGCGCAACCAAGAAGTTCGTGCGACAGGAAGCGGCCATGGTCGGCACGCGGGTGGACACGGTGAACACCCGGGTCGATTCGACCGACACCCACGTGGCCGCCGTGGAAGGCACGGCCAAGGACGCGCTCGACCGGGCGACCGCGGCCGGCAAGCTGGCCGAAGGCAAGTTCCTCTATTCCGAGGTGCTGTCCGACGACAGCATGAAGTTCCAGACCGCCAAGGCCGACCTGTCGCCCGAGGCCCAGGCCCGGCTCGACGCCTTCGTCGAGAAGCTGAAGACCGACAACCGCAACGTCTATGTCGAGGTCCAGGGTCACACCGACACCACCGGCGCCAAGGACTTCAACTACCGGCTGGGCGAGGAACGGGCCGAGGCGGTGCGCCGCTACCTGAACCAGCACGGCGTGGCGCTGAACCGGATCGGCACCATCTCCTACGGCCCCGACGCGCCGGTGGCGCCGAACACCGACCGGGCCGGCCGGCAGGCCAACCGTCGGGTGGTGCTGATCGTCCTGACCTAAGGAGCGGGCGACGTCGCCCGGCCGGTCAACACCGTGACCCTGGCCAAGAGCTGCAGGGCGAAGCGACGTCGCCTGATCGCAGTGGCGCTCAGCGCCGCGGTCCACGCCGCGGTCCTGCTGGTGCTGATCTCAGCCCAGCCGGAGCCGGCGGCGGTGGTCGATCCCGAGCCCATGCGGGTGGAACTGGTCACCCTCCCGCCGCCGCCGGTGGTGGAGCCGCCCGCGCCGCAGCCGCCAGCGCCCCCATCGCCAGCTCCGCCCGCGCCCGTGCCGCCATCCCCGCCCAAGCCGCCGCCGCCCCGGCGGATCGCCGCCCGGCCGGCGCGGCCGTCGCCCGATATCGCCTCGCTGCTGGCCAACGTCGGCCCGACCTCGGAAGGGGCCGACGAACTCAGCGAAGGCCAGCTGACCTCGGCGCGGCGGGCGGGCTCCGGCTCAGGCGGCGGCGACGACTGCGACATGGCGCGACGGCTGCAGGCGGCGCTGCGCAAGGACGCCATGGTCCAGGCCGCGGTCGCCGAGGCGCATCGCTCTGGCGGATCGGCCGGCAAGGCCCTGCTGGTCTGGAACGGCGACTGGGTCCGGCGTCACGACCAGGACGGCAATGGCCTGGCCGCAGTCCGCGAGGCGATCATGTGGGAGGTCGGCTTCGCGCCCCCGGCCTGCCGCGCCGAGCGGGTGCACGGCCTGGTGCTGATCTCGCTCAGCGACGGCCCCGGCTCGGCCCGGCTGGTCGTCGGACACGGCGACTGGCGCTGGTCGGACCTGCTGACCCTGACGAAGCGGCCCTAGCAGGTTGTTGAAATAGGTTTTCTGAATCTCTAGGGCTGCGAACTTGCGGCTCAGGCACCCTAAAAAACCTATTTCAACAACCTGCTAACTCTTTGAATTAGAGCGCGTCGGGCGGCGAAACCGGGATCCACTTTCGCCTGACGCGCTCTAGCGCAGGACCTCGTCGGTATAGGTCTCCACCACCAGGCTGAAGGCGCGGCCGT
>NZ_JANXWD010000154.1 GCF_025351295.1 Phenylobacterium sp.
TGACCATGGTCACCATGCCCTACCTGCCGTGCATGGTGATCGCGGCCCTGTTCGCCGGGGTGCTGACGGCGCGGGGGCGGTTCATCGTCTACGGCTTCTATCCGACCCTGCTGAACGTGGTGATGCTGGCGGTCGTGCTGCCGCAGAACGATCCGACCCGGGCGGCGTGGGCGGCATCCTGGGGGGTGATCGTCGCCGGGATCAGCCAGGCCGGCCTCTGCTGGTGGGGTGCGCACCATTCCGGCGCCCGCATCCACCCGCGCCACCTGCGCTTCACGCCGGAGATCAAGGCCCTGGTGCGCCGCATGGTGCCCGGCGTGATCGCCTCCAGCGCCACCCAGATCAACCTGTTCATCTCCGCCATGCTGGCCAGCCAGGTGGCCGGGATGCGGGTCTGGCTGAACGTGGCCGAGCGGTTCTACCAGCTGCCGCTCAGCCTGGTGGGCGTGGCCATCGGCGTGGCCCTGCTGCCGCGCCTGTCGACGGCTTTGCAGGTGGACGACCACGACGACGCCCAGGGCGCCATGGACCAGGCGGTGGTGTTCGGCCTGGCGCTCAGCCTGCCCGCCGCCGCCGCCCTGATGGGCATGCCGGGCTATCTCACCGACGGCCTGTTCGCGCGCGGCGCCTTCACCCACCAGGATGCGGCGGATTCGGCCAGGCTGCTGTTCCACTACGGCTGGGGCGTGCCGGCCTTCGTGCTGATCAAGATCCTGCAACCGGCCTTCTTCGCCCGCGGCGACACCCGCAACCCGATGATCTATTCGCTGGTCTCGGTGGTGGTGAACATCGTGCTGGGCGTGGCGCTGTTCTTCTCGATCGGCTTCCAGGGGATCGCCTTCGCGACGGCCGCGGCCTCCTGGATCACCGTGGTCCAGATGGTGCTGCGCCTGCGCGCCAAGGGCCTATGGAGCCCCTCGGCGCGCGCGGTCGGCAAGATGATCCGGGTCACGCTGGCCAGCCTCGGCATGGGCGCGGCTGTCGCGATAGGCTCGCACTTCCGGCCGGTGCTGGAGGCCCCGCTGGCGCACCTGCATCTGGGGCCGCTGGGCGCCAAGGAGATCACGGTGCTGCTGCTTTCGGCGGCCGGGATCGCGCTCTATCCGGTGCTGCTGTTCGCGTTCGGCGGGGTCACCCCGGCCGAGGCCCGCGCCGCCTTCCGCCGCCGCAAGGGCGACAGGTCCGCCCCGCTCGCCGACTTGCCGTGAGCCGCGCGCGGCGGTATTGGCGCGGCCATGGCTCTGACCGGACACCTCAGCTGGCGATGGCGCTGACCCGCTGACCCGCGAACTCGGGCCTTGCGCCCGCCTGTCCGTTCAATCCAGAAGCCCAGCATCATGACCGACCAAGCCCCAGCCCCCTACGCGGGCAAACCCCGCGTGCTCTCCGGCGTGCAGCCGTCCGGCGACCTGCACCTGGGCAACTACCTCGGCGCCCTGGTGAAGTTCGCGCGCCTGCAGCACGAGATGGAGACCTTCATCTTCGTCGCCGACCTGCACGCCATCACCGCCTGGCAGGACCCGGCGAAGCTGAAGGACCAGGTGCGCGAGATCGCCGCCGCCTACCTGGCCACCGGCCTGGACCCCAAGGTCGCGACCATCTTCGCCCAGTCGGCGGTGCCCGCCCACGCCGAGCTGGCCTGGGTGTTCAACTGCGTCGCCCGCCTCGGCTGGCTGGACCGGATGACCCAGTTCAAGGACAAGGCCGGCAAGCACAAGGAGCGCGAGAGCGTCGGGCTCTACACCTATCCGGTGCTGCAGGCCGCCGACATCCTGATCTACAAGGCCACCCACGTGCCCGTCGGCGAGGACCAGCGCCAGCACCTGGAACTCACCCGCGACATCGCCGCCAAGTTCAACCACGACTTCGGCGCCCCGAACTTCTTCCCCCTGCCCGACGCCCTCACCCAGGGCCCCGGCGCGCGGATCATGTCGCTCCGCGACGGGTCGGCGAAGATGTCCAAGTCCGACCCCTCGGACAACTCACGGATCAACCTGACCGACGACGCCGACACCATCGCCCAGAAGGTGCGCAAAGCCCGCACCGACGCCGAGGTCCTCCCGGAGAAGCTGGAAGACCTGAAGGGCCGCGCCGAGGCGGAGAACCTGGTGGGCGTCTATGCGGCGCTCTCGGGTCGCACGGCGCAGGACGTGCTCACCGAGTTCGCCGGCCAGGGCTTCGGGGCGTTCAAGCCGAAGCTGGCCGACCTCGCCGTCTCGGTGATGGCCCCGATTGGCGGCGAGATGCGCCGGATGCTGGCCGACCCCGCCGAGATCGACCGCATCCTCACCGCCGGCGCCGAACACGCCCGCGAGGTCGCCGCCCCAACCCTGGCCGAGGTCAAGCGCATCGTGGGGTTCTGGGCGGGCTGACTTGCGCCGGCCGGGGCGGCGCCGCACGCTCCCCCCATGAGCACGCGCCGCAAGTTCCTGGTGGTCGCCGACGACACGCCGGAGTTCCAGACGGCGCTGCGCTTCGCCTGCCGCCGCGCACGCTCCACCGGCGGCCACGTCGCCCTGCTGCGGGTGATCGAGCCCGCCGTGTTCGAGCACTGGTCCGGCGTGCGCGAGGAGATCGCCCGCCAACAGCGCGAGGAGGCAGAGGCCGCCCTGCGGCAGGCCGCCGAGTACGTGCACGCCGAGACCGGCCTGCCGCCGGAATACCTGATCCGCGAGGCCGACAGCACCCGCGCCGCGCTCCGCCAGGTGCTGAGCGAGGACCCCGACATCAAGATCATGGTCCTGGCCGCCGCGGTCGGCGGCCGCGGCCCGGGCCCGCTGGTCGCCTCGATCGCCAAGGAGGGCGTCAAGTGGGGCGACCGCAAGGTCCCCATCACCATCGTCCCCGGCGACCTCACCGACGAGGAGATCGCCGACCTGGCGTGACGCTTTTCCCTCCCCTTCATGGGGAGGGACAGGCCGCGAAGCGGCCAGGGCGGGGAGCTCGGGGTTCTAGCACCTACGCCCAGCTCCGGCCCACACTTCCCCACCCTGACGGCTCCGCCGTCTGTCCCTCCCCATGAAGGGGAGGGAAACTTGCGCTTCGGCTCGCTAAGCGCCACATCTCTCCCATGTTCATCCAGACCGAACCCACGCCCAACCCCGAGGTGCTGAAGTTCCTGCCCGGCAAGGCCGTGCTGGGCGAGGGCACGCGGGACTTCCGCAGCGTCGAGGAGGCCGCCGCCTCGCCGCTGGCCGCCGACCTGTTCGAGCTGGACGGGGTGACGCGGGTGTTCTTCGGCCCGGACTTCATCACCGTCGGCAAGACCCCCGACGAGGACTGGGCCTTCCTGAAAGCGCCGATCCTGGCGGCGATCATGGATCACTTCACCGCCGGGCGGCCGCTGTTCGCCGACGCGGACGACAGCGAGGCCGGCGGCCACGACGAGGGCGTCTATGAGGGCGAAACCGCCCAGATCGTCGCCGAGATCAAGGACCTGCTGGACACCCGCATCCGCCCGGCCGTGGCCCAGGACGGCGGCGACATCCTGTTCAACCGCTTCGACGTCGCCACTGGCGTGGTCTGGCTGAACATGCGCGGCGCCTGTTCCGGCTGCCCGTCGTCCAGCGCCACCCTGAAGGCCGGCGTCGAGAACATGCTGAAACACTACGTCCCAGAAGTGACCGCGGTCGAACAGGCCCTTTAAGCGCGCGCCGTAAGCGGCTACCCCCACCGCGGATGATCGTCCTGGGGCTCGACACCTGCCTGAACGCCTGCTCGGTCGCCGTCCTGGATGGCGCGCGGGTGCTGGCCTTCGCCTCCGAGACCATGGCCCGCGGCCACCAAGAGCGCCTGGCGCCCATGGCCCAGGCGGTGATGGTTGAGGCCGGCCTGCCCTTCAACCGCCTGCGGCGGATCGGCGCGACCGTCGGGCCCGGCTCCTTCACCGGCCTGCGGGTCGGCGTGGCCTTCGCCAAGGGCCTGGCCTCGGCGCTTTCGATCCCGGCCGTGGGCGTCGGGTCGCTGGAGGCCCTGGCCACGGAGGCTCAGGGCCTGGTCGCCGCGGTGCTCGATGCGCGGCGCGAGCAGGTCTACCTGCAGGTCTTCGAGGCCGGCGCGCCGTTGATGGCGCCCGACGTCCTGCCGCTCGGCGTGGCGGCGGCGCGGCTAGCGGAGCTGGCCAGGGGCCGGCCGCTGACCCTGGTCGGCTCGGGCGCGCCGCTGCTGGCAGACGCAACCCCAGACGCCGCCATCCTGATCCCCGACGGCTGCGACGCGCGTCAGGTCGCCCGCCTGGCCGCCGCCCGCGCGCCGACCCCGATCCACCCGCTCTACCTGCGCGCACCCGACGCCAGGCTGCCGGGCGGCAAGCTGCTCGCATGAAGCTGGTCTGCGCCAGCGCCACCGACGCCCCGGCCATGGCCTCGGCCCACGCCCAGGCCTTCGACCGGCCCTGGGACGCGGCGACCTTCAAGACCTTCCTGGCGGGACCGGGCGCCTATGCCTTCGTCGCCGCCGGCGAGGACCCGATGGGCGTCGTGCTGTGCCGGGCGATGGGCGGCGAGGCCGAGGTGCTGACCCTGGCCGTTCCGCCCTGGGCGCGGCGCCAGGGGATCGGCGTCGCCCTGATGACCGCCGCCATGGGGGCCGCCCGCGCGGTGGGGGCCAGCGTCATGTTCCTGGAGGTCGACATCGACAACGTCGCCGCCGTCGGCCTCTACGAGCGCCTGGGTTTCAGCCGCGCCGGGCTGCGCAAAGCCTATTACGACCGCGGCGCAAACGGCCGCGCCGACGCCCTGGTGATGCGGCTCGACCTTACGTCATCGGCCCACTAGACCTATCGTCAGGTCAAAGGAGAGGACCCGTGTCGGACCGCATCGAAAAGCTCTGCCTCGAGAAGAATATGCGGATGACCGACCAGCGGCGCGTGATCGCCCGCGTGCTGTCCGCTGCCGTCGACCACCCGGATGTCGAGGAACTGCACCGCCGCGCCCACGCCGTCGACCCGCACATCTCGATCGCCACGGTCTATCGGACCGTGCGGCTGTTCGAGGAGGCCGGGATCATCGACCGGCTGGATTTCCGCGACGGCCGCTCACGCTACGAGGAACACTCCGACGAGCACCACGACCACCTGATCGACATGAAGACCGGCAAGGTGGTCGAGTTCGTCGACGAAGAGATCGAGGCCCTCCAGGAAGCCATCGCCCGCAAGCTCGGCTACCGCCTGGTCGACCACCGCCTGGAACTCTACGGCATGCCACTGGAGGAGTGAGCACCGCACCCAACATCGCGGTGTCATCCCGGTTTTGGCGCAGCCAAAGACCGGGACCCACCATCAGGCTCGGCCTTTCGCTGTCGTCCTGCCGCGGCGACCGGTCGTGGGTCCTGGTCTTCGCCTGCAGCGAAACCGGGATGACACATCTGGGTGACCGGCCTCAGCCGACGATCACGTGCGGCACGAAGCGGGACAGGTTCCTGGTCACGCGGCTACGGTCCTCGCGGATGCCGATGCCGGCGGGTTCGGCGTCGACCATCCAGGCGCCGATCACGGGGTAGTTGCCGTCGAACGCGGTCAGGGTGTGCAGGCGCTGGCGGATATGGCCCTCCTCGCCATAGCCCTGATCCAGCACCTTGGCGCGGCGGCCGGCGGCGACCAGCTCGATGTTGGCGCCCTCGCGGGAGAACAGCGGCTTCCTCACATAGGAATTGCCCAGGTCGGCGGCGCGCGGGTCGTCCTCGAAGAAGGCCGGTAGCAGGTTCGGGTGGCCGGCGTGGCGGTCCCAGAGCAGGGGCAGCATCCCCTTGTTGGACAGCACCGCCTTCCAGGCCGGTTCCAGGAACTGAGTCTTCGAGCCCTTGATCTTGGCGGCGTAGTCCTCGCGGAACATGTCCTCCCACGGGTACAGCTTGAACAGCGCCCCGATCAGGTAGTTGTCCTGGTCGATAAACCGGCCGTCGGCGTCGAGGCCGATCTGGTTCACCGGCACGAACTTGGGCTCGATCCCAGCCTGGCCGGCGATGTCCTCCAGGTACTTCACCGTCTGACGGTCCTCGACCGAGTCAGGGTCGCTGGCGAAGTGGACGAAGCCGCCGGCCGGGAACAGGGCGCGGAACCGCTGCTCCAGCTTCTCGTGCAGGCTGTTGAACTGGTCGGTGGTGGCCGGCAGGCGGCCGGCCTCGATCATGTCCTCCAGCCAGATCCACTGGAAGGTGCCGGTCTCATAGATGCTGGTCGGGGTGTCGGCGTTGTATTCGTAGAGCTTGGCCGGACCCTGGCCGTCATAGGCGAAGTCGAAGCGGCCATAGAGCGACGGCGCCTTGGCGGCCCAGCTCTCCGCCACGTCGTCGCGCGACGCCGCCGGGATCGCCAGGCGCTCCATCAGCGCCTCGCTCTTCACCACCTCGGCGACCAGGTCGAGGCACAGGGCGTGCAGTTCCCGGGCCGGTTCCTCGAGGCCGTCCTCGACCTCGGCCAGGGTGAACTCGTAATAGGCCCGCTCGTCCCAGTACCGGGCGCCGTCGAGGTGGCGCCAGGTGAAGCCCAGCGCCTGCGCCTTCTCATCCCAGCCGGGCCGCTCGTCGGTCTTGATGCGTTTCATGGTCTCCTCGATCCGATCAGCTCCTCTCCCCCCGCGAAGCGGAGGGGGAGAGGGTAGGGAGAGGGTCGGCTCGTGCAGCGGTGTGCCGCCCTTGGTTCAGCCATGAGTCCTTCACGTCGCCGCTGATGATCCTCGGGCTGCCATCGGTACGAACCCAGGGGTCCAGCCGACCCTCTCCCTACCCTCTCCCTCTCGGCGCTGCGCGCCGGGGGAGAGGAGGCGGCCGCGCCTTAGGTTTTCTCGTCCCGCGCTACCGGCACAGGCTGGGCCTCGATCTGGAGGTGCGGGGCTTCCAGCTGCGGCATCGCCTCGCCCTTCGGCGCGCGCAGGCGGGCCAGGACGTCGTTGGCCGACGAAGCGCCGCCCGGCAGGATGCCGGCGGCCTGCAGCTTGGCGTCGAGGTCGGCGCCGGTGCGGCGGTCTTCCAGCTCGGCGGCGGCCTTGAAGCGCTCGTCTTGGATCGCCTGGCGCTCCTTGATGCGCTTGAGGCTGTCGGCGGCCGAGCCCAGCGCCGCCGTGGCGCCGGCCCCGCGGGAGGCGACGGCGGCCTGGGCGCGCTGGACGCTGTCGTTGACCTTCACCGTGTCGATCTCGCGGCGCAGGTTCTCGACCTTGGTCTGGGTGGCCGCGATGGTGGCGTGCAGCCGCTGCTCGGCGGTCTTCATGTCGGCCAGCTGCGGGGTCTTCTGGGCGACCTCGGCCTCCAGCTCGGAAATGCGGGTGGCGACCTCCAGGGCCAGGGTCTCGTCGCCCTTGGCCAGCGCGGCGCGGGCCGAGCTCTCGTAGCGGCCCGACTGGTCGCTGAGGCCCTGCAGCTCCTTCTCCAGCATGCGGCGCCGCGCGACCAGGGTGGCCAGGTCGTCGCGGGCCCGCCCCAGGGCGGTGTCGGCGTCGCGGATCTCCTGGTCGAGGATGCGCAGGGCGTTGGCGTCGACGACGGCGGCGCCGGCGTCATGGGCGCCGCCGCGCAGCAGGGTGAGGAGCTTTGAGAAGATGGACATGGTCGGACCCCCTTAGGCGGCGGCGTGGCTGAAATTGTCGCGCAGGTCGGAGGCCGCGCGGATGGCGTTCTCGGCCAGCATGCGCACCTCGATCACCACGGTCTGCAAAGTGGTCTTGCACGAGAGCTCGCCAAAGAGCTCATAGTAGTCGCGCCCGGACACGGTGGTGATGCCAAAATTCGACAGCGGCACCAGCTTCTGGGCCTTCAGGAGGAAGGTGTTGAAGGCCGCCTGGTCGGGCTGCTCGTCCACCGGCCACAGGATAGCGGAGACCACGATCTGCTCGGCGCCCACGCTCAGGAACACCGGCAGGTCGCCGAACTCGTGCATGGCGATGTGCAGCACCGGGTCGGTCCCCTCGACCACGCGGGCGGTCATTTCGCCCTCGCGCAGCAGGTGGGTCTCGGCCAGCGCCCGGCTGAGACTCTTCACCGACCAATCGGTGTCGATGACATGGTCCATTTGATATGATCCTGGCGGAGGTTCAGGGTTGTCCCACAGCGCCGGTCCGCGGCTCGACGCTGTGACGATGGCTCGTGCGGCCGCCTGGATATGCGACTTGGCGCCGGGAGGAACCCAAAGCTCCAGCTTCACGAGCCCCAGGCGCTGGCGCTCCTCGCGCCAGTGCCGGGTCCGTTCCGCGGGGCTCAGGCCCGCCGCCTTGTCCTTCGGCTTTCGCATATGTTCATGGTATGAATACGCGTATGTTTGACAGGGCGCAAGATGGGACTATGATCGGTTTAGAACAAGGGCTGATGACGTGATCCTCCGGGGACTGTTCGGAAACAAGGGCGACGACGGTCGCGACCAGGTGATTCCGGTGGTGCGCAACGTCACCATCGGGCGCAGCGTACGCCTGGACGCCCTGGCGTGGCGCCGGCTGGGGTCGGAGACCAAGTTCCGGCTCGACACCGACACCCTGGAGATCGTCGCCCAGGGCCGGATCGACCTGGGCGCCGACGGCTTCGTGCACCGGTTCTACACCGACGACGACATGATGCTGCAGATGGTCAGCAGCGACGCCATGGGCCAGGACGCCAACGACTTCACCCTGTTCGGGCCGTGGTCCAGCGCCTATCCGCCGGACGGCGCCGCCAAGCGCGTCTGGGCCGACCGGCTGCGCGGGCGCACCTTCAGCGACCCCACCCTGCCGGACTACCGCCGCTTCTGGTTCGGCGACACCGACGAGCGCCAGGAGCCGGTCAGCTTCTGGGAGACCGTCTACGACGACCGCACCGGGATCAATTTCCGCAAGATCTACCAGACCTGCATGCTGTTCGCCCGCGACCTGCCGGGCGATGGCCGCGAGCTGCTTCTGGCGCTGGAGATGGAGCCGGAAGGCGGCGACCTGACCCATGAGATCATGGTCGGCATCCCCCTCAATGTTGGAGAATTCGAAGCCTAGACGCGGCGCCACGCGTCCGAATTCGAAAGGAAAACGATGATCTTCGACCCGATTGCGTTCCTCAGCGGCGCCCAGAGCTTCGGCCTGGCCTTCGTGGCGGCGGGCGCCTTCACCCTGATCTTCAAGGCCATCTACCAGGCGATCACGCCGCACAACGAGGGCGCCCTGATCAAGGCCGGCAATTCGGCCGCCGCCGTGGCGCTGGGCGGGGCGGTGCTGGGCTATGTGATCCCGCTCGCCTCGGCGCTTACCCACACCGAGAGCCTGCTGGAATTCGTGGCCTGGGCAACCCTGGCCGGGGTGATCCAGATCGTGGCCTTCTGGGTGGTGCGCCGCCTGGCGCTGCCGGACCTCTCGGCCCGCATCGAGCGCGGCGAGATGTCGGCCGCCCTCTATCTGCTGATGATCTCGCTGGCCGTCGGCATCCTGAACGCCGCCTGCATGTCGACCTGAGGTCCGCCGCCATGAAACGCACCCGCAAACTCGCGCTGACCAGCTTGATGGCCCTGGGCGGCGTCTCGCTCACCGCCTGCGGCGGCGACAACGCCGACAATGTCCGCATCCAGAACCCCGGCCCGGCGGTCGACGCCTACACCTATGCCTCGGTTCAGGAGTGCAAGGACAAGAACCAGATCCCCGACGACGCCTGCGACACCGCCCAGAAGAACGCCCTGGCCGACCAGCAGAAGACCGCCACCTACAAGGAACAGGCCTCCTGCGAGGACGTCTACGGCCCCGGCCAGTGCGTGCCGCGCAACGCCAACAACGGTGGTGGTGGCGGCGGCTCGTTCTGGGGGCCGCTGATCACCGGCTTCGTGGTCGGCCGCATGCTGGACGGCGGCTGGGGCGGCCGCGGCATGTACCGCGACTGGCGCGACGGCGGGTATTACACCTCCTCCGGCGGCCGGATCTTCACCGACTATTCCACCGGCCGCACCCGCCTGGGCTCCCGCGGCTTCGACGCCCCCGACGTCATGCACGGCCCGCCGAAGACCATCTCCCGCGCCTCGGTGATCTCCCGCGGCGGCTTCGGCGGCCGCATGTCCAGCCACAGCTTCGGCGGCGAAGGCGGCTTCCACGGCGGGTTCGGGGGGTAACGCCAAGTTCCTCCCCCGTCGGAGAAGGTGGCGCGAAGCGCCGGAGGGGGTCCTCCACGACGGCGCCGCCGAAGCGCTCTGTGCGCCGCTGAGGCGCCCTATCGAACCTTTTGAGCGGACCCCCTCAGTCAGCTTCGCTGACGGCTTCCCCAACGGGGGAGCAACCTACGCCCCTGGCCTCCGTGCGCCTTTCCCTGTAATCGCCCGCCCCTACGCCCGCACGAAAGCCCCGCAATGCCGGATCTCTACGACGTCGCCGCGATCGGCAACGCCATCGTCGACGTGATCGCCCCGGCGACCGACGCCTGGCTGGCCGAGAACAACCTGACCAAGGGCGCGATGATGCTGGTCGATCCCCAGCAGTCGGCGGCGCTGTATTCCAGGATGGCCCAGGCGGTGGAGGCCTCGGGCGGCTCGGCGGCCAACACCATCGCCGGCCTGGCCAGCTTCGGCGGCCGCGGCGTCTTCATGGGCAAGGTGGCCGACGACCAGCTGGGCCGCACCTTCGCCCACGACATGCGCGCCATCGGGGCCCGGTTCGAGAACACGCCCCTGGTCGGCGGCCCGGCCACCGGCGTCTCGATGATCAACGTCACCCCCGACGCCCAGCGCACCATGTGCACCTTCCTGGGCGCCTCGGTGGAGTTCACCGACAGCGACGTGGACCCCGAGACCGTCGAGGCCTCGAAGATCGTCTACCTGGAGGGCTATCTGTTCGACGCCGAGGCGGCCCGCAAGGCGTTCGCCAAGGCCGCGGCCTTCGCGCACGGGGCCAGCCGCCAGATCGCGCTGACCCTGTCCGACAGGTTCGTGGTCGAGCGCCACCGGGGCGGCCTCAAGGGCTTCATCGAGACCCAGGTGGACCTGCTGTTCGCCAACGAGGGCGAGATCCTGGCGCTGTTCGAGACCGACGACTTCGACGAGGCCTGCGAGCAGGTCCGCACCCACTGTGACCTGGCCGCGATCACCCGCAGCGAAAAAGGCTCGACGATCGTCTCCAAGGGCGAGCTGCTGCACATCGCCGCCGAGCCGGTGGAGAAAGTCGTGGACACGACCGGCGCTGGCGACCAATACGCAGCCGGTTTCATGTTCGGCCTGTCGCGGGGGCGGTCGCTGCACGATTGCGGACGCCTGGCCTCGCTGGCGGCCGCCGAGGTGATCTCGCACTACGGCCCGCGGCCGCAGGTCTCGCTCAAGGACCTGGCCGCAGCCAAAGGACTGTAACGATGAGCCGCAAGGCCGAAGTCGTCCGCAACACCAAGGAGACCCAGATCCGCGTGGCCGTGGACCTGGACGGGACCGGCGTGTCGCAGATCTCCACCGGCATCGGCTTCTTCGACCACATGCTGGAGAGCTTCGCCCGCCATGGCGGCATCGACCTCGCCGTCGAGACCAAGGGCGACCTGCACATCGACATGCACCACACTGTCGAGGACACCGGCATCGTGCTCGGCCAGGCGGTGAAGCAGGCGATCCCCGGCTTCACGGGCATCCGCCGGTTCGGCCACGCCTATATCCCGATGGACGAGACGCTCAGCCGCTGCGCCCTGGACCTCTCCAACCGCCCCTACCTGATCTGGAAGGTCGAGTTCAGGACCCCCAAGGTCGGCGACATGGACACCGAGCTGTTCAAGGAATTCCACCACGCCTTCGCGATGAATTGCGGCGCCTGCGTGCACCTGGAGACCCTCTACGGGGCCAATTCGCACCACATCGCCGAGAGCGGCTTCAAGGCCCTGGCCCGGGCGCTGCGCGCCGCCGTCGAGGTCGACCCCAAGACCCTCGGCCACGCGCCCTCCACCAAGGGCGTCCTCTAGGATCATCACGATGCAGAGGATCGCCCTGATCGACTACGGGTCGGGCAACCTTCGCTCGGCTGAAAAGGCCCTCGTCCGCGTGGCCGGCGGACGGGCGGAGATCGTCGTCACCAATCATCCGGAGACGGTGGCCGGCGCGGACGCCGTGGTGCTGCCGGGCGTCGGCGCGTTCGCCGCCTGCATGGCGGCGCTGTCGGCGCGGAGCGGGGTGATCGAGGCGATGAACCGCGCGGTCGCCGGGCGCGGCGTCCCCTTCCTCGGCATCTGCGTCGGCATGCAGCTGATGGCCAGCCGCGGGCTGGAGTTCGGCGTCACCCCCGGCCTGGGCTGGATCGACGGCGACGTGCGCAAGATCGAGGTCTCCGACCGGGCCCTGAAGATCCCGCACATGGGCTGGAACACCCTGACCGGGGTCGGCGACCTGCCGATGCTGGCGGGCGCCAGGGCCGGCGAGCCGGTCTACTTCACCCACTCCTTCGCCATGTTCCCCACCGACGACGCCGACATCGCCGCCTGGACAGACCACGGCGGACGCTTCCCCGCCGCGGTGGCGCGGGGCAACATGGCAGGGGTCCAGTTTCACCCCGAGAAATCCCAGGCCACCGGCCTCAAACTGTTGTCCGACTTCCTGGAGTGGCGCCCGTGATCCTCTATCCGGCCATCGACCTGAAAGACGGCCAGTGTGTGCGCGTCCTGCACGGCGACCTCTCCACCGCCACGGTGTTCAACGCCGACCCGCCCGCCCAGGCCCGCGCCTGGGTCGAGGCCGGCTTCCACTGGATCCATGTGGTCGACCTGAACGGGGCGGTGCAGGGCCAGGCGGTCAATGCGCCGGGGGTCGAGGCGATCCTGCACGCCGTCTCGGTGCCGGTGCAGCTGGGTGGCGGCATCCGCACCCTGGCCGACATCGAGCGCTGGATCGAGGCCGGCGTCAGCCGCGTGATCCTGGGCACCGTGGCGGTGAAGGACCCCGCCGTGGTCCTGGCCGCCGCCAAGCTCTATCCCGAGCAGATCGCCGTCAGCGTCGACGTGCGCAAGGGCAAGGTGGCCGTCGAGGGTTGGACCGCCGACAGCGACCTGGACGCGATCACCGTGGCCCGCCGCTTCGAGGACGTGGGGGTCGCCGCCCTGATCGTCACCGACATCGACCGCGACGGCACGGTGATGGGCTTCAACGTCGAGGCCTTCGGGGCCATGGCCGACGCGGTCTCGATCCCGGTGATCGCCGCCGGCGGCCTGGCCAGCATCGACGACATCGTGCGGCTGAAGAAGCGCAAGGGCGTGCCGGTGGCCGGCGCCGTGCTGGGCCGCGCGCTCTACAACGGCGCCATCGACCCCGCCCAGGCCCTGCGCGTGGCCGCATGATCCTTCTTCGGCAAGGCTTCGAAGGACCCGTCCTGCGAAGCTCCGTCAGGAGCGAAGCAGGATGAGCCTGAAGATCCGCCTCATCCCCTGCCTGGACGTCAAGGACGGCCGGGTGGTGAAGGGCGTGCAGTTCGTCAACCTGCGGGACGCCGGCGACCCGGTGGAACAGGCCCAGGCCTATGACGCCGCCGGGGCCGACGAGCTGATGTTCCTCGACATCACCGCCAGCCACGAGAACCGCGGCACGATCTTGGACGTGGTGGCCCGCACGGCGGACGTCTGCTTCATGCCGCTCAGCGTGGGCGGCGGCATCCGCGGCGTCGAGGATGCGCGGCGCCTGCTGCTGGCCGGGGCCGACAAGATTTCGGTGATGACCGCCGCCGTGAACGACCGCGACGTGGTCGCCCGCTGCGCCGACGCCTTCGGCAGCCAGGCCGTGGTGGTCTCGGTGGACGCCAAGCGGATCGGCGCGCGATGGGAAGTCTTCACCCATGGCGGGCGCAACCCGACCGGCCTCGACGCCGTCGACTACGCCATCGAGGTGGTCGCGAAGGGCGCGGGCGAGATCCTGCTGACCTCGATGGACCGCGACGGCGCCAAGACCGGCTACGACCTGGCGCTGGTGCGCGCGGTCAGTTCCGCGGTCGGCGTGCCGGTGATCGCCTCGGGCGGCGCGGGCAATACGCGGCATCTGGTCGAGGCCGTCCTGGCCGGGGCCGACGCGGTGCTGGCCGCCTCCATCTTCCACTTCGGCGAGGTCGGGATCGGCGAGGCCAAACAGGCCATGGCCGCCGCCGGCATCCCCGTCCGCCTTACGGAGCCCGCATGAACCGCCGATTCTCCGCCGTCGTCGGCCGCCTGGCCGAGACCATCGAAAGCCGCCGCGGCGCCGACCAGGGCGCCTCCTATACCGCCCAGCTGCTGGCCGACCTGGACCGCGCCGCCAAGAAGCTGGGCGAAGAGGCCGTCGAAACCGTCATCGCCGCCGCCCAGGGCGACCGCGACGCCCTCACCGAGGAAAGCGCCGACCTGATCTACCACTGGCTGGTGGTCATCGCCGCCGCCGGCGTCAGCCTCGACGAAGTCGCCGAAAAGCTGGAAGCCCGCGAGGGGAAGTCGGGGTTGGCGGAGAAGTCGGCGCGCTCCAAGTAGGCGCCGTCACCCCCGCGCCTTCCGCTTCAGCGCCACGTAGAGCGCGCCTTCGCCGCCGTGCTTGCGGTGGGCTTCCGACATGCCGGCGACGATGTGGGCCAGGTGGGCGGCGCCCAGCCATTCGGGGACCCGGCGGCGCAGGACGCCGTCGCCCTGGACGCCCTTGCCGGTGATCACCAGGATCGCGCGGAAGCCCTCGTCCCAGGCGCGGATCAGGAACGCCTCCAGCGCCGGCCGCGCGCGGTCCTGGGTCATCCCATGCAGGTCGATGCGGCCGCCGATCTCCTCCCGATCCCGCGCGATCCGCTGCCGGCGGTTCGGCTCGATCCCCTTTCCCGCCCCTTTATGGGGAGCGGCAGGCCGCGCAGCGGCCGGGGTGGGGAGCGGTGGGCCGGACCCCGCGGCGCGGCTTGATCCTGACTTCCCCACCCGGCTCGCTTCGCGAGCTGTCCCTCCCCATGAAGGGGAGGGAAACGACTCGGCTGGCGCTTTCGGGACGCCGCGCCCGGGCAGCGGGTGCACCGTGGCGGCGACCATCGACCACACCTTCAGCTCCTCTGGCTTCAGCGGCCGCTTCATCGCGGGACCAGCCGATAGAGCCGCAGGGTGTGGCGCACGCGGCCGGCCTCTGCGCCGGCGGCGTCGCCCTGGCCCAGGTAGAGATCGGCGCGGACCTCGCCCTTGATCGCCCCGCCGGTGTCGAGCGCAGTGACCAGCCGCCGGTAGGTCGGAAAGGCGCCGGCCAGCAAGGGCGCCTCGGCGTCGATCCACAGCAGTTCGCCCATCAGGTGGAAGCCCGGGTCCACCGCCACCGCGCGGCCGGGCGGCAGGGTGATATTGGCCGCCCCCACCGGCGGCTTGCCGTCGTCCGGGGCCAGGGTGAAGAAGGCGTAGCGCGGGTTCAGCCGCATGATCTGGTCGGCGTCCGGCCCCCGGTGTGCCGCCAGCCACGCGCGGATCGCGTCGCCCGAGGTGTTGTCGCGCGCCAGCAGGCCGCGGTCGCGCATCGCGTTGGCCACGCCGACGAACGGCAGGCCGTTGTTGGCCGCATAGAGCGCCTTCAGCCGCCGGCTGTCCTCGAACACCAGCACGCCGGAGCCCTGCACCTGCAGGAAGAACAGCTCCTCCGGCCGCATCCAGGCCAGCGGCTTGTCGATCGGCTGGGCCTCGATGGCCGTCCGGTCCAGGTAGGGCGCGCCGGGCGTCAGGTCGGCCGGCTTGGGCCGCACCGGGGCGCTGAACTCGCCGTCCGGCCGCCGCCTGGCCTCATAGATCGGCGCGAAATAGGCGGTCAGCACGCCCGCGCCGGCGATCGGCTCGGCCTGGAACGCGGTCTCGAAGAAGATTCGCCCGTCGCCCGGGGCCACCGACCGCGCCAGCCTGGCCCGGGCGCAGAGGTCCGCAAGGGCTGGGTCGCGCGCCACGCCGCAGGTGGCGCGATAGGCGGTGAAGGACGCATCGTGGTCCTCCAGCGTCCAACCGGGCAGGGCGGACAGCTCCAGCCGCCGCGGCGGCTCGGGCAGCGGCGACCGCTCGGGTGGCGGCCGCGGATAGGCGTAGGGCTGGGCCGGAGGCAGGTCGCGAGGGGCCGGGACGGCGTGCGGCGTGGCGCAGGCAGCGACGCTCAGCGCGGCGAATACCGCCGTGGCAGGACGCAGGCGCGGGCGGCTCACGCTTCGGCGGCGTCCACGTGGACCAGGGCCCAGTTGGGGTCCTTGCTCTTCAGCCGGCGCTCGAAGGTCCACAGCTCGGCGGTGCGGCGGTCGTCGACGCCTTCGCCCTCCGGCCCCTTGGTGCGGCTGCGGAACTCGGCCAGGAAGCGGACCGTCAACTGGGCCAGGTCGCCGGAGACCACCTCGGCCTTGTCCAGGTCGGCGCGGGGCGGATGCAGGAACTCCACCGTCTCGGTGCGGCCTTCCCCCTCGCGGCCGTCGATGGCCGTCTCGAAGTCGGCGAGGATCTTGGGGGCCAGCAGGTTGCGCAGCGTCGGCCGGTCGCCCTCGGCGAAGGCCTTGACGATCAGCTCGTAGGCCTGCTTCGACCCGGACAGGAAGGTCGTCATGTCGAAGCTGGGGTCCCTGGCCTTCACCGCGGCCAGGCCGGTCAGGTGGACGCCGTCGTCGACCGGCTCGAGGGGTCGGTCGAGCGGGCGCAGCAGCGGCGCGGCGGCCTCGGCGGCGGGCCCGTCTTCGGGCTGGCGGCCCACGCGCCGGCCCAGCACCGCATAGAGCTGGTAGAGCACGATGGCGGCGAGACCCGCGAATATGATCAGTTCCAGAACTTGCACGTCGGCTTTCAAGGAGGCTCTAACAGGGACCATACACCCCTTCGGCCTATATAGTCCTCTTGCAACGCCGCCGTCAGGGGCGGCGTTGCATCGCCCGGGGGGCCATGATAGCCGCTCGCCCCTGAACCGGCGCGTTTCCCGCGTCTCCGCCTGAGAGAATTCCGTCACCCATGAGCGAAATCGACACCGGCGCGCCGGTCGCCGCCGAGGGCGGTGAGCCCGGAATCCGCATCCTCGCCCAGTTCATCCGCGACCTGTCGTTCGAGAACCCCCGCGCGCCCGACGCCCTGCGCCCCAGCCAGGACCAGCCGCAGATCGACCTCAACGTCGAGATGAACGCCCGCGGCCGCGACGATGGCCTGTTCGAGGTGGACCTGAAGCTCTCGGCCCGCGCCAACCGCTCGGACGGCCCGCTGTTCGTGGTCGAGTTGCTGTACGGCGGCGTCTTCCAGATCACCGGCGTGCCGACCGACGAGATGGAGCCGGTGCTGCTGATCGAGTGCCCGCGCTACCTGTTCCCCTTCGCCCGCCAGGTGATCGCCGAGGTCTCCTCGCAAGGCGGCTTCCCGCCCTTCCTGCTGGACCCCATCGACTTCGGCGGCGTCTACGCCGCCCGCAAGGCCGGCGCCGTGGAACCGGTGGTGGGGCACGCCTGATCTTTTCCCTCCCCTTCATGGCGAGGGACAGACCGCGAAGCGGTCCGGGTGGGGAAGTCACGACCGGGCGCTGAGCTTGAATGTGGGCTCCCCACCCCGCTCGCCTTCGGCGAGTCGGCCCTCCCCATGAAGGGGAGGGAAACGCGCGCCTACAGCCCGAACCGCCCCCAGAGCTCCTCGCTCTTCACCGCGCCGCGGATGAACGCCGCGTGCAACGTGCGCTCCTCGGCGGTGGAGGGTGGCGGCAGCGGGCGGGGCCTGACCCCATATTCGTTACGCGCGGCGACGGCCGCCGCCGCGGTCATGGCGGCGGTGGACAGCTCCAGGCGCCGCTCGCGGCCGCCCTTCAGCTCCAGATAGACCGCCGCCAGCAGCTTGGCGTCGATCAGCGCGCCGTGCTTCTCCCGCTCGCTGAGCGAGATCTTGAAGCGCTTGCACAGCGCATCCAGCGAGTTGTGCATCCCCGGGAAGCGCTGCTTGGCCAGCGCCAGCGTGTCGATCCAGCGATGCTCCGGAAGGTGCTCGCGGCGGCAGTTCGCCAGCTCCCAGTTCAGGAAGCCGCGGTCGAAGCCGGCGTTGTGGGCGATCAGCGGCGCGTCGCCGACGAAGTCCAGGAAGGCCTCGACCACCTCGGGATGCTCGAACCGCGGCTTGCCGCGCAGGAAGGCTGCCGACAGCCCGTGCACCCGCTGGGCGTCGGCCGGCATGTCGCGGCAGGGGTCGATATAGACGTGGAAGCTGCGGCCGGTCGGCACGAAGCTCTCGATCTCCAGGCAGGCCAGCTCCACCAGCCGGTCGCCGGTCTTCGGATCGAAGCCGGTGGTCTCGGTATCGAGAACGATCTCGCGCGCCATCCCGCCTTCATGCCCCGATTGCGGCCCGCGATTCAACCGCGGAGACGCCGCGCCGGCCCATTCTTTGAACCACTGAAAACACTGAAAACACTGAAATATATAGCGATAAGGATTATCAGGGTACGCCGGCGATCTGCCCCCCTTTCAGTGTCTTCAGTGTTTTTAGTGGTTAATCCGTCTTCAGACGCAGAGCCGCGACGATCGCCCGGACCTGGGCGCGGGCCGCCTCCAGGCCCTGGCCGGTGTCGACCACATAGTGCGCCCGGGCGCGCTTCTCGGCATCGGCCAGCTGCTGGGCCAGGATGGCGTCCAGGCGCTCGGGGCTCATGCCCGGCCGGGCCAGCACCCGCTCGCGCTGCATCGGCGCCGGCGCCGAGACCACCACTATGGCGTCGACATTGGCGTGGCCGCCGGTCTCGAACAGCAGTGGCACGTCGAACACCACCCAGTCGGCGCCGTCGGCCTGTGCCTTTCTCATGAACCCGCCGCGGTCCTGGCCCACCAGCGGGTGGACGATGGCGTTCAGCCGCTTCAATTCCTCGGGATGCCCCAGCACCCGCTGCCGCAACGCCTCGCGGTCGACCCGCCCGTCCGCCACCACGCCCGGGAAGGCCTCGCCCACCGGACCCACGGCCGCGCCGCCCCGGTCGTAGAGCTCGTGCACCGCGGCGTCGGCGTCATAGACCGGCAGCCCGGCCTCGCGGAACATCGCCGCGGTGGTCGACTTGCCCATGCCGATGGAGCCCGTCAGCCCGATCACCTTCATCCTCGGTCCCCCGCCAGGGCCGCCAGGGCCAGGGCGCGGACATCCACCCCCGCCGGCGGCGGCGCGCCGAAGAAGGCCTCATAGGCCGGGACCGCCTGGCCGATCAGCATCTCCAGCCCGTCCACCGTGGACCTGCCCAGGGCGCGCGCCTGCCGCAGGAACGCGGTGTCGAGCGGCTGGTAGACCATGTCCATGATCACGCACCCCGCCGGGGTCGCGTCCAGCGACACGGGCAGGCCGCCCTGCCCGGCGAGGCCGGCCGAGGTGGCGTTGATCACCGCCGTGGCGTCGGCCAGCGCCTCGCCGGCCCGGCCCAGCGGCAGGGCCTGGACCTGCGGCCCCAGGGCCTGCGCGATCGCCTCGGCGCGGGCCAGGGTGCGGTTGACCACCCACACCCGGGGCGTGCCGGCCCCCAGTAGCGCGGCCACCGCGCCGCGCGCCGCGCCGCCTGCCCCCAGCACCGCCACCGAGCCTGCCGCCGCGTCCCAGGCCGGGGCCTGGCGCTGGAAGGCGCGGAGCAGGCCGATGCCGTCCGTGTTGTGGGCCAGGATCCGTCCATCGGGCTCGAAGGTCAGCACATTGGCCGCGCCTGAGCGCCGCGCCAGGTCGCTGGCCTGGTCGGCGACCGCCAGCGCCCGCGCCTTGAACGGGAGGGTCACGTTGAGGCCGCGCACCACCCCGCCGCGCAGGGCGTGGGCGAAGGCCTCGAACCCGTCGCCCTCCAGCGGGAAGGCCACATAGACCGCGTCGATCCCCGCCGCCGCCAGCCAGGCGTTGTGCAGGATCGGCGACAGGGAATGGCCCACCGGCCGACCCGCGACGCCGGCCACCACCGTGCGTCCGGTGATCATGCCGCCAGCTCCCCGTGCCGCCGCAGCAGGTCCAGGAGGCCCAGCAGCGGCAGGCCCAGGATGGCGAAATAGTCGCCCTCGATCCGCGAGAACAGCTGCGCGCCCGGCCCCTCCAGCCGGTAGCAGCCCACCGAGCCCAGGGCGGCCTCGCCCTCGGTCGCCAGGTAGTGGTCGAGGAAGGCGTCGGAGAAGTCGCGCATGGTCAGGCTGGCGGTCGCCACTTCGCGCCAGATCGGCGCCCCGTCGCGGGCTACCACCACCGCCGAATGCAGCTTGTGGGTCTTGCCGCGCAGGATCCGCAGCCGTTCGCGGGCCGCCGCCACGGTCTCGGCCTTGTCGTAGAGCTGCCCGTCCAGGTCCAACGTCTGGTCCGCGCCGATCACCAGGCCCGGGCGGCTGCGCGACACCTTGATCGCCTTCAGTTCCGCCAGCGCGTCGGCCACCTCGCGCGGCCCCGCGCCCTCGGCCAGCAGCCCCGCCTTTACCGCGTCCTCGTCGACGCCGGGCACCACCGCCTCATGCGGTACGCCCGCGCCAGCCAGCACGGCCCGCCGCGCGGCGCTCTTCGACGCCAGGATGAGGCTCACCCCAGCACCTCGACCTGGCCATGGCCCTTGTGCAGCAGGTTCATCACCGCCGCCGCCGTCTCCTCCACCGAGCGGCGCGTGACGTCGATGGTCGGCCAGCCGTGGCGCTCATAGAGCCGCCGCGCGTCGATCACCTCCTCGCGCACCTTGTCCTGGTCGATGTAGGTCGACTCCCGGGTCTCCTTGAGGCTGAGCAGCCGGTTGCGGCGGATCTGGATCAGCCGGTCCGGCGCGATCAGCAGCCCGACGATCAGGGCGTTCTTCAGGTGGAACAGCTTCTCCGGCAGCGGCCGGCCGGGCACCAGCGGGACGTTGGCCGCCCGTACGCCGCGGTGCGCCAGGTAGATGCAGGTGGGGGTCTTCGAGGTCCGCGACACCCCCAGCAGCACCACGTCGGCCTGGTCCAGGTCCTGGCCGCCCTGGCCGTCGTCGTGGCCGATGGCATAATTCAGCGCGTCCATGCGGTTGAAATAGTCGTTGTCCAGCCGCAGGTGCGCCCCCACCCGGCTGGTGGTCGCCGCCCCTAGGTAGCGCTGCATGGCGCTGACCAGCGGGTCCAGGGCCGGCAGGCAGGGCATGTCCATCCGCCGGCAGCCCTCCTCCAGGGCGTCGCGCAGCTTCTCGTCGACGATGGTGTGCAGCACGATCCCCGGCGCCTCCTCGATATCGCCCAGCGCCCGGTCCAGCTGCCGCTGCGAGCGGACCAAGGCATAGATGTGTTCGATCGGCAGCACGTTCTCGAACCGGGCGCAGACCGCGCGCGCCATGGCGTTCAGCGTCTCGCCGGTGGAGTCCGACACCAGGTGGACGTGGAAGTAGGTCGCGAGCCGGGGCGGCGGGGTGTTCGGCACGGGGGACGGGCTCACGGAAGCTGGGGACGGATCCTGTGGGTACTCTCTTAGCGAAGCTCGCGGGCCTTGGGGATAGACGAGGTGGAATGTGGGCCCGCCGGGCCCCGGCCGGGATCGGCTGTATGAACGGGCCCGTTTACGCCTCGTTAACCCCCAGGCTGCGGATCGGGGCGCCGCTTGACCGTCCGAAGTCGAGCGCCGGGCGATGGCCGCATCGGCGCCCGGCGTTCTCCCGCGAAGTGTTAACGAAACCCTAATGGCCTCCGAGGGTTTGGCCTGCGGTCCCCGCAATCCACAGGCCGGGATGAACCCACCCGCCGGCCTGGACAGGCTGGGGACGACCTGGGCGCCGTGACGGGATCGTCAAGTTTTCCCCGCTCGCGACACCCTCTACCGCTCCTGTCGTCCTTAGATTCAAGACTCTTAGGATTGCAGACGAACAAGCCGGGGCGCGGGGGCCTTGAGCCCGGCGGCCCGGCAGGCTTTAAGTCCGCCATGAGCGAGACCCCCCGCCTTCTCCGCGCCCTGGCCGGCGAGACCCTGGACCGGCCGCCGATCTGGTTCATGCGCCAGGCCGGCCGGTCGCTGCCGGAATATCGCGAGCTGCGCACCCGGGCGAAGGACTTCATGGCCTTCTGCTTCAACCCCGAGATGGCGGCCGAGGCGACGCTGCAGCCCATGCGTCGCTTTCCGATGGATGGCGCCATCGTCTTCGCCGACATCCTGCTGCTGCCGCAGGCCCTGGGCCAGGAGGTCTGGTTCGAGGCCGGCGAGGGGCCGCGCCTGGGCGCCCTGCCCCCGATCCAGGCGCTGCGCGACGCTGTCGAAGGCTCGACCGTCAAGCTGGCCAATATCGGCGAGACCCTGAGCCGGGTCCGCGCCGAGCTGGAGTCGGACCGCGCCCTGATCGGTTTCGCCGGCGCCCCCTGGACGGTCGCCACCTACATGATCGAGGGCCGCGGGTCGCAGCGCGAGGCCGCACGTACGTACGCCTACCAGCATCCCGAGGCGCTGGACGCCCTGCTGGATGTCCTGGTGGACTCTACCGCCCGCTACTTGGTCATGCAGGCCAGAGCCGGCGCGCAGGCGCTGAAGCTGTTCGAGAGCTGGGCGGAGAACCTGGCCGAGGACGTCTTTGAGCGCATCGTGGTCGGCCCGCACACCCGCATCGTCCAGCAGGTCCGCGCCGCCGGGGTCGACGTGCCGTTCATCGGCTTCCCGCGCGGCTGCGGCGCGCTGGTGGAGAACTACGCGGCCAAGGTCCCGGTCCAGGGCGTCGCCCTGGACACCCAGGCCAGCTTCGCCATGGGCCGGCGCATCCAAGCCGACGGCAAGACCATCCAAGGCGCGCTCGACAACCTGCTGCTGCGGGCCGGCGGCCCGGCCCTGGACGCCCGCGTCGACGCCCTGCTCGAGGCCTGGGGCCAAGGCCCCTACATCTTCAACCTCGGCCACGGGGTGATCCCCGACACCCCCCTGGAACACATCGCCCAGGTCGTGGCGCGGGTCACGGGCAAGCCGGTGACCCGGATGGCCGCAGCGTGAGACGCCGCAGAGTTGCTCCCCCCTCGGGGGAGCTGTCAGCGAAGCTGACGAAGGGGGTCTGCTCAAACGGATCGACCGGGCGCCGCCCCGGCGTCGACAGGGCTTATGCGCCGCCGCCGTGGAGGACCCCCTCCCTCGCTTGCGGCGACACCTCCCCCGACGGGGGAGGATCTGCGGGATGAGCCGTGTCGCCGTCGTGCTCTTCAACCTGGGCGGGCCGGACAGCCTGGCGGCGGTGCGGCCGTTTCTGTTCAATCTGTTCCGGGATCCGGCAATCATCACCCTGCCGGCTATCGCGCGCTATCCGCTGGCGGCCTTGATCTCCACCACGCGCAACAAGACCGCCCAGGCCAACTACGCGATCATGGGCGGCCGCTCGCCCCTGCTGCCGGAGACGCAGGCCCAGGCTGCCGCCTTGGACACCGAACTGAAGCGCCAGGGCGTCGACGCCCGATCCTTCATCGCCATGAACTACTGGAAGCCGTTCACCCGCGACACCGCCAGGGCGGTGGCCGCCTATGCCCCCGACGAGATCGTGCTGCTGCCGCTCTATCCGCAGTATTCGACCACCACCACCGCGTCGTCCGCCAAGGCCTGGGCGCGGGCCTACCGGGGGCCGGGCCGCAGCCGCACCGTGTGCTGCTATCCCACCGCCACGGGGCTGATCGACGCCCACGTCGCCGAGATCCGCAAGGTCTGGGAGGCCGGCGGCCGGCCGGCCGACCTGCGGCTGCTGTTCTCGGCGCATGGCCTGCCGCAGCAGGTGGTCGACGCCGGCGACCCCTACGCCGCCCAGATCGCCGCCACCGCCGCGGCGATCGCCGAACGGCTGCCGGAGATCGCCGACTGGCAGGTGTGTTTCCAGAGCCGGGTGGGCCGTCTCAAGTGGCTCGAGCCGTCCACGGAGACCGCCATCCGCCAGGCCGGCGCCGACGGCAAGGGGGTGCTGATCGCCCCCATCGCCTTCGTCTCCGAGCACGTGGAGACCTTGGTCGAGCTGGACCACGAATATGCCGAGCTGGCCCAGGAGCTGGAGGTGACGCCCTACCTGCGGGCCCGGACGCCCGGCGTCGACGCGGGCTTCATCGCCGAACTGGCCCGCGCGGTCGAGGGCGCGCTCGGCCGGCAAGGGGTCGCGCCCCATGGCCCCTGGCGATGCCCGGCCGGCCATGGCAAATGCGCCTGCCGGGAGGGGACGGCCTGATGGACTGGTACAATCTGCTACGCGGCCTGCACATCATCGCGGTGATCGCCTGGATGGCGGGGATGATGTACCTGCCCCGCCTCTTCGCCTACCACACCGAGACCGCACCCCCGGGCAGCGAGTTCGACGCCCACTTCCAGCGGTGGGAGGCCAAACTCATGTCGATCATCATGAACCCGGCCATGACCATCACCTTCATCCTCGGGATCAGCCTGATCCTATATCACGTCTATGCCATGCGGCAGGGCTGGGGCTTCCTGCTGGAACCCTGGATGCTGGTGAAGCTCGCCGGCGTCGTCTTCATGGGCTACTGGCACGGCATGCTGGCGGGCGCGCGCAAGCAGATCGCGGCCGGCCAACGCCCGCGCTCGGCGAAGTTCTGGCGCGCCACCAACGAACTGCCCTTCCTGGCCGCCGTGGTCATGGTCCTGGCCGTCACCCTGGAATTCGGCAACCACTGATTTTTCCTTCCCCATCATGGGGAGGGACAGCTCGCCGTGAGGCGAGCAGGGTGGGGAACCCTTGATCCTCCCGGGCCTGAAGCCCACTTCCCATCTATCTGGCCTGCGGCCATCCACCCTCCCCTGAAGAGGAGGGATATCCTTGACCCCATCCCCCCGATGTGGTTCCGCTGGCGTCACGCGTCGGTCACGGCGCGCCCCGCCTCTTACCGGTCCGCGCGGCAGCCGCGCCCCGACCGGTCCCCAACGAAACTGACAACGGCGCCTCCAGCGCCTACATGATTGCCCCGCCCGCACCCGGCCTCCGTCCGGTGCGCGCGAATTCCAAAGTGAAATCAATGCAAGACGATACCGAAGACCACGCCTCCGACACCGACCTCGACGTCCTGGAGCCCGTGGTCAGCGAGGCCGAGGCGGCCGCCCAGGCCGAGGCCGAGAACGAGGAGCCCAGCGAGGCGTCCAAGGCGATCGCCGCCATGGGCCTGACCCAGGCCAGCCTGCAGGGGCTGAAGGACAAGTCGCCGGCCGACCTGCTGGCCTTCGCCGAGCAGCTGGAGATCGAATCCGCGAACTCCATGCGCAAGCAGGACATGATGTTCGCGATCCTCAAGGTGCTGGCCGAAGAAGGCGTGGCGATCTCGGGCTCCGGCACCCTGGAAGTGGTGCAGGACGGCTTCGGCTTCCTGCGCTCGCCGGAAGCCAACTACCTGCCGGGCCCCGACGACATCTACGTCAGCCCCTCGCAGATTCGGAAGTTCGGCCTGCGCACCGGCGACACCGTCGTCGGCGAGGTCCGCGCCCCCCGGGAGGGCGAGCGCTACTTCGCCCTGGTGAAGGTCGACCAGGTCAACTTCGAAGCCCCCGAGAACGTTCGCCACAAGGTGCTGTTCGACAACCTGACGCCGCTCTATCCGGAAGAGCGCCTGCGGATGGAGATCGACGACCCGACGCTGAAGGACCGCTCCGGCCGGGTCATCGACATCGCCGCGCCGCTCGGCAAGGGCCAGCGCTGCCTGATCGTCGCCCCGCCGCGGGTCGGCAAGACGATCATGATGCAGAACATCGCCCGGGCGATCTCCACCAACCACCCCGAGTGCTACCTGATCGTGCTGCTGATCGACGAGCGGCCGGAAGAAGTCACCGACATGCAGCGCACCGTGAAGGGCGAGGTGATCTCCTCGACCTTCGACGAGCCCGCCACCCGCCACGTTCAGGTCGCCGAAATGGTCATCGAAAAGGCCAAGCGCCTGGTCGAGCACAAGCGCGACGTGGTGATCCTGCTGGACAACATCACCCGCCTGGGCCGCGCCTACAACACCGTGGTCCCGTCGTCGGGCAAGGTGCTGACCGGCGGCGTCGACGCCAACGCCCTGCAGCGCCCCAAGCGCTTCTTCGGCGCGGCGCGCAACATCGAGGAGGGCGGCTCGCTGACCATCATCGCCACCTCGCTGATCGATACCGGCAGCCGGATGGACGAGGTGATCTTCGAAGAGTTCAAGGGCACCGGCAATTCTGAAATCGTGCTCGACCGCAAGGTCGCCGACAAGCGCATCTTCCCGGCCATCGACATCCTGAAGTCCGGCACCCGCAAGGAAGAGCTGATCACCCCTAAGGACCAGCTGCAGAAGACCTACATCCTGCGCCGCATCCTCAACCCCATGGGCGCCCAGGACGCCATCGAGTTCCTGCTCGATAAGCTCCGCAGCTCCAAGAACAACGACGACTTCTTCCAGTCGATGAACACCTGACCCGAGCCAGGAACGAGCAACCAGAAACATCAGCCATTTCAAAGACCCGGCAGGAAAATCGCCCCTGTCGCGAAACAAGCGCCGCAGGACGTCCCCTGGCCCGCCTCCCAGCGCGCAGGGCGCGCCCTCCCGGACACGCGATCCCGCACCTGAGGTAGGGCGGGCCATACCGGCATTACTGTTTCACGTGAAACACCCAAGGTAGCGCCCGCCGCCCGAGTTCCTCCCCTCTGGGGGAGGTGGCGCGGAGCGCCGGAAGGGGTCCTCCTGACGCCCCCACCCAGGCCCTCCCGGAATCCCGGTCGACCCGCCGTGGAGGACCCCCTCAGTCGGCTTCGCGACAGCTCCCCCAAGGGGGAGCAACTTGTCGGCCCCTACGGGATCAGCAGGCTTGCCCCGACCGTGGCCCGGCTCTCCAGCGCCTCATGGGCCTTGGCGGCGTCGGCCAGGGGGAAGGTCTGGCCGATCTCAATCTGCACCTTGCCCGAGGCGACCATCTCGAACACCGCCCCCGCAGACCCGTCCAGATCCTCGGTGGTGACGATGTAGTCGAACAGGGTGGGGCGGGTCAGGTACAACGAGCCGCCCGCGGCCAGCCGGCCGGGGGCGAAGGGCGGGACCGGGCCCGAGGCGTTGCCGAAGCTGACGAACAGCCCACGGCGCGCCAGGCTGGCCAGGGTGCCCTCGAAGGTGTCCTTGCCCACCGAGTCGTAGGCCACCGGCACGCCGACGCCGCCGGTGAGCCGCTTCACTTCGGCGGCGACGTCCTGTTCGCGGTAGAGGATCACGTGGTCGGCGCCCAGCGCCCGGGCCTTGGCGGCCTTGTCCTCGGAACCCACGGTGGCGATCACCACCGCGCCGATCGCCTTCAGCCACTGGGTCATGATCTGGCCGACCCCGCCGACCGCCGCATGGACCAGCACCGTCTCACCGGCCTTCACCGGATAGGTGCGGCGGATGAAGGCCTCAGTGGTCATCCCCTTCAGCAGGATGGCGGCCGCGACCTGCGTCGAGATCGCCGCCGGTATGGCCACCGCGCGGTCGGCGCGCACCAGGCTCGCCTCGGCATAGGCGCCGCCGGCGCTGGTGGTCGCCGCCCGGTCGCCGACCTTGAAGCGGGTCACGCCCTCGCCGACCGCCTCGACCACGCCGGCCGCCTCGCCGCCGGGAATGGCCGGGAGCTTCATCGGATAGAGCCCCGTGCGCTGGTAGCACTCGATGAAGTTGATCCCGATCGCCTGGTGCCGCAGCAGGATCTGGCCCGGACCGGGGACCGGCGTCTCGAGCTCGACGAGCTGTAGCACCTCGGGGCCGCCGGTGGTCTCGAATTGGATTGCGCGCATCGGCCAGGGCCCCCTTGAAAGGGACGGCGACACGGCCGTCCGCCAGAGCCTACTAGCGCAGAAGCGCGGGGCGCCGCCATATGCTCGTCGAGGACAGGAAGGGCCAGACGCCATGAAGATGACCATCGAGGTCGATTGCACCCCGGAGGAAGCGCGCCGGTTCATGGGGCTGCCGGATGTGAGCGGGCTGAACGACCACCTGGTCGGCGAGATGACCAAGCGGATCGACGCCAACATCAACATGCTCAACCCCGAGGACTTCATGAAGAACTGGATGAGCTTTGGGACCGGAGCCCAGGAACAGTTCCGCAAGTTCATGGAAGTCGCCACGACCCGGAAATGACCGACACCATCTATGCGCCGGCCACGGCCGCGGGCCGGGCGGCCGTCGCGGTGGTGCGGATCTCAGGGCCCGGAACCCGCGGCGCGCTCCGGGCGCTGACGCCGCCAGTGCCGCGGACGCGGACGGCCAGCCTGCGGACCGTGATCGGGGCGGACGGCGCGCCGGTCGACCAGGCGCTGGTGCTGTTCTTCAAGGGACCCCACAGCTACACCGGCGAGGACGTCGCCGAACTGCAGGTGCACGGTGGGCCGGCCGTGATGGCCGCGGTGCTGGCGGCGCTGGCCGCCCTGGGCCTGCGCCTGGCCGAACCGGGCGAATTCACCCGCCGCGCCTTCGAGAACGGCAAGCTGGACCTGGCCCAGGCCGAGGGGGTCGCCGACCTGGTGGATGCCGAGACCGAAGCCCAGCGCCGCCAGGCCCTCGAACAGCTGGGCGGCCGGCTGTCGGAGGTCCAGGCGCGCTGGACCGAGGCGCTGCTCGAGGCCCTGGCCCTGCTGGAGGCCGCGGTGGATTTCCCGGACGAGGCGTTGCCCGCGGACGTGGCCGCGCGCGCCCGGCCGATCCTGACGGGCCTGCTCGCCGAACTGCAAGCGGCGGCCGCCGACGCCGAACGGGGCCGGGCGGTGCGGGAGGGCTATCGGATCGCCCTGGTCGGCGCGCCAAACGCCGGCAAGAGCACCCTGCTGAACGTGCTGGCCAAACGGGACGCTGCGATCGTCACCGCCATCCCGGGGACCACCCGCGACGTCATCGAGGTTCCGATGGTGCTGGCCGGCTACAAGGTGGTCATCGCTGACACGGCGGGTCTTCGGGTCACGACGGACGAAATCGAGGCCGAGGGGGTGCGCCGGGCGCGGGCGTGGGCGGCGCAAGCGGACCTGCGGATCTGGCTCGCCGACGGGACGGACCCGGCCGCCAGTTTCGAGGGCGCCGGTCCGGATGACCTGCGCCTGGTGACCAAGCGCGATCTGGGCGATGGACCCCCCGACCTAGACGGAGCCGCCTTCACCGCGCGCAGCCCGAATGACGTCGCGTGGCTGGAACGCACCCTTGAGGGCCTGATCGTCGAGGCGCTGGCCGGCGCAGAGCCCCCGGCCGCCACCCGCCTGCGCCACCAGCAACACCTGACAGAGGCCTCCAACTGCCTGCTCCATGCGCTGACGCAGCAAGAGCATGTGGAACTGGCCGCCGAAGACGTCCGCCTCGCCGCCCGCGCCCTGGACCGCATCACCGGTCGCATCGACCCGGAACAGGTCCTGGGCCGCATCTTCGCCACCTTCTGCATCGGTAAGTGAGGCTCCCAAAAATCCTCCCCCGTTGTTGGAGGTGGCGCGAAGCGCCGGAGGGGGCCTCCACGCCGCAGCGATCGTCTCTGCGCCTCCGCGCCGCCCGGTCCCACCTCCGTGGAGGACCCCCTCAGTCAGCTTCGCTGACAGCTCCCCCGGGGGAGCAACGTCTCTGTCGTTGTTTCACGTGAAACACCGGCCGCCTTCGCCTATAAGCGCCCGCTCATGACCTGGGATGTGATCGTCATTGGCGGGGGGCACGCCGGCTGCGAGGCGGCGGCGGCGGCGGCGCGGTTCGGCGCGCGCACCCTGCTGCTCACCCACAAGCTCGAGCCCATCGGCGAGATGAGCTGCAACCCGGCCATCGGCGGCCTGGGCAAGGGCCACCTGGTCCGCGAGATCGACGCCCTGGACGGGCTGATGGGCCGGCTGGCCGACGTGGCGGGCATCCAGTTCCGGATGCTGAACCGCTCCAAGGGCGCCGCCGTCCGCGGCCCGCGCAGCCAGATCGACCGCAAGCTCTACCGCGAGGCGATGCAGGCCGAACTCGCCGCCACGCCGAACCTGACGATCGTCGCCGAGGCTGTCGAGGACCTGATCGTCGACACCCGCGCAGGCCTCGGCCATGTTGACCTCAAAGGCGTGGTCGGCGCCAGCGGGACCGAATATCGCGCCGCCCGGGTGGTGCTGACCACCGGCACCTTCCTCAAGGGCGTGATCCATCAGGGCGAGCAGCGCATCCCGGCCGGCCGGCTCGGCGACGCCCCGGCCATCGGGCTCGCGGACCGCCTCTACGCCTCCGGGCTCAAGATGGGGCGGCTGAAGACCGGCACGCCGGCGCGGCTGGACGGCTCGACCATCGGCTGGGACCGGCTGGAGATGCAGGCGGCCGACGCCGAGCCGATCCCGTTCTCGTTCCTGACCGACCGGATCGCCACCCGGCAGATCGAGTGCGGGATCACCTACACCACCGAGCAAACCCACGCGATCATCGCCGAACGGCTGGGCGAGAGCGCGGTCTATGGTGGGCGGGCCACCGGCCGCGGCCCGCGCTACTGCCCCTCCATCGAGGACAAGGTGGTCCGGTTCCGCGACAAGACCAGCCACCAGATCTTCCTGGAGCCGGAGGGCCTGACCGACGACACGGTCTATCCGAACGGCATCTCTACCTCGGTGTCGGCCGAGACTCAGGACCTGTTCCTGCGCACCATCCCGGGCCTGGAGCAGGTGGCGGTGCGTCGGCACGGCTATGCGATCGAGTACGACTACGTGGATCCGCGCGAGCTGTTCCCCACCCTGGAGGTCAAGCGCCTGCCGGGCCTCTACCTGGCCGGCCAGATCAACGGCACCACCGGCTATGAGGAGGCGGGCGCCCAGGGCCTGGTCGCCGGCCTGAACGCCGCCCGCGCCGCGTCGGGCGCCGAAGCCGCCCACTTCGCCCGCGACGATGCCTATATCGGCGTGCTGATCGACGACCTGGTCACCAAGGGCGTCACCGAGCCCTATCGCATGTTCACCAGCCGGGCCGAGTTCCGCCTGACCCTGCGCGCCGACAATGCCGACCAGCGCCTGACCGCCAAAGGCGAGGCCCTGGGCGTGGTCGGGACGGCCCGCGCGCAGATATTCGCCGCCAAGGCCGCCGCCCTGTCCGACGCCCGCGCCCAGGCCCGCGCCCTGACCCTGACGCCGGCCGCCGCCGCCAAGGCCGGGCTGCCGGTCAAGGCCGACGGCCAGCGGCGCAACGTCATCGACCTGCTGGCCTATCCGACCATCGGCTTCGCGGACCTGGCCCGCATCTGGCCGCAGATCGGCGCCTGGCCGGCGCCCGTCCGCGAGCAGGTGGAGATCGACGCGTCCTACGCCGGCTATCTCGACCGCCAGGCCGCCGACGCCGACGCCTTCCGGCGCGACGAGGACCTGCGGCTGCCGGCCGATCTGGACTACGCCGCCATCGGCGGCCTCTCCAACGAGGTCCGCGAGAAGCTGCTCGCCGTCCAGCCCCTGACGCTGGGCCAGGCGGCCCGCATCGAGGGCGTGACGCCGGGTGCGCTCACCGCGCTCCTGGCCCACGTCCGCCGCCGCGCGGCCTGAGGTGGCGGTCACCGACGCCGCCAGCTTCGCCAGGGCCGCCAAGGCCACGCCGGCGCAGATGGCTGATCTGCAACGCTTTCTCGCCCTGCTGACCGACTGGAACGGCAAGATGAACCTGGTCGGCCCCGCCAGCCTCCCGGAGTTCTGGAACCGCCACGCCTGGGATAGCGCCCAGCTGCTGCGACTGGCGCCCCGGGCGCTGACCTGGGCCGATCTGGGGGCCGGCGCCGGCTTCCCCGGCCTGGTGCTGGCGATCCTGCGCAAGGGCGACCCGGATTTCCATGTTCACCTCGTCGAGAGCATGGCCAAGCGGTGCCGGTTCCTCTCCGAGGTGGTCACCGACCTTGGGCTGCCGGCCACGGTCTACAACGCCAGGGCTGAAAACCTCGACCTGTCTGTGGACATCGTCACCGCGCGGGCTTGTGCGCCGCTTCACCGCCTGTTGGGGTATGCCCGGCCATACCTGACGGCGGGCGCGCAGGGACTGTTCCTCAAGGGACAAGATGTAGTCGCTGACATGACCGAGGCCGCAAGATATTGGGAATATGAGGCGGACGTGGTTCCATCCCTCAGCGATCCCGGAGGCCGCATCGTGCGTGTGAAGAGGCTCGGCCGTGCCCGTAAAGTCTGAGCCCTACCCCGGTAGGGCCGCGGCCCTACGCGTCCTGGTGGTCGCCAACCAGAAGGGCGGAGTGGGCAAGACCACGACGGCGATCAATCTCGGCACCGCGCTGGCCGCCGTGGGCGAGAAGGTGCTGCTGATCGATAGCGACCCCCAGGGCAACGCCTCCACCGGCCTGGGCGTCGGCCGCGCGCTGCGCAAGCACACCCTCTACGACGTGCTGATGGGCGAGAAGGCGCTGCTGCAGGCGGTGGTGAAGACCGCCGTGCCGGGCCTGGACCTTATCCCCTCCGATCCGGACCTCTCGGGTATCGAGCTGGAGCTGGGCCAGCAGGCGGGCCGCTCGTTCAAGCTGCGCGACGCACTGAGCCCGCTGAAGGACGGCCGCGGCTACACCTATGTGCTGATCGACTGCCCGCCGTCGCTGAACCTGCTGACGGTCAATGCCATGGCCGCCGCCGACGCGGTGCTGGTGCCGCTGCAGTGCGAATTCTTCGCCCTGGAGGGCCTGAGCCAGCTGATGCGCACCATCGACCTGGTGCGGGGCAGCCTGAACCCGGTGCTGGAGATCCAGGGCATCGTGCTGACCATGTACGACCGGCGAAACTCCCTGTCGGAACAGGTCTCCGGCGACGTGCGCAGCCATTTCGGTGAGACGGTCTACCAGACGATGATCCCCCGCAACGTGCGGGTCTCCGAGGCGCCGGGGTTCGGCAAGCCGGTGCTGGTCTACGACCTTAAGTGCGCCGGCTCCCAGGCCTATCTGAAGCTGGCGCGCGAGGTCGTGCTGCGCGAACGCAAGCGCCGCGCCGCACAGTTCGAGGTGAGTTGAGATGGCGGAAAAGAGAGGCCTGGGCCGCGGCCTGTCGGCCCTGCTGGGCGAGGCCGAGGAGATCTCCCATGCGGTCGATCCGGTCGACGGCGTGCGCAACATCCCCATCGAGCTGGTCCACGCCAACCCGGACCAGCCGCGGCGGCGCTTCGACGCGGCCGAGCTGGCCGACCTGGAGCACTCGATCCGCGACAAGGGCATCCTGCAGCCGATCCTGGTGCGGCCCTCGCCCCGGACCGGCGGCGAATATGAGATCGTGGCCGGCGAGCGGCGCTGGCGGGCCGGGCAGCAGGCCGGGCTGACCACCATCCCGGCGCTGATCCGCACGCTCACCGACGACCGGGCCTATGAGATCGCCATCGTCGAGAACGTGCAGCGCGAGGACCTCAACCCGCTGGAAGAGGCCCAGGCCTACGGCGTGCTGATCGGCCGTTTCGGCCATACCCAGGACCAGATCGCCCAGGCGGTGGGCAAGAGCCGCAGCCACATCGCCAATGTCCTGCGCCTGAACCAGCTGGCCGAGGGCGTGCGCGACCACGTGATCGCCGGGCGGCTCAGCGCCGGCCATGCCCGCGCCCTGCTGACGGCCGAGCACCCTGAGCGGCTGGCCGACCTGGCAGTGGCCCGGGGGCTGTCGGTGCGCGCCCTGGAGGCCCTGGCGCGCCCGGCCGCGGACCGGCCGAAGAAGGCCTCGGGCCCCCGCGCCAAGCCCAAGGACGCCGACACCGCGGCCCTGGAGGTCGACCTGGAGGAGGCGCTGGGCATGGGCGTCGACATCGCCGACCGCGGCGGGGCCGGCGAGGTGCGGATCCGCTACGCCAGCCTGGAACAGCTCGACGACCTCTGCCGGCGTCTGACGCGGAGCTAAACCCCCCACCCGTGTCATCCCGGTTTCGCGGCACGCGAAGACCGGGACCCACCAACCGCTCATGCCGACGGGAAGGCCTCGCGTCCCCACCGCGGCGAATGTCCGTGGGTCCCGGTCTTTGTCTGCGCCAAAACCGGGATGACACCGGTGTTCGCGGGATGGCAGCCGTGATTGAAGGTTACAGCCCCAGCCGCCGCGCCCGCCCCGCGACGGTCAGGGCCAGGCGTTCGGCGATCAGGCGGTCGGGTGAGCCGGTGGTCTTGCAGGCGCGGTCGGCGGCGAGGATTTCGGGCTGCAGGCGGTCCAGGTCGTCAAGGGTCCAGGTGCGGGCCTGGCGCAGGAACTCGCGTTCCTGCTTCCAGAATACGCCCGACGCCTTGGCGGCCTCGGCCAGCCCGGCGCCGGCCTTGGCGAGGGTGAGGGTGCGCCGTAGCTTGCCCAGGTGCATGCCCAGCGCCCGGACGGCGGCAGGGCCGCTTTCGCCCTCTTGGGCCGCCCGCCGCAGGCCGGCCTGCGCCTCGCCCAACCGTCCCCCGAACGCGTCGGCCGCCGCGTCGAACAGCGACGCCTCGGGCTCGACGCCCAGGAACGGCTCCAGGTCGGCGGGTGTGGCCGACTTGCCGCTGCCAGGGCCGAGATACAGGGCCAGCCGCTCGATCTCCTGGCGGGCCACCCCGCGCTCCTTGGGCATGCGGGCGACGAACAGGGCCAGGGCCTCGGCGTTCAGCGCGACGTTGTCCTTGGCCAGGGTCTCGCGGACCATGCGGGCCACGTCGCCAGGCTCGTCCTCGTAGCAGGGGATGGTCGCGGCTTCGGCGGCCTTCTCGCAGGCCTTCCGCAGGGCGGACTCCCGGCCCAGGTTCCCGGCCTCGATCAGGAAGAAGGCGTCGGGATTGAGCTCGCCCTTGGCGTGGCGGACCAGGGCCTCGGCGGCCAGCTTGTCGGCCGTGGGCTTCTCGGCGGCGAGCCGCAGGCGCACCAGTCGCCGGCCGCCCATCAGCGACTGCGCCGCCAGTTCGCCCTCCAGCCGGCCCCCGTCGTCGGCCAGGTCCTGCTCGGTCAGCAGCGCCACGTCGAAGGGGTCGTCGGGGTTGGGGATCAGCTTGGCCGCCAGGGCATGGCCACGATCGCGCACCACGCCGGAGTCGCGGCCATAGATCAGGGCCGCCCGGATCGCGGCGTCAGGTCGGGAGAGGAACCGCTCGATATCGGGGCGGCGGCTCAGGATCATTTTTTCGCGCTGGGTAGTTTGCCGCCGTTGGCCAGCCAGACGGCCAGTTCCAGCTGGATGCGGCGGGCGGCCTCCTCGGCGGCGCGGTCCTGGGCGTCCTGTTGGGCCGAGATCGAGGCATAGGGCTGGTCGGCGCTATCGTAGGTCAACTCGACCCGCACCTGGCCCTGCTTGGCGAGCGCGCCGGAGGGCAGCTGCTTCAGGGTGTAGACGGCGGTCAGCACATATTCGTAGCGGGTGGCGACGTTGTCGATGCGCACGCCGCGCGGATAGCGCGCCTCGCCCAGGCTCAGGTCCATGGAATAGGTCGGCGCGGCCGTGTGGTCCTTGGCGAAGGCGTCGTCCAGGTGCTCGCGGATCAGGTAGCCGGTGCGGCCGGCCGGGGCCTGCACCTGGATCGAGGCCAGGCCCTTCACCACTCCGGCCTGGCCATAGAGCGGCTGGAACCCGGCGCAGCCGCCGAGCGCCAGCGCGCCGATCAGGGCCAGGGCCACGGAGGGATGGGCGAGGAAGCGGTTCATGCGGCCACGATATTCACGATGCGGTCCTTGACCACAATGATCTTGCGGATCGTCAGGCCTTCGAGGCGCTGGGCGATCTCGGCGTCGGCCAGCACGATCCGCTCGACATCGGCAGGCTCGGCCCCGGCGGGAGCGGAGATCTCGCCCCGGCGCTTGCCGTTGACCTGGACGGGCAGGATCTTCACCGCGTCCTCGGTCAGGCCTAAGTCGAAGGCCGGCCATTCGGCTTCCACCACCATGCCGGCGCCGCCGATGCGCACCCAGCACTCCTCCGCCAGGTGCGGCGTGAACGGGCCGATCAGCCGGGCGAAGGCGCTCAGCGCCTCGTGCCGGGCGACCAGAATGGCGGGCGTGGCGCCGGCGGCGGGGTTGGCCTTCAGGAGATTCAGGAACTCGTACAGCCGCGCGATGCCGGAGTTGAAGCGGAAGGTGTCGATCGCCTCGGTCACCTGCTTGACCAGCCGGTGGGTGGCGCGCCGCAGGGCGTCGTCGGGTTCGCCGGCGGGGACATCGGCCGGCTGGCTGTCGAACTCGTCCCAGACCCGGTTGACGAAGCGCCAGGCGCCCTGGACGCCGGAGGTCGACCACTGGGTGTCGCGCTCGGGCGGGCTGTCGGAGAGCACGAACAGGCGCGCGGCGTCGACGCCATAGACCTCGAAGATCTCCTCCGGCGCCACGGTGTTCTTCTTGGACTTCGACATCTTCTCGATGTCGCCGATGCTCAGCGGCTCGCCGCCGTCGATCAGCCGCGCGCGCCGCGTGGCGCCCTCGGTCACGAACTCCACCAGCGCCGGCTCGACCCACTCGCCGTTCTGCCGCCGGTAGGTCTCGTGGGTGACCATCCCCTGGGTGAACAGGCCGGCGAACGGCTCGCGCACGCTCAGCTGGCCGTCGTCGGCCAGCGCCTTGGTGACGAACCGGGCGTACAGCAGGTGCAGCACCGCATGCTCGATGCCCCCGATGTACTGGTCGACCGGCAGCCAGTAGTCGGCGGCGGCCTTGTCGATCGGTTCCTCGGCATGGCTGTTGGCGAAGCGGGCGAAGTACCAGGAACTGTCCACGAAGGTGTCCAGGGTGTCGGTCTCGCGCGTCGCCGGCCCGCCGCAGATCGGGCAGGTGGTGTGCTTCCAGGTCGGGTGGCGTTCCAGGGCATTGCCGGACTTGCCGAACTCGATGTCGGCCGGGTGGGTCACCGGCAGGGCGCTCTTGGGCAGCGGGACCACCCCGTCGGTCGCGCAGTGGACCACCGGGATCGGGCAGCCCCAGGCCCGCTGGCGCGAGACGCCCCAGTCCCGCAGCCGGAAGACCGTCGCGCCCTCGCCGTCGCCCTGGGCCTCGATCCGCTGAATCGCCCGGGCCTTGGCGGACTCGATGTCCAGTCCGTCCAGCTCTTTGGAATTGTACAGGATTCCCGGTCCGGTATAGGCCTCGTCGCCGATCGCGAACGTCGACGGCGCCTCGCCCGGCGGCAGCACCACCGGCGTCACCGGCAGGCCATACTTACGGCAGAAGTCCAGGTCCCGCTGGTCGTGGGCCGGGCAGGCGAAGATGGCGCCCGTGCCGTAGTCCATCAGGATGAAGTTGGCGATCCAAACCGGCAGTTCCCAGTCGGGCTCGAACGGGTGCTTCACCCTCAGGCCGGTGTCGTAGCCGATCTTCTCGGCGGTCTCGATCTCGGCCTCGGTGGCGGCCCCCCGGCGGCAGGTCTCGATGAACGCGGCGGCGGCCGGATCCTTCGCCGCGATCTCGGCGGCCAGCGGGTGGTCGGCGGCGATGCCGACGAAGCTCGCGCCGTACAGGGTGTCGGGGCGCGTGGTGTACACCTGCAGGTCGTTGTCTGAGCCTGCGCCTGCGAAGTGGAAGCGGAACTTCAGGCCCCTGGAGCGGCCGATCCAGTTCTCCTGCATCAACCGGACCTTGTCGGGCCAGCGGTCCAGGGTGGCCAGGTCGTCGACCAGTTGGTCGGCGTAGTCGGTGATGCGCATCGCCCACTGGTTCAGCTTGCGCTTCTCGACCAGCGCGTCGGAGCGCCAGCCGCGGCCGTCGATCACCTGCTCGTTGGCCAGGACGGTCTGGTCGACCGGGTCCCAGTTGACGACGCTCTCCTTGCGATAGACCAGGCCGCGGGCCATCAGGTCCAGGAACAGGGCCTGCTGCTTGCCGTAGTATTCCACATCGCAGGTGGCGAATTCGCGGCTCCAGTCGATCGCCAGGCCCAGCTGCTTCAGGTCCTGGCGCATGCGGGCGATGTTTTCGTAGGTCCAGGCCCGGGGGTCGACGCCGCGCTCCATGGCGGCGTTCTCGGCCGGCAGGCCGAAGGCGTCCCAGCCCATGGGATGCAGGACCGAGAAGCCGCGGGCGCGCTTGAAGCGGGCGATGACGTCGCCCAGCGAATAGTTGCGCACATGGCCCATGTGCACACGCCCCGAAGGGTAGGGGAACATCTCCAGCACATAGTACTTGGGCTTGGCGGGATCGGCCACCGCCCGGAAGGCGTCGGCGTCGGTCCACGCCTTGCGCCATTTGGGCTCGGTTTCCTTGGGATTGTAGCGGGCCATGACGACGGGCCTTTGGACTGGAGTGGGACTTCCGGTCAACGGCCGAGTGTATTCGAGCGCGCCGACAGACGAACGGAGGGCTGGATCAGCCCTTGATGTTCGAAAGTCGAAGCTGGCGCGCCCGCGTCAGGATGGAGTTCTCGATGTCCGTCTCGGTCTGGCTGGCGTGCGGGGCGTCGATCCAGTTGCCGTCCGCGCCCTTGTTCTGCTTGAACACGGCCACGTTCAGCCCGTCCGCGCGCAGGCGCGAATCCAGGATGTAGACGGTGCACTTGAAGCGCTCGTCCGGCTTTTCCGGGTTGGTGTACCAGTCGGTGACGATCACGCCGCCGTAGGGATCCGCCGACTGCAGTGGCATGAACGACAAGGTGTCCAGCGACGCGCGCCACAGGTAGCCGTTGACGCCGATCGCCGCGGCGTTGTCGGCGGCCGGTCGGACCTTGTTGCTGTTGCCGGTGAATGGCACATGCAGGCTGCCGCAGCCCGCCACCGCGACGAGGCTGACCGCAGTGGCCGCGAAGATCGCGCCACGCATCCGATTACCGCGCACAAACGGCATAAGCATCTGTCTCCAACCTTTTCCGCGGCGCCGAAGCGCCACGGCACCGCCCCCGCGCCGGGGCCTCTATAACAACCCGTGCAAGAGCGCCAAACAGGAATCGCGTGGCCTAACCGCCACAGGCGCCGGGCATCTCGCCGCAGAGGGACACCCTATGCGCGAGTCCGGTTGACCGGATTTCCCCAAGCCCCTTAATCGGCTGGCAATCGCGCAGCTGTGTAATGTGGCAGGTCGCGATGATCGATCGTTGGGACTATATAGGCAGGCCATGACCTTCCGCCGCATCAGCATGATGATCGCCGCGGCCACGCTGATGAGCGCGGCAGCCGGTGGCGCATGGGCGGCCGACAAGGCCAGGCCGATGGACTTCACGGTGCGCTCCGAGCCGTTGGCGCTGGCCCCGAACTCCGGCCGGACACTGAAGTGGGACGCCAGCAAGGGGCATTTCGGCTTCACGCTGGAGATGCAGCAGCCCGACGAACGGCCGCTGGTGCCGAACGATATCCAGGCCGGCGCCTATTTCCGGATCACGCCGTCGATCCGGGTCGGGGGCTCGGTCGCCCTGGGCGAACAGGACCTGACCCCGCGCGCCAACCAGGCCCGCCCGGCGACCACTCCCAAGGTCCGCCTCGAGTCGACCTTCAGGTTCTAGGGCCGGGTATCCAATACCGTTCATCCCGGCGAATTTTATGCCATTGAAATTTCACATGCCGATCAGGTCTGCGCCCACGGGCGCGAGCCCCTCCACCGCCGCCAAGCCGATCAGGCCCGAGTCCCGCAGACGGCGGGCTGTTTTGTCGTTGATCCCTCCCAGCGCATAGGCCGCACGGCCGGCAGCCCGGACGCGGATGGCCAGGCGGATCGGGCCAAGCGCGCCGGCGGCTGACGTGCTCCGCGACGGCAGGGCGACCGAGAGCACCACGGCGTCGGCGCCGCTCCGGCGTGCGGCGGCGAGCGAGTGGGCGGCGCTGGTCACGATCCACCCCGGGTTGGCGCGCTTCAAGGGTCCGGCGCGATGGGCCAGGCGCTCGGGCAGATGAACGCCGTCCGCGCCGACCCGGTGGGCAAGGCCCCAGTCCTGACCGATCAGCAGTGTCAGGCCGCGCGACCGGGCGATGGCTTTCAGCCGCCGCGCACGGGCCTCGGCGTCGGGGGCCCCGAAGGCCCGGTAGACGATGGCGCTGCCGGCCGCCAGGCGCCGTGCGACCGCCTCCGGATCGGGCGTGCGGACCGGGTCGGTGAAGAACAGCAGCGCCGGCAGGGCCTTCCGCAGCCGCCGTCGCGCCGCTAAGAGCCGGGCCGTCCGCTGCAAGGTCCAGAACCCCGAAATGTCCGCCGCTCCCACCGCCCAAGGCTATGACGACGTGGTGGCCCGGATCGCCCGCGCCGCGCAAGCCGCCGGGCGCCTAGCCGGCGCGGTGACCCTGGTGGCGGTGTCCAAGCAGCAGCCCTGGGAAGCGATCGAGCCGGTGCTGGCGGCCGGGCAGCGGGTGTTCGGCGAGAACCGCGTGCAGGAAGCCCTGGCCCGCTGGGCGGGCAAGACGGCCGCCGGGGGCCTGACGCTCCATCTGATCGGGCCGCTGCAGACCAACAAGGCGAAGGACGCGGTCGCGCACTTCGGCGTGATCGAGACCCTGGACCGGGAGAAACTGGCCCGCGCCCTGGCCGACGAGGTGCAGAAACAGGGCCGCACGCCGCGCCTCTACATCCAGGTGAACACCGGCGAGGAGGCGCAGAAGGCCGGCGTGATCCCCGCCGAGGCCGACGCTTTCATCGCCGCGGTGCGCGGCGCCTACGGCCTCACGCCCGAGGGCCTGATGTGTATCCCGCCCGCCGGCGAACCGGCCGGGCCCCACTTCGCCCTGCTGCGCAAGATCGCCGAGCGCAACGGGCTCTCGAAGCTGTCGATGGGCATGAGCGGGGATTTCGAGACGGCGATCCGCTTCGGGGCCACCAGCGTGCGCGTGGGCTCGGCGGTATTCGGGGCGCGGGGATAGGGCCGCCTACGCCCTGATGTCCACCGCGTCGCCGGGCTTGGCGACCGACAGCAGGTCTTCCAGGTCCTGCCGCGCGACGGCCACGCAGCCCTGGGTCGGCGGATAACCGGGCTTGGCCACGTGCAGGAAGATCGCCGAGCCTAACCCCGCGACCGGCGGGTCGTCGTTATGGCCCAGCACGACGACGATGTCGTAAGCTCCGTCATCTCGCCACAGCGCCTCGGCGCTGGCCGGATGGGGCAGCTTGACGGGTCGGTTGTAGGCCGGGTCGGCGGGATCGTCGCACCAGCCGTCGTCCTCGGCCATGCAGCGGACCCGGAACTCGGTGGCCGGCGGCGGGCCGCGGTCGGGGCGATAGATCACCTCGCGGATCGGCCATACCCCGGCCGGCGAGGCGCCGTCGCCCTCCCGCTTGGCCGCGGCCGGCGTCACCCCGGCGGGGCCCAGGGCGCAGCGCACGCGGCGCCCGCCGATGTCCAGAACCCCGTCTGCCGTGGCGGTGAAGCGCACCTTGACCCCCTGGCGGTTTGGCGAATCCCTTTGGCGCGAAGCGCTGAGATGGTGTTTGTTGCCGCCCATGGCTCAACGCAAGACTCTCCTCATCGTCGACGACGACCAGGACCTTCGCGGGGCGATCGCCGAACAGCTCCAGGCGGAGGGTTTCGAGGTCGTCGAGGCGGCGACGGCCGGTGATGGCGTTCGCCAGGCGCGCGAGGCCAAGCCCGATGTCATCCTGCTCGACGTCGACCTGCCGGACATGGACGGGCGCGAAGCCTGCCGGCGGATGCGCGAGGACGGGGTGTCGACCCCGGTGATCATGCTGACCGCCGCCGACACCGACGACGACACGGTCAAGGGCCTCGGTTCCGGCGCCAACGACTACGTGACCAAGCCCTACAAGTTCGCCGTCCTGCTGGCCCGCATCCGGGTGCAGCTGCGCGACTATGAGCATTCCGAAGGCGCGGTCTTCCGCCTGGGCGCCTATGAGTTTCGCCCCGCCGCCAAGCTGCTGGTGGACGAGAAGGGCAAGAAGATCCGCCTGACGGAGAAGGAAACCAACATCCTGAAATACCTCTACCGCGCCGGCGAAAAGGCCGTGTCGCGCGAGGAATTGCTGGCCGAGGTGTGGGGCTACAACGCCGGGGTGACCACCCACACCCTGGAAACCCACGTCTACCGCCTGCGCCAGAAGATCGAGCCCGACCCGGCCAACGCGCGCCTGCTGCTGACCGAGCAGGGCGGATACAAGCTGGCGCCTTGAAAGCTTACTAAAGCTGCATCAAATTTGGCGGTGAGGGAGGCTTCCATAGGCCGCTATGAACCCCTGCGCGCATTCCTCGAACAGCAGCCCGCGGATCGCGTGACGCTCACGTTTCGCGAGGTCGAGGCGGTTTTGGGCGCGTCGTTGCCCAACTCAAAAAAATATCCCGCCTGGTGGAGCAATAATCCGTCCAACAACCCGATGACGAAGGTCTGGCTCGACGCGGGCTTTGTGACGGAACAGGTCGACACCATAGCTGAAAAGCTTGTGTTTCGCCGCGCCGTCGCTTCTGAGCGCGGCGCCGGCCTGGAGGAAGGCCCGGTCATGTACCCCTTGTCCCCGAAGGGCCGCTCGGGCGACTGGCTCGCGCGCTTGCGGGCCGAACTCGGCGGCACGGTCAAGGTCGCTCCCAGTTGGGATCTGACCAGCCCTGCGGGCGAAGTCTGGGATGCTGAGCGGGAATGAGTCGGCCGATCCTGCTCGACACCTGCGCCCTCCTGTGGATCGCCAACAATGAAACGCTGCGCCCTGAGGCCGAGGCGGCGCTGCAGCAGATGGCGCCGGTCCTGGATGGAATCCTGGTCTCCCCGATATCGGCCTGGGAAATCGGCCAACTGGCCTCGCGCGGTCGGCTAAGGCTCGCCATCGACCCGTTGCGCTGGTTTCAAAGAAGCCTCGATCGCGGCATGGCGCTGGCGCCCCTCCCGGTGTCCGTCCTCGTCGCAAGTGCGTTCTTGCCGGGCGACCGGTTGCGGGACCCTGCCGACAAGATTCTAGCTGCGACGGCCCGGCAGTTCGGATACCGCCTGATGACCCGCGACCTGCCGCTTCTGGACCTGAGCGCGGAGGGCCACCTCGACGCCATCGCCTGCTAAAGCACCAGGTCCGCTGACACCGGCGCGTGGTCGCTTGGGCGTTCCCACTCGCGCACGTCGTCGTGGATGCGCGCCGCGGGGGCGCCCAGTCGGAAGGCGGCGTCCCTCAGCCCCGGCGTCACCAGGATGTGGTCCAGGCGCAGGCCGCGGGCGGATGCACGGAAGTCCTGGGCGCGGTAGCTCCACCAGGAGGCCAGTTTCTCGGGCTCTGGCGTGGTCTCGCGCATCAGGTCGATGAAGCCCAGGGAGGCCTCCAGCGCCCGGAAGGCTTCGATCTCCACGGGGGTGTGGCTGACCACCTTGGACATGTACCTGTGGTTCCAGACGTCGAACTCACCCGGCGCCACGTTCAGGTCGCCGACGATCGCCAGCGGCGCCTTGGGGTCGCGACGGCCCAGTTCGGCGGTCAGCTTCTCGTAGAAGTCCAGTTTGTGGTCGAACTTGGGATTCTGCACCCGGTCGGGCGTGTCGCCGCCGGCCGGGATATAGAAGTTATGGATCTCGACGCCCGCCACCGTCGCGCCCACGCAGCGGGCGTGACCCTCGCGGCAGACCTGCAGGGGCGGCGCCGCCCCAAGCGGCAGGCGCGAGGCGATGGCGACGCCATGCCAGCTCTTCTGGCCGGCGATCTTCAGGTGCGGCAGGCCCATCTCGACGAAGGCGTTCACCGGGAACTCGCCCTCGCGGCACTTGATCTCCTGCAGGCACAGCACGTCCGGCGCCTGCTCGGCCACGAAGCGGGCGGCCTGCTCGGCGCGCAGGCGGACGGAATTGACGTTCCAGGTGCAGATTCGCAGGCGCATGCCGGTGTCTTTAGGGGCTCGGGACGCAAAAGAAAGCCCGGGCGCATGGCGAGCGCCCGGGCTGTTCAGTTGTCTCTCATGCCGCCGCCGGGAGGGGATAGGTTCCGGCACGGGTTTCGTCGGCACGCTCGGCGCGCAGACGACGTAGTGGCAATATCGTCACGGCATGACAGTTTGTCAAAGGACTTCGTATTAATGCTTGCATGTGTCGCCCGGGACACATTTCGGCGGATCAGACCTTGCCGCGTCCGACGTTCTTCGGCCGGGGGTCCTTCAGCACGAACAGGTCGCGATCCAGGCCCGAGGCGCGCTCCAGGCCGATCAGCTGCACCCGGGTGGGCCGGCTCTGGGCGTCGGTGACGGTCCAGCCGGCCAGCGCCAGCGGAGCGTCGGTGAAGGTGAGCGTTATGGTCCCAGCCGTCTCCTTCCTGCCGTCGCGGGCGGTGATGGCGAAGCCGTCGGCCATGCGCGCCACGCGGGTGACGGCGACGCCCCGATCCAGCCGGATCGTCCGGGCCAGGAACAGCGACAGCGGCGTGGCCGCCAGCGGGTAGGAATCGAAGGTCTTCAGGCGCGCGTCCTGCACCGACACCACGCCGCCGTCGGAGACCACCAGCAGGCCGGAGGGCGGGTCGTAGGCGAACCGCGCCTTGCCGGGCCGCTTCAGAAACAGCTGGCCGGTGGTGGTGCGGCCCCGCGCGTCGGTCTGGGCGAAGCGGGCCTTGGCCTCGGTCAGGCCCTCCAGATAGGCGACCGCGCGGTCGACCAGCGCCTGGTCTGCCGCCGCCAGGGGGGCTTGCGGGGCCGCCTGGCCAAAGGCCGGGCCGGCCAGCGGCGCTGCGGCCAGGGCCAAGGTCAGGCTGCGGCGGGTGAAGGTCATGGCGGGTTCCATAAACGGGGGTGTCGCATGCCCGCTGGGCGGCAATAGGGCGTGGACGGGTCCGGGCGCAACGCTGACGGGCAGGCGCCCGTTCCTAGAAGCGCCGGCTGGTGCTGGGCGTCAGTCCCACTCGCCGGTCGTCGGGGGCGCCAACCCCGGCCGGACAAGCGGCGGGCCGGTCGGCCAGATCGTAGCAGAGCCGCACCTCGGTCAGCCGGCCGTCGCGGTCGGCCTGGACGTAGATGTCCTCAACCGCGAGCCAGCGGTTCTTCGCCATGAAGGCGCGGCGCAGGTCGCCCGCCGTGAGCGCGGTGACGCCTTCGATGCGGGGCAGGGTCACGCGGTCGTAGAGCTTCGCTGCCTGGCGGAAATAGGCCGCCGGGTCGTCCCATCCGCAGGCCCCGTGCGCCTGCCACTCGTGCTGCAGCAGGCCGGCGGAGGGGGTGCGGCAGTACATCGCCCGCACCGTGGCCAAGGGAATTGTCCCCACCGGCCGGCAATAGCGCGGATAGGGCGGCGCCTTGCCGTTGGGCCACAGGCCGTGCAGGGCGAAGCCCTGTGGTCGGCGCTCCGGATCCAGCGGCGGGGTGGTGGCGGGCGTCTGGCCGTTGATCCGTCGCCAGTCCGGCGTCCAGGTGATGGCCAGCAGGTAGTAGGCGATGGTGACGCCGCTCTCGACTTCGTCCGGGCGGACGGGCGCCACGGGCGCGGGGGCCAGGCCCTTCGGCAGAGCGCAGCCCGGGGCGGCCGCGCCCGGCAGCGCCAGGGCGGCCACGGCAAGGGCGAGGACAAGGGCGCTCAGACGCATGCCCCATAGAGCGGCGCGGCATGCGCCGGCGCAATCGCCTATATTCCACCGATGGGCATGATCGAGGATCTGGAACGCCGAATGGCCGCCGCCGCAGAGGCTGGCGACTTCGAAACCGCCGCTACCTTGCGCGACGCCATCGCCCGCATCGGTTCGGGCGACACGAATCTGGTCGAACAGCAGCCGGGCCGCATGGGCCTGGGCTCCAGCCAGGAGAAATACATCAACCGCTCCGGCAAACCCCTGCCGAAAAAGCCTGACCCGATGACCAATGGGTTCAAGCCCGGCGGCCGGCGTTAAGGAGCCGCTGAGACCAGTATCTCGCGCTTGCCCGCGTGGTTGGCAGGGCCGACGACGCCCTCCTGCTCCATGCGCTCCATCAGCGAGGCGGCGCGGTTGTAGCCGATCTGAAGGCGGCGCTGGATGTAGCTGGTGGAGGCCTTTCCGTCGCGGGCGACCACGGCCACGGCGCGGTCGTAGAGGTCGTTGCTCTCCTCGCCGCCACCCAGGCCCAGGTCGCCGTCCTCGCCGTCTTCGTCTGGGCTGGCGGTGACCTCGTCGAGGTAGCTGGGCGTGCCCTGGTCGCGCAGGAACTTGGCCACCGCCTCGACCTCGCCGTCGCTGACGAACGGGCCGTGCAGGCGGGTGATGCGGCCGCCGCCGGCCATGTAGAGCATGTCGCCCTGGCCCAGCAGCTGCTCGGCGCCCTGCTCGCCCAGGATGGTGCGGCTGTCGATCTTGGAGGTGACCTGGAAGCTGATCCGGGTTGGGAAGTTGGCCTTGATGGTGCCGGTGATCACGTCCACCGACGGGCGCTGGGTGGCCATGATCAGGTGGATGCCCGCGGCCCGCGCCATCTGCGCCAGCCGCTGCACGGCGCCCTCGATGTCCTTGCCGGCCACCATCATCAAGTCGGCGACCTCGTCGATGATCACCACCAGGAACGGCATCGGCTCGGGCCGGATCTTCTCGCTCTCGTAGGTGGCGCGTCCGCCGTCGTCGAACCCGGTCTGGACGGTCCGCTCGAAGTGCTCGCCCTTGCTCAGCGCCTCGCGGGCGCGCTCGTTGTAGGAGGCGACGTTGCGCACGCCGATTTTCGACATCCGGCGATAGCGGTCCTCCATCTCGCGCACCGTCCATTTCAGCGCGACGATGGCCTTCTTGGGGTCGGTCACCACCGGCGCCAGCAGGTGCGGGATGCCGTCGTAGACGCTGAGCTCCAGCATCTTCGGGTCGATCATGATCATCCTGCACTGCTCGGGCGGCAGGCGGTAGAGGATCGACAGGATCATGGCGTTGACGCCCACCGACTTGCCCGAGCCGGTGGTGCCGGCGATCAGCAGGTGGGGCATCTTGGCCAGGTCGGCGATGTAGGGCTCGCCGCCGATGGTCTCGCCCAGCGCCATGGGCAGGCTCTGGCCGCCGCGCTCGTATTCGGAGGCGGCCAGCAGGTCGCGGAGATAGACGGTCTCGCGGCGCTGGTTGGGCAGCTCGATGCCGATGGCGTTGCGGCCCGGCACCACGGAAACGCGGGCCGAGGCCACGCTCATCGACCGTGCGATGTCGTCGGCCAAGGCCACCACGCGGGCGGACTTCACCCCGGCGGCCGGGACCAGTTCATAGAGGGTGACTACCGGGCCCGGGCGAATCTGGTCCACGGCGCCGCGGACGCTGAACTCGGCCAGCACGCTCTCCAGCAGCTGGGCGTTCTGGCGCAACGCGCCCTCGTCATACTGGGCCGCGCGTGGCGGGGCCTTGGTCAGCATGGCTAGTTCGGGGAGCTTGAAGCCGCCCTCCTGGGCGAAGGAGAAGGTTGACTGCGCCTCCTTCTGCTCGCGGACGCTTTCCTTGGGCGCGAGCTTGGGCGGCTTGACCAGCGGGGCGGGGCCGTCGGCGGGGAGCGGCGCGGGGTCCAGCGCGGCGTCGGCGATCAGCGGGTCGAGGGCCTTGCGGCGCGAGACCTTGGTCTTCAGCGGTTCGGGCTGCGCCGCCTTCAGCCGCGGCTTGGGCGTCAGGGCGTGGGTCAGGCCGTCGGCCAGGCCGCGCAGGTCCAGCTTCGAGAGGCCGACGCCGTAGCCGAACGCCACCACGCCCGCCAGACCCAGGATCGAACCGCCGATGATCGTCCCGAACGGCAGGCGGGCGTATTCGACCAGCCCGGCCAGGCCGGTGAGCAGGGTGTCGCCCCAGAAGCCGCCCAACCCCTTGGCCAGCGGCCAGGCGGCGGGTGTCGGCGCCCAGGCCAGGGCGCCGGTCAGCGCCAGCACGCCCAGGGTCCCGACGGCCGCGCGCAGGCGCAGGCGGCCCCGGTTCGCCTCGGGTTCCGGATCGGCGACCCGGGCGAGGCCGCAGACCACGATCAGCAGGGCGGCCAGGCCCGCGGCGACGCCCAGTGACTGGATGCCGATGTCGGCCAGCACCGCGCCGCCGCCGAGCGCATTGGTGGGCTCGCCCACGCCGACGGCGTTCAGGCTGGGATCGGCGGCGTTATAGGTGGCGAAGGATGCGGCCAGGGCCACGCCCAGGGTGGCGGTCATTCCGCCGCGCAGGCGCGCCGTGAAGGTGTGCGTCCAGCAAAGCCTGGCGATATGCGCCGCCAGTTCCCAACCCGTCTTTCGCGCCGCCCGCGCCATCCCAACACGCTCCGAACCACCGTTAACGACTTGTTTGGACGTCAATCGTTAACCGCGCGTTTACCGAAGTTAAGCGGATGCGGATGGCGCTTCCGCAGGGCCGCCCGGCGCATTAGGTTCGCCCCATGAACTGGTCCATGCCCCGTCCCGTGCTGCAGGTGGTCGCCGTCCTGATCGGCGCCGCCTGCGTCGGCGCGTTCGCGATGGGCGTCGCCACCGCGCCCCAGAAGAGCCGGCTGCCCGGCCAGCGGGCCGACGGCGTCACGGGCCAGGCGCTGCAGGCGCAGGAGGCCGTCGCCCTGGGCGAAGAACGCATCGAAGGCGCCGCCCCCCCGCCCGAACTCTCCGACGAGGAAAAGGCCCGGCTGGCCGACGAGAAGGAGACCCGGGAGGCCGAAGCCGCCGCCAAGGCCGCCGCCGCCAGCGTGATGCCCGCCGCCACCGCGGCGCCCGCCGCCCCGACCGTCGAAGCCGCGCCCCAACCCGCCCCCGCGGCCCCGCCCCCGCCGAAGGTGGAAGAGCCGCCGTTCTGAATCACCGAACGTCCAATCGGCCTTCCCGGCGCAAGCCGGGAGGTCTTCCAGTCGGGTCCAAGCCCAGCGTGGGCGGTCAACGCGAATCCTTGACCCGTGGCAGACCTCGAGGAGGTCTGCGGTGCGGCAAAGAAGGCGAGTCCATAGCCGCCAACGGATGAGCCGCGGTTATCGCCTGAGATCGGAAAACGGAATTCAGATCATCCGACAGAAGGGGGGCTTGCTCGTTGTCTGGCACGCATCGGGCTTCGTGCCCGACGTTCTCCAATAGGCCATGAGGCCGAGCTGGTCCGCGAGCGCTGGAAAGGCGGGTTCGGTCAAAACGCCGCGCATGCTTCGACGCCAAAAGATCCGTGGCCTCTGGGCGGCAACCTGCAAGGCCTCACGGTTCGCGCCCAGCGCCGCCAGCAGAATTGCGACCGTCTCGGTCTGCTTGTCCTTGGGCAACGCAAGCAGGCCTTGGATCGCCTGCATCTTCGCCTGGGGGGCGCCCGATGCCAGGGCCTGATATCCCGACAATAGGGCGGCGCGACTCTCTTTTGGCATCTGCAACCGCGGGCTGCGAAGGGCGGTGATGGCGGCCGCGTAGTCCCCGGTCTCCGCGCCCACGGCGACCGCGACCCGTTTGTCAAAGTTCGGATCTTTGCTGAGATCTATCGCGGCGTCGAGGTAGGGTCTGGCCTCCTCGCCCCGGTCCGCCCCCAAAAGCGCGCGCCCCAAAGCAAGCTGGGAGTCAGGCCACAGCGCGAGCATGTCGGTGGCGGCGTGAAACTGTTCGATCGCGGCGCCAAGTCGTCCCACGCTTTGCAACTTCAAGCCGTAGCCGTAGTGCTCGCAGCCGCAATCAAGCGGTTTAGCCGCGATGGCGCTTTTGAAAAGCTTCTCCTGACCGATCCAGTCGTGTGGGTCGATCAGGTAAGCCTTGTGCGCAAGGGCCTCGCTGTTGTTCCGGTCGAGCGCCACCGCTCTGTCCTCGGCCTCGCGCCCCGCCGCGCGCATCTCTTCCGCTCGCCGACTGTCGCGTTCTGCATCGGCAGCCTGCATGTAGCCGTTCGCGACGGCAGACCATCCCCAGGAGAAATCGGGAACCGCAGCCACAACGCGTTGTGCGAAATGAAGCGTCTTGCTTCCGCCGTAAGACCAGTATTCCTGACAATATTGCATGTAATTGCTTAGGACTGTGTCCGGCAGCGCTTTCCTGTAGGTCGCAGCGCCGGACAGACCGCAACGAACGACGGTGCCGGCATCTACGGCGATTTTGTGAGGAACTTTTGAAACCTGGTCAGCCGCGTAGTCGGCACTGTCGGACCACAGGACCACGCCGGTGTGCTGGTTGGTAAATCGGGTAATCACGCGAATGGAATCGCCGACCCGGTAAATGGCGCCGTCCAGTGCATACGCCGTTCCCGGTTTGGGAGATGACATGGTTGAAACGCCGACAACGCCGTCGACACTGAATGCTGCGGCGATCTCAGCGCTGATGGATTCGCGCAGGGTTGCGGGTAGGTCAGCCGACAGAGTCCGGAATCCAGACAGACGAACCATCATCCTGTCTGGCGCCGCGGGAACCGGTCCAAACCACACCCAAGCGCCGGCGATCACCAGCAGCAGAAGCAACCCGGCCACCCCCGCCGCCCAGGCTAGGAACCGGCGGCCCTGGGCTCGCAGTTGAGGATGGGCCTTAGAGCTCGCGTCGGGTGGGGGCTTGTCGAGCAGCGGCGGGGGTGCGGCTGGCCCAGCCTTCCCGCTGTCGGCGGCGTTCAGCCGGAAGCCAATCTTCGGAATCGTTTCGAGGGTGAAGGGCGGGGGGTCGAACTGGCGAGCCAGGATCCGCAGCTGTGCGATCACCCGGTTGATCGCGTCGTCGCTGACGACGCGGCCGTCCCAGCAACCGTCCACCAGTTCGTCGCGCGTAACCGTCCGGCCCTCAGCGTCCATCAACAGAAGCAACGCCTGCATAACCTGAGGCCGCACGCGCTGCTCGGTTACGCCGTCCGAAACGAGCCCGCGTGCGGGATTGACCTGTATGCCGCCGAGCGTGCGATCCGGCTCCTGCCCTAGGCTGATCCTCGTCGTCGGCAAGGCGACCTCCGTTGCACTGCCGCCGAGGCTAGCACGGACGCGCCCCGCTGAAATGGCGCCGGCGCCGCCACAAGGTCCGGAAATAATCCGATAAAGGTCGGACAAACATCCAGCGAAGAGCACGGATTCGGAGTGACCTGCGCCAGCACGGCTCGCGTTGGCGGGCCGGGCCAAGGCCCCTCAACACCAGGATCCGCAATGCGCTCTGAACCTCGCCCCCACCGCTCGACCCGGCGTGTCTCCCGCCTGATCGTCCCGGCGATCGCCGTCGTCGTCTGTTGGGGAGCGGCCGAGGCCAGGGCCGCGGTGGTGACGGGGGCCTTCTCCGGCCTGATCGATCACGGCACTGACTACGCGGGCGTGTTCGGCCCGGCGAACGCCGCGCTCGACGGCCTCGAATACGTCCAGACCTTCACCTACGACACCTCGAAGGGATTCCGCACCCCTCATCCGATCATCGCCGATCAGGTCAGCGCGTTCTTCCCGCAGGAGCCGGTGTTGACCTACTCGCTCACGATCAACGGGATCACCGACACGGTCGCGCTTACCAGCAACAGTTTCGTCGCCGTAGCCCCGGGGAAAGACTTCCGTCTCGGCGGCGAAGCTTTCAACAGCGCCGGCCTCATCCAGGTCGGCAGCATCGCTTATGGCAGCGCATTCGGAAATCTCGACCATCCGGTCTCATTCCTCGATACCAACCCCGCCTCGAAGCCGTTCAGCGGATTTGCCCAGAAGTACCTCGGATTTTTCCATGATGACTTCCAGTACTTCATGATCTTCGACACCCGGCGTGTCGACTTCGTGGGGAGCGGCACGCCTAGCGCCGCACCTGAGCCGGCAACCTGGGGGATGATGCTCGCTGGCTTCTTTGCCATGGGGGTGGTCATGCGGCGGCGAGCTGGCCGGTCCGCGAAACCAGCGAGCGCTCTGATCGCGACTTCAGTCCGCACTCGTTCGGGGTTACCCATCTGAGCGGCGGACGCGTCGGTCGGGGTCGGGATATCACGGCCCTCGAACTCTGCGCACTCGAACTCTGCGCAGTTGAATGTCGGCTTGGGGTCGAAAACAGCGAGGGCTCACCTGCTGAAGGCCGTCGCCCGCCGATGCGGCGTGAAGGGGCGCACACCCCTGATCGGGTTGGCGATCCTGACGGTCAACGCATACCCAGAGATGGGAGCGCCCGACGCCGGGTGCGACTATTGCGCCACGCGGATCAGCATCTTGCCGCTGTTGACGCCCGAGAACAGCCCGATGAGCCTCGGGAGCGCGCTCGAAACCGTCGAGGATAGTCTCCTGGTACTTGATCCGGCCGTCCTTGAGCCAGCCTGTCATGTCGACCACGAAGGCGGCCTGCAGGTGCGGGAGGTCGCTGGCCGAATCGTTCTTCTCTAGGGTTTTGCCGGGCCGAGGTGGGTATCCATCACCAGATCGCCGGTGAATGCCTGCACGCTACGCCGCCGAAATAGCTTGGCGGGAGGACAACTGTCGCATCAGCAACGGCGAACAATTCCTGCTGGCGCCATTGTCAACGTTGACTCATCCGGTATCGCGCCAGTGGAAGGGCTACTGTCAGCGGCAATTTCTGTGAGATTTGAATCACTGTGTGCATTGAAGAGGTAGTGATAGGACGCCACCGCTTGGTCGCTCATGGCGACACGCTGCGATGCAGGAGTTAAGGCCGCCTACCCCACCCCGTTCTTCTTGAAGTGCGCCAGCATCAGCGCCCAGCCGGCCGCAGCGTCCACGGCCCCGTAGCTGGGCCGGTAGTCCGCCAGGAACCCGTGCTGGGCGTTCGGATAGACGACGATGTCGCTGCCGGTCTTGCCGGCCGCCTTCAGCGCCGCCTTCATGGCGTCGACGTCGGTCTGTGGGATGCCCTTGTCGAGGCCGCCGTAGAGCCCCAGCACCGGGGCGTGCAGGTCTTTGGCCAGCTCGATCGGCGGGGTCTGGGGGTAGGCGTTCCTGGCCAGCGGGCCGTACCAGGCGACGCCGGCCTTGAACTCGGCGAACCGTTCGGCCGCCAGCCAGGTCTTGCCGCCGCCCCAGCAGAAGCCGGTGACGCCCAGGCGCTTCAGGTCGCCGAACGGCTGGGCCTTCAGGAACTTCAGCGCCGCGGCGGTGTCGGAGGTGACCTGGGCGTCCGGGGTGGCGCCGACGATCTTCATGATCTCCGGGAAGTCGGTGAGCTTGGACGGGTCGCCATTGCGAACGAAGAAGTCGGGGGCCAGGGCGACGTAACCCGCCTTCGCCAGCCGCCGGCAGATGTCCTTGATCCACTCATGGACCCCGAAGATCTCGGTGTAGACGAACACCACCGGATGGCGGCCCTTCAAGGTGGGGCGCGCCAGGTAGCCGGGGATCTTGCGGTCGCCGGCGTCGATCTCGACCGTGGCGGTGACCAGGCCGACGTCGTCGGTGTGGATCGGTTCGGCGTTGGCGTCGAAGGCCGCCACTGCATAGCCGCCGGCCAGCGCCATGGCGATCGAACGCCGTGTCAGATCGAGGTCGCCGGCCCAGTTGCCGTCCGGGCGGGTGAGATTGACCATCGGTCGGTTCCTCTGAGGTTTTGGGCGCCGCAGAGTGGCGTCGCCATGGGGCGTGAGTCAAAGCCGCGAGCGAATTAGGCCGCCTCGGGTCCCTAGTCCTGCGTCGCGCCCCCGGCCTTGCCGATGATCTGGGGCACGAACCGCTCCGAGAAGCCGGCCACGATGGACCAGAACAGCAGTTTGGCCAGATCGGCGCCAGTGGCCGGGTAGGCGGTGCTGAAGAAGGCCTGCAGGTCGGCGGTGGTCGGCGGGGCGTGGAACGTCGGGATCGCGAAGTGCGGGAACGCCTCGCCGCTGACAATCCCGCTCAAGAAGCCCAGGTAGAGCGCCAGGGCGAACAGGCCGCCATAGACCGGGATCAGCGCGATCTGGAACCACGACGCCGACAGCAGGTCCAGCGCCTCGTCAGCCAGGGTGTTGAGTCGCTGTTGGATGCTGACGAAGCCACCCAGCAGTCCGCAGCCGAAACAGGCCCACGACACCAGGAACCGGCCTCCGAACACCAGGGTGACGCCGAACAGGGCCACCACGCAGACCAGCACGCCGGCCGTCATCAGGATCAGGCGGCGGGTGATCCGTAGTCGGTTCGCGGTGCGTGACATGGTTCAGCCTCCCGGGAGGCGACGCTAGACGCTCCTGAAGCGCCGTCAAATCATGGGAGGCGTGCCGCTCCAGCCCATCCCCTTGCGGTGAATGGGGACTTTCACCCTTGCAGCCCCGTCAATTTCCCCCATATCGGCTCTCAACGCGGCCTTCCCCGCACGGAAAGCGGGATGGCCAAGGAAACCTAATCGAACCGGGGGCGTCGCATTTCCCCGGGCGCTTCAGTAGAAGGCCCAACCGCGGCGTCCGCCAACCAGGAGCGAGCAAGACCAAAGCATGAGCAAGATCATCGGCATCGACCTCGGCACGACCAATTCGTGCGTGGCCATCATGGACGGCAAGGCGCCGAAAGTGATCGAGAACGCCGAAGGCGCGCGGACCACGCCTTCGGTCGTCGGCTTCATGGAAGATGGCGAGCGCATCGTGGGCCAGCCGGCCCGGCGCCAGGCCGTCACCAACCCTTCGAACACCTTCTTCGCGATCAAGCGGCTGATCGGCCGCCAGTTCAACGACCCGATGGTCGCCAAGGACAAGGGCATGGTGCCCTATGAGATCGTCAAGGGCCCGAACGGCGACGCCTGGGTGCGCGCCCACGGCCAGGATTACTCGCCCCAGCAGATCTCCGCCTTCACCCTGATCAAGATGAAGGAAGCCGCCGAGCAGCACCTGGGCGAGAAGGTCGACAAGGCGGTCATCACCGTCCCGGCCTATTTCAACGACGCCCAGCGCCAGGCCACCAAGGACGCCGGCAAGATCGCCGGTCTCGAAGTCCTGCGGATCA
>NZ_JANXWD010000026.1 GCF_025351295.1 Phenylobacterium sp.
GGTTGAGGCGCGAGACGTACTCGCCCGCCGCATGGTTGGTGTGGCCGTGGCCCGCGAACTGCTGGCCCAGCTTGGTGTAGTGCCGGGCCTCGTCGGTCATGAGGATGGCCTCGCGGCTCAGGTTCTCGACCACGATTTCGCCGATGGCCTTGGCGCTGATGAAGTCCAGCACGAACGAGCGCTTGGCGCCGGTGTCGCGGTCTACAAGACTCAGCACCTTCATCTTGTGATTGCCGCCAGCCTTGGCCTTGGGCTCGCCGGGCTCAACGCCGATGAAGGTCTCGTCGGCTTCGACCATGCCGCCGCCCGAACCGAACGACGCCAGGTCGCCGGAGCGCATGGCTTCCCGAATACGGTGAGCCAGGAACCACGCCGACTTGTAGGTGATCTCCAGCGTGCGGTGCAGCTGGTGAGCGCTGACGCCCTTCTTGCTGCTGCACATCAGGTGCATGGCTTGGAGCCAGATGCGCAGGGGCAGCTTCGACTCTTCGAAGATCGTACCCATGCGAACCGTGAACTGCTGCTTGCAGTCGCCGCAGCGCTTGAGGCCGTAGCGGACGCGCTTCTCAGGGTTCGGGGCGATGACACTGATCCGGCCCATGCAGCCGCAGTGATGGCAGACCGGACCTTGCGGCCAGAGAACCTTTTCCACCCGCTCAAAAGCGGCGGCTTCGTCGTGAAAGTGGGGGGCGGAAAGGATCGACATAACGGGGCTCGCTGTTTTCCCCATTGTTATAGCTCATCTTCTCGTGTTTGCAAAGTATATATACGCCTCGCGGGATGACGAACATATATAGAACAACGGGGTTGGCGGCTACGGGTTCTGCTTGTGCAGTTCCGCGCGGAACGCCGCCTCGGACTTGGCGTAGAAGGCCTTGCACCCCTCCCGATCCACGAAGGCGTCGGCCTTGCCGGCGTCCAGGGCCTTGCGCTTCGCCTGCATTCCGAAGAACGACCCGTGGGAGCCCAGGAACACCTCGCAGGGCAGGGACTTCCAGGTGGCGAAGCTCTTCTCGTAGTCCGCTGTCTGGCCGGGGTAGGTCTCGGTCTTGCCCAGCCTGTAGCCCGGCAGGACCGATGAGGAGCAGTGGGCCAGGGCCTGGCGCACCTTGCCGGCCACGGTCACCGGGAAGGTCCAGGTGGTGCAGCCCCTGGTGTGGCCGCCGGTGACGTGGGCGGTCAGCGTCCAGCCGCCGAGGCTGATCGTCTGGCCATCCTTCAGGGTCACGTCCGGCTTCACCGGCTCGTAGTAGAACGTCTCGCCCTTCAGGAACGGGTCGCCCCGTCCGCCGGCGGCGACGATCGCCCCGTCAGCGGCGCTGGCGTAGAACTTCGCGCCCGGCGCGGCGCGCTTGATCTCGGCCAGGCCCGCGGCGTGGTCGAAGTGCTCGTGGCTGTTGAGCAGCACCTTGATGTTGGCCGGGTCGAAGCCCAGGGCGCGGATATTGCCGACGATCTGATGGCCGGTGGCGCCGCCGCCGCCGTCGAGCTGGATCAGCCCCGCCCGGGTGACGATCAGATAGGCGGCGTAGTCGGCCGAGCCGTCATAGTAGAGGCCCTCGCCGATCTTGAACGGGGCGTAGGGGGCGTCGCCGTCGGGGTGGTCCTGCGCGGCCACGCCGGGCGGACACGCGAAAACGGCCGCCGCGAGGGCGACCGTTCCAAAGAGCGCTGAGACGCCGCGCCTCACCCCAGGGCCTATCGCGGCGCCAGGATCATGATCATCTGGCGGCCTTCCATGCGCGGCTCGTATTCGCACTTGGCGATGGGCTCGAAGTCGGCCCGCACCCGCTGCAGCAGCTTCATCCCCAGTTCGGGGTGGGCCAGTTCGCGGCCGCGGAAGCGCAGGGTGATCTTCACCTTGTCGCCTTCCTCGAAGAAGCGGTTCATGGCCCGCTGCTTGACCTCATAGTCGTGGATATCGATGTTGGGGCGGAGCTTGATCTCCTTGATCTCCACCACCTTCTGCCGCTTGCGCGCCTCGTTCTTCTTCTTCTGTTCCTGGAACTTGAACTTTCCATAGTCCAGAATCTTGCAGACGGGCGGATCCGCGTTGGGGACGATCTCGACGAGGTCGAGGCCAGCCTCTTCGGCGGCCTCGATGGCCGCGGAGGTGGGCATCACGCCCTGTTTCTCACCGTGCTGATCGATGAGCAGGACGCGGGGAACGCGGATATCTTCGTTCATGCGCGGCCCTTCCTTGACGGGCGGCGCTTGCATGGGACGGCGAATAGGCAGTGCTCCGGATTGTTGAAACGGCGGCTGTGGAAACGCAAAGGCTGTGGAAACGCAAAAAACGCCGGCGCGCGCGGAGCGCTCCGGGTCTTCCGTCAGTATATGACCCGCGGGCGCCCGCGTATCAAGGCGCGGCGGAGACCTGCGGCGCCAAAGAGTTGGCCGCCTGCGCCACTTGCGCCACAGGCAGGTCGCTGAGGTTCTCGGCCCGCAGGATCGCCACCCGGCCGCGCGGGGCCGACAGCTTGGGATCCGAGGCGCGGGAGAACAGCACGATGGCCGGCGCCCCACCGGCCGCGGCCAGGTGCAGGGGGCCGGTGTCGTTGCCGATCGCCAGGGTGGCCTTGGCGCCCAGCATGGCGATGCTGGCGAAATCCGTGCGGCCGGTCAGGTCGCGGGCGCGCGGCACGGCGCGCTGGATCGCATGGGCCAGCTCGCTTTCCTTCGGGCCGCCGATGATCACCACGTCGAACCCGCGGGAATAGAGGATGCGCGCCAGTTCGGAATAGCGCTCCACCGGCCAGCGTTTCTCCGGCCGATGCTCGGCGCCGCCGGGCACCAGCATGACGTAGGGCCGCGGCCTGTTGGAGCCCGGCACCGGGCGCTGGGCGGGGGTCGATTTCAGCACCCAGGAGAGGTCCGGCGGCGGCGCGCTGCCGGCCTCGGTGGGGGCGTCGTCCCAGATGCCGGCGTACATCAGCTGGTCGGCCTGGCGCTCCAGGGTGTGCATGCTGTTGCGCAGCGGATTCCGGTGCGGCATCGAGCAGCCCAGCGCGACGCCCGACCAGGGCGGCGGCCCGGGCCGCAGGGCCTGGAAGATGCGGTTCGAATGGGCCGAGGTCTGCAGGTCGTAGACCCGCGCGTAGCCGGCCGCCTTGATCCGCTGGCGCAGCGCGATCCACTCGGAGAAGCTCTCGGGCCGCCCGCCGGTGTCGACGGCGTTGAAGTAGGGGCAGATCTTCGCCAGCGCCTCGAAGGGCGGAGTGGTCAGCAGGGTGATGTGCGCCTTGGGATGGGCGGCCCGGATCTTCTTCATCGCCGCCAGGGCGAGCACAAAGTCGCCCAGGGCCGAAAGCTTGATCACCAGGATGCGTTCGACAGGCCGGGCCATCAGGCGCGCGCCTCCAGGACCTTCTCATAGGCTGAAAGCGTGGCGGCGCACATGACGTCCACCGAATAGAGCCGCTGGGCGCGCCGGCGCCCGGCCTCGCCCATCTCCAGCCGCTTGCCGGGGCCCAGGTCGATGGCGCGGGCCAGGGCGACGGCCCAGGCGGCCGGGTTGCCCACCGGAGCCAGCCAGCCGGTGGCGCCGTCGACGATGGTCTCGGTGACCCCGCCGTGGTTGGAGGCGATCACCGGGCGGCCCATCACCTGCGGCTCGACGGCCGCGCGGCCGAAGCTTTCCGGATGGGTGGTGGGCAGGATGGCGAAGTCGGCCAGCAGGTAGGCGGCCGGCATGTCGTCGCAATGGCCGACCAGCTTGACCGCCCCGCCCACACCGGCCTGGTCGATGGCGGCCTGCAGTTCGGCGGCGAAGCCGGTGCGGCCCTGATCGTCGCCGGCGAACAGGATCAGGAAGTCGCTGCGCCCCGCCGCCGCCAGCTGCCGGGCGGCCTCGATGATGGTCAGGTGGCCCTTGATCCGGGTCAGGCGACCGGCCAGCAGAATCCTGGTGCGGCCATCCGCGGCGACGCCCCAGGCCGCCCGCAACGCCTCCACCCGGTTGGGGGGGACGAAGCCGGGGTCGAACCGGGTCAAGTCGACGCCGCGCGGGATGGTGACCATCCGCGCCGGATCGATGCCGTGCTCGGCCAGCACATGGGCGCGCGTGTACTCGGAGTTGGCGATCACCAGGTCGCCGCGGGTCATCACGGCGTTGTACCAGCGCTTGAGCCCGGACTTGGCCTTGTAGACACCGTGATAGGTGGCGACGAACGGCGTGCCCGTCGCGTGGGCGGCCCAAAGCGCGGAAAAGGCCGGGGCGCGGCTGCGCGCATGGACGATGGAGACCTTCTCCTGGCGGATCAGGGCCACCAGGCGCGCGGCGTTGCCCAGCATGGTCAGCGGGTTCTTGGTCTGGACCGGCATCTGCGCCAGCCGGCCGCCGTCGGCCACCAGCCGCGCGGTCATCCGGCCGCCACGCGCGGCGACCAGCGCCGTGCCGCCGGCGCGGACCACGGCCTGGGCGACGTCGATGGTGGTCTGTTCCGCGCCGCCGGTCTCCAGTTCGGGGATCACCTGCAGCAGGGTAAAGTCGGGGGGAAGCGGCACGGGGCCTTCTCTAAACTGAAACTGTGGCCGGTGAACACCTGAGCGGGTTATGACTTAGCCATGAAAGATATCGGGGGGTTTCTGGAACGGCCCGATGGGGCGCGGCTGGCCTGGCGGGCGGTCGAGGGCGCCGGCCCGGCCGTGGTGTGGCTGGGCGGCTTCCGATCGGACATGACCGGGACCAAGGCCGAGACCCTGGCGGAGTGGGCCTGGTCACAGGGCCGCGCCTATGTGCGGTTCGACTACTTCGGTCACGGCCAGTCCTCCGGAGATTTCCCCGACGGTACGATCACCCGCTGGCGCGAGGATGCACTGGCCGTGCTGGACAAGCTCACCAAGGACGAGCTGGTGCTGGTCGGCTCCTCGATGGGCGGCTGGATCGCCTGCCTGGCGGCGATAGCGCGGCCCAAGCGGGTGAAGGCCCTGGTGCTGGTCGCCCCCGCCGCCGACTTCACCGAGAAGCTGCTGGGGCCGGCGATCCCGCCGGAGGGCCAGGCGGCCCTGGCGGCCGACGGTGTCTGGCTGCGGCCGTCCGACTATGGCGAGCCCTATCCGATCACCCGCAAGCTGCTGGAGGACGGCGCGCGCTGGTCGCTGCTGGGCGGCAAGCCGATCCCCGTCAAGGTCCCGGTCCGCATCCTGCAGGGCGGCGAGGACACCGACGTCCCCTGGCGTCACGCCCTGGAAATGGCGCACGCGCTGAAGACCGACGATGTGGTCTTCGGCCTGATCAAGGATGGCGACCATCGCCTGTCGCGGCCACAGGACCTGGATCGGCTGATCGCGGCGGTCGACGAGGTGGTGCGGCCGTAGGGAAATTCCTCCCCCGCTGGGGGAGGTGGCGCGAAGCGCCGGAGGGGGTTCTCAACGATGGCGCCGCCGAAACCTGCTCCGCGCCTCAGAGGTGGATGTGGAGAGGTCTGAGCTGACCCCCTCAGTCAGCTTCGCTGACAGCTCCCCCGACGGGGGAGCAACTCGTTTCCGCCGCCAGCACGGCGCGCAGCCCCTCCCGGTAGGTCGGATAGGCCGGACGCCAGCCCAGTTCCGCCTTGGCGCGCGCGTTTGAGACCCGCTTGCTCTCCGCATAGAACCGCATCGCTGCCGGACGCAGGTTGGCGTCGGCGAGGGCGACCTCGGGGGGCGCCGCCATCCCCAGCAGGCCGGCCGCATAGGCCACCGCCTCGCTGTTGGGCGCCGGCTCGTCGTCGCAGAGGTTGTAGATCCCGGCCGGCCGCGGGCGGGCGATCGAAGCTGCCAGGCCGGCCGCCAAGTCGTCCACGTGGATGCGGGAGAAGACCTGCCCGGGGGCTACTATCCGCCGGGCCTGGCCCTCGCGCAGGCGGTCGAAGGCCGAGCGGCCGGGGCCGTAGATTCCGGGCAGGCGGAAGATCGTCACGGTAAGGCCCATGCCGCGGCCGACCTGAAGCCAGTCGCGCTCGGCTCCGACCCGCCGCGCGCCCTCCACCGACTGGGCGGCCAGCGGGCTGGCCTCGGTGACCCAGCCGCCGCGCCGGTCGCCGTAGACCCCGGTGGTGGAGAGGTAGCCGGTCCAGTCGGGAAAGGCGCCGGCCGCGGCCAGCGGCCCGACCAGGGTGTTGAGGCCCGGACACCCCTGTGGTCCGGGCGGGGCGGTGACCAGCAGGGCGCGGGTCCCGGCCAACGCCTCGGTCAGGGCGGTGCGGTCGGCTAGATCGACCGGTGTGTAACCGTCGGCGCGGACGCGTCCGGCGCCCGCATCGTCCCGATGTGTGGCGAAGACCTCCCAGGCCTCACCCGCCATCCGCCGGGCCAGCGCGCGCCCGGAAAAGCCGTAGCCGAAGATCAGCAGCCGCACCGTCTACGTCCGCCCTGGCGTCGCACGGTCTCTCTTCGCCGCGACCCGGCGCGCCGCCCCCAGCGCCACCCGCGCCCAGGCGACAAGGTCTTCGGGATCGTCCAGCAACCGGTCAGGCGCCCGCCAGAAGGAGAGGTCGATGATGCGACCGCCCTTCTCGTAGTTCAGCGGCGCAGCGGCCCGCGCTTCCGAAAATGCCGCTGCGATCTGGTCATCGACCCGAAAGTACAGCGAGTCCCCCGTCACCATCGCGAACATCAGTCCATCGCAGAATACGCCGGTCTTGCCGAACATGCGTCGCGTCGTGACGCGACCGAGCGGGGCGAGCTCCTCGCGCAAGAAGTTAGCGAAGCTGGCGCTGGCGACCATCCCCGCTCACAGCAGCAAGGCGATCGCCCTGCGGGCCGCCTCGCCGAGCTCCGGGTGGGCCAGGGCGAAGGCGACATTGGCCCGCAGCAGGCCGATCTTGTCGCCGCAGTCGTAGGTGGTCCCGTCGTATTCCAGAGCGTGGAAGGCCTGGGTCTTCATCAGATTGGCCATGCCGTCGGTGAGCTGGATCTCGCCACCCGCGCCGCGCTCCTGGGTTTCCAGCACCTCGAAGATGTCGGGCTGCAGGATATAGCGGCCGGAGATGAACAGGTTCGAGGGCTCGGTTCCGGGCGCCGGCTTCTCGACCATGCCGGTCATGCGGTTTAGGCGGCCGTCACGTCCGTCCAGCGCCACGATGCCGTACTTGTGCGCCTCGCCTTCGGGCACGGGCTCCACGACCACGATATTGCCGCCGACCTGCTCGAAGGCCGCCACCGCCTGGGCCAGGGCGGGGGGTTTCGCGGTCATCAGCATGTCGGGCAGCATCACCGCGAACGGCTCGTCGGCGACGATGTGGCGGGCGCACCAGACCGCGTGCCCCAGGCCTAGCGGGGCCATCTGGCGCACGAAGCTCATCCCGCCGGGCTCGGGCAGGTCGCGGCGGACGTCGGCCAGGATGTCGAGCTTGCCCTTGCCCTGAAGGATCCCCTCGATCTCCGGACTGGTGTCGAAATAGTCCTCGATGGCCCCCTGGCCGCGGCCGACGATGAACACGAAGTGCTCAATCCCGGCGGCGCGGGCCTCCTCGACGATGTAGCTGAGGATCGGCCGGTCCACGACGTTGAGCATGTTCTTGGGCGTGGTCTTGGCGCCCGGCAGCACCCGTGTTCCCAGGCCCGCCACCGGCAGGACCGCCTTCTTCACACGCTGGGACATGCCACCTCCGGAGCCGATAACTCCGTGATCCCTAATGCGCTCCGCCCCGGTGGCGGAGATTTTTTCGCTGCAACTGTACGATCACGATTTTGAGATCGCACGAAGTTGTGTAGGGTCCGCGACGTCGGGGAATTCACCCCCAAGGGGAGCCATACTCAAATGAAGCTTCGCATTCTGACCGTCGCCGCCGCCGGTGTCATGGCTCTGAGCCTGGCCGCCTGCCAAAAGAAGGAAGAAGCGCCGGCCCCGGCCGCCGCTGACGCCGCTGCTGCTGCCGCTCCGGCCGCCGCTGAAGCCGCTGCTCCGGCCGCTGCTGAAGCCGCTGCTCCGGCCGCTGCCGACGCCGCTGCCCCGGCCGCTGCCGCTGCTGCTGCTCCGGCCGCCGCCATGGCCGCTGCTCCGGAAAAGAAGTAAGCATCGTCTCGCAAGAGACGGCTTGAAAGAGCGGCCGTCCCTCACGGGGCGGCCGTTTTTTATGCGCAATCGCTCCGCCTTTGGGGGAGCTGTCGGCAAAGCCGGCTGAGGGGGTCCTCAGCGGCGGGGCCGACGCGAATCCTGCGCCAATGCAGGGTGTCAGCCGGACGTTCCGAGCGGACCCCCTCCGGCGCTTCGCGCCACCTCCCCCGATGGGGAGGAACCAGGCGTTATTCCACCGTCACCGATTTCGCGAGGTTGCGGGGCTGGTCGACGTCCGCGCCTTTCTGGACAGCCACATGGTAGGCCAGCAGCTGGATCGGGGCCGACATCACCAGCGGCGCGATCAGCGGGTCGCAGCTGGGGGCGGTGACCACGACGCGGGCGCCGGCCGGGGCGTGCCGCTCGCCGTCCGAATCGGTGATGAACACCACCTGGCCGCCACGGGCCATCACTTCGCTCATGTTCGAGGCCGACTTCTCGAAATAGCTGTCGAAGGGCGCCAGGATGACGATCGGGGTCTGTTCGTCGACCAGGGCGATGGGGCCGTGCTTCAGCTCGCCGGCGGCATAGCCCTCGGCGTGGATATAGCTGATCTCTTTCAGCTTCAGGGCCCCTTCCAGGGCCAGCGGGTACATCGGGCCGCGGCCGAGATAGAGGACGTCGCGGGCCTTGGCGACCTCGACGGCGATGCTCCTGACCGCCTCCTCCAGCTGGATCGATTCCGCGATCAGGCGCGGCGCCTCCAGCAGCACGCGGACCAGCCGCTGTTCCTCCGCCTCGTCGATCCGCCCGCGGGCCCGGGCCGCCGCGACGGCGAGCGCGGTCAGCACGCTGACCTGGGCGGTGAAGGCCTTGGTCGAGGCGACGCCGATCTCCGGCCCGCAGTGGATCGGCCAGATCACGTCGACCTCGCGGCCGATGGTGGATTCCACCGTGTTGACGATGGCGGCGCTCTTCATCCCCTTGGCCTGGCAGTAGCGCAGCGCCGCAAGGGTGTCGGCGGTCTCGCCGGACTGCGACATGGCGATGGCCAGGGACCCGGCCCGCAGCGACGGCTCGCGATAGCGGAACTCCGAGGCGATCTCGACGTCCACGGGCAGGTCCGCCAGCTGCTCGATCAGGTACTTGCCCAGCAGGCCGGCGATGTAGGAGGTGCCGCAGGCGACGATCTGGATGCGCTCGATGGCCGCGAAATCGACGCCGCCGGGCACCGCGGTCCGGTCGGTCAGGGTGTCCACGTAGGCTGCGATGGTCCGCTGGCAGCCCTCTGGCTGGTCGTGGATCTCCTTCTCCATGAAGTGGCGGTAATTGCCCTTCTCCATGACCGCGGCCGAGGCGGCGAGCAACTTGATCGGTCGGTCGGCCGGCAGCCCCGCCTCGTCGAAGATCCGCGCCGAGGTGTGGTCGATGACCACGTAGTCGCCGTCGTTGAGGTAGGCCACCCGGTTGGTGAACGGCCCCAGCGCCAGGCCGTCGGACCCGATGAACATCTCGCCGTCGCCATAGCCCACCGCCAGCGGCGGGCCGTTGCGGGCGCCCAGGATCACCTCGCGCTCGCCGCCCACCAGCACCGCCAGGGCGTAGGCGCCGCGCAGCTTGTCCAGGGTGGCCTTGAACGCCGCCAGCGGGGCCAGGCCGTCGTTCAGCGCCTCGTCGACCAGGTGGGCCACCACCTCGGTGTCGGTGTCGCTCTGGAACACCCGACCTCTGGCCTGCAGCCCGGCCTTCAGCTCGGCGAAATTCTCGATGATGCCGTTGTGGACCACGGCCACCCGGCCGGCGACATGCGGGTGGGCGTTGCGCTCGGTCGGCGCGCCGTGGGTGGCCCAGCGGGTGTGGCCGATGCCGGTCTCGGCGCTGAGCGGGTGCGCGGCCAGCACGGCTTCCAGCTCGCGCAGCTTGCCCGGCGCGCGCCGGCGCTCGAGCTTTCCGTCGACCTGGGCGGCGATGCCGGCCGAGTCATAGCCGCGATATTCCAGGCGCTTCAGGCTCTCGACCAGGCGCTCCGCGACGGGTCTGGTCCCGACGATGCCGATGATGCCGCACATGTGGCCGGAGTTTCCTTTATGCTAGACGCGAGTGATGTACGCGAATCTGGGACGGGTTCGGCCCCGACGCGGCCGCTTTAGCATCCGGTAGGCCGCCGGCGAGAAAAAGTCAGTTTCGGATCGTTTCCTTGTCACCCGCACGAGCCCTTCATGAATAAACGCGCCTATTTCGGCACCGACGGCATCCGCGGCGAGGCCAACCACCATCCGATGACCGCCGAGGTGGCCCTGCGGGTCGGCCTGGCCGCCGGCAAGATCTTCATGTCGCGCGACGAACGCCGGCACATGGTGGTGATCGGCAAGGACACCCGGCTGTCCGGCTATATGGTCGAGCCGGCCCTGGTGGCGGGCTTCGCGAGCGTCGGCATGGACGTGCGCCTGCTGGGCCCGATGCCGACGCCCGGCGTGGCGATGATGACCCGCTCGCTGCGCGCCGACCTGGGGGTGATGATCTCGGCCTCGCACAACGCCTATGTGGACAACGGAATCAAGCTGTTCGGCCCCGACGGCTACAAGCTCTCCGACGAGCGCGAGCTGGAGATCGAGGCGCTGATGGACCAGGGGCTGGCCGACGGGCTGGCGCCCTCCACCTCGCTCGGCAGGGTCGCCCGGGTCGACGATAGCCAGGCGCGCTACGTCGAGATCGCCAAGGCCACCTTCCCGCGCCGCCTGAGCCTCGCGGGCCTGCGCGTGGTGATCGATTGCGCCAACGGCGCCGCCTACAAGATCGCCCCGGTGGTGCTCTATGAGCTGGGCGCCGAGGTCATCAAGGTGGGCGTCGAGCCCAACGGCACCAACATCAACGAGGACTGTGGCTCCACCCATCCCGCCGCCATGGTGCGGGCGGTGAAGGAGTTCCGCGCCGACATCGGCATCGCCCTGGACGGCGACGCCGACCGCCTGGTGATCTGCGACGAGAAGGGCCAGATCGTCGATGGCGACCAGATCATGGCCCTGATCGCAGACGACTGGGCGGCCCGCGGCAAGTTGCGCGGCAGCGGGGTGGTGGCGACGGTCTATTCGAACCTCGGGCTCGAGCGCTTCCTGGCCGAGCGGAACCTCAAGCTGGAACGCACCGCTGTGGGCGACCGCGCGGTGATGATGCGGATGCGGTCCGGGGACTACAACCTGGGCGGCGAGCAGTCGGGCCACATCATCATGTCGGACTTCTCCACCACCGGCGACGGCCTGCTCTGCGCGCTGCAGGTGCTGGCGGTGCTCAAGGAGGGCGACAAGCCGATGAGCACCCTGGCCCGGCAGTTCGAGCCGGTGCCGCAGAAGCTGGAGAACGTCCGCTTCGCCGGTGGCAAGCCACTGGAAAGCGCCCAGGTAAAGGCGGTCCTGGCCGACGCGGAGAAGCGCCTGAACGGCTCCGGCCGCCTGGTGGTGCGCGCCTCCGGCACCGAGCCCCTGATCCGCATCATGGCCGAGGGCGACGACGAGAAGCTGGTCGACCAGCTGGTCCGGGAGATCGCCGGGGCGGTGAAGAAGGCCGCCGCCTGAGGTCGGGTCCACGGCGCTTCACGACGATCTGATGGCGCGGGCAGCGCGCACCGTGGCGGCGGCGGCAACCACATCCCTACCCAAGTCGCAAATACTGTGTCACGCTCGACACATTCGGCCGGCTCGACCCGGTCGATCTGAGAACAGCGACTTGGGAGGATACATGCGGCGCGAATTCGCCCTCACCGGCGTGGCGCGACACGCGCAGCGGCCAGCCCGCTCGATCGCGTGCCTCGTCTTTGTGGCTGTCCTTGGCGCGGCCTTCTGGGCCGGCGCCGTCTGGATCGCCGAAACCTTCCTGCGGACGGCCCACCTGGGGCTCTGACCTGCGTCAGACGGGGCGGGTCACAGGCCTAGGCTGCTCAGTCCGGGGTGATCGGCGGGCCTCGGTCCGGACCGGTCCCAAAGAAACAGGCGCTCGGCGGCCTGGATCGGCAGGTCGTTGATGCTGGCGTGGCGTTCGCCCATCAGGCCGTTCTCATCGAACGCCCAGTTCTCATTTCCGTAGGCGCGAAACCATTCGCCTGAGGCCAGGCGGTATTCGTAGGCGAATCGCACGGCGATCCTGTCGTCGGCGAACGCCCAGATCTCCTTGATCAGCCGGTAGCCCAGTTCACGCCGCCATTTGCGGTCCAGGAACGCGACGATGGCCGGCCCGCCCTGCAGGAATTCGTCGCGGTTCCGCCAGCGGCTGTCGACCGTATACGCCTTGGCCACGCGCTCCGGGTCGACGCTATTCCAGGCGTCCTCCGCCCGCCGCACCTTCAGCGTCGCGGTCTCCAGGGTGAACGGCGGCAGAGGCGGGCGGGGTTCGGACGGTTCGGTCATGGGAAGCTCCAGCGCCGGCTCGGTTGAAGGCGCAGAATATTCGGGCGAGCCCCCCGGCGACGACGCCGCAGCCGAGGGACTCTAAGGGTCAGGCCGCTTCGAGGGCGCGGACCACCGGAAAATCGATCTCCGTCCGGGCCACGTTGTTGATGAAGTTGGTGAAGACATTCTCGGCGACCACGGCGACGATCTCGACGATCTCCGCATCGGTGAACCCGGCTGACCTGACCGTTGCGATCTCGGCGTCTGCCACTTGGCCGCGCGACTCGGCGACCAGGGCTGCGAAGCGGACGGCGGCGTTGGCCTTGGGATCGCCGGAACCGCCCCCTCGATTCAGGGCGATCTCGGCGGCGTCGATCTTGGCCAGGTTCAGGCCGAGATAGGTGTGGGCCGAAAGGCAGTAGTCGCAGCCGTTGACCTGGGCCACGGCAAGCGCGATGCGCTCCCGGGTCTTGACGCCGAGCGTCTTGGCCAGCGCGCCGCTGAAGCTCAGGAAGCCGCCGAGCGCCGCGGGGCTGTTGGCGACCAGCCGGTAGAGGTTGGGCGTGACCCCCAATTGCTGCTTCACGGCGTCAAGCAGCGGTTGCGAGGCGGCCGGGGCTTCGTCGCGGGTCGGAATGGAGAGGCGGGACATGTGCGGACTTCCTGTCGGGCGGCCGTGAGTGGCCGGCCCGATCCAGATAGGCCTCAGCGATTGGCGCGATAATCTAGTTAATTGACAAGTTTTTGTTGCGAGATCAGCAATAGTGAATGGATCAACTCGACGCCATGCGCGCCTTCGTCGCTGTCGCCACCCGAGGCAGCTTCGCCGAGGCGGCCCGTCATCTGCGTCTGTCGCACTCCGTGGTGTCGCGGGCCATAGCCGGATTGGAAGATCGCCTGGGCCTGGTTCTGTTGATGCGAACCACGCGTTCGGTGCGGCTGACCGAGCGCGGCGCCATCTACGTTGAGAGCTGTCGAAAAATCCTGGAGGACATAGATGGCGCCGAGCGTCTTGTGCGCGGGGAGGACGCGGCGCCGCGGGGAATTCTCACCGTAGCGGCGCCCATCCTGTTTGGCCGCCTGCATGTGCTGCCCATCCTGACCGGACTGATGGCCGGGCACGCCGACCTGCGGGTCCGGCTGGCCCTGTCCGACCGCAACGTGCATCTGGTCGAGGAGGGTGTCGACGTTGCGATCCGGGTTGGCGCGCTGGCCGATAGCAGCCTGGCGGCCGTGCGACTGGGCGCCGTCAGCCGGGTGATCGTCGCCAGCCCGGCCTACCTGGTCCGGCGCGAACACCCTCGGGGGCCCGCGGACCTCGACGATCATGACATCGTCGCCTTCGAGGGCGTGGGGCTCGACGACATCTGGCGGTTCGCCAAGCCGGACCTGGACGTGCGGATCGAACCCCGGATCGCGGTCAACAGCGCCGACGCCGCCATCGCCGCCGCCGAGCAGGGGGTCGGGATCACGCGCGCCTTTTCCTACCAGATCCAGTCCAAGGTCGCCGCTGGCCGGCTCGTTCCCTTACTGCGCGGCTTTGAAGCTCCGCCGCTTCCCGTCAGCGCAGTGCATCAGGCGCGCCGGATCGGCTCCGCCAACCTGGAAGCGTTCAAGGCCGCGGCGCGGACCTACTTCAAAGGGCGTGACCTCACATTGGCGTAGCGGGCGGGTCCGGCCTGCAGGCGACGCGCTTGGGCGCAGACATCCGTGCTGAACGGGCTGAGTGTCGGCGGCGTCATTCGGGCTGCGGGAGATTGTTCATGCAACGCTGGTTCGCCGCCGCGGCGGCGCTACTGCTTTGGGCGACTCCCTGTTTCGCGCAGGACCTCGACGCCACCTTGAAGGCCGCCATGACCGGCACTCAGACGCCGGCCGTCGGGCTGCTGGTGATACGCGGCGGCAAGGTGGTCGGGCAGGCCGTGCAGGGCGTGCGCCGCAACGATGGCAGCCGCCCGGCGACGATGAACGATGTCTGGCTGATCGGCTCGGACGGCAAGCCGATGACGGCGACGCTGATTGCCAGGCTGGTGGATCGCGGCGTGCTGTCCTGGGACGCGCCGCTTTCCGCCATGCTGCCGGAACTGGCCGCCCAGATGCGGCCTGATTACCGCACCGTCACCCTGGTGCAGTTGCTGTCACACCATGCGGGCTTCGCCCATGACATCGGTGATATGGCGTTCCTCAACAGCCTTTACGCCGATAAGAGGTCGCTTCCGAAGCAGCGCCTCGACTACATCGCCCGCACCCTGAAGGAGCCCCCGGAGATCGCGCCCGGCACGGCCTTCAGATACAGCAACACGGGGTTTCTGATCGCCGCGGTGATCGCCGAGCGGGCCACCAAGACGAGCTATGAGACCCTGATACGGCGCGAGGTGTTTGGGCCGCTGGGCATGACCACCGTCGGGTTCGGCCCGACCCATGACCCCCAGCTGATCGGCCACCACGGCGGCAAGCCGATCGTCAGGGCGGAAGACAGCAACCCGCTGATGTTCGCGCCGGCCAGGAATATGCACATGAGCCTGGGAGACTGGGCGAAATTCTGCCTGGACCAGATCGCCGGCGGCCAGGGGCATGGAAGGCTGCTGAGCGCGGACTCCTACCGGCGCATGCAGACGGCGCTGCCCGGCGGATCCAGCGCCCTGGCCTGGGGTGTTCAGGCCTCGCTCGCAGGACGCCAGGGGCCGGTGCTGACCCACGCCGGCTCGGACGGGAACTGGAACGCGATCGTGGCGCTGTTCCCGGCCTCCGGCGACGGGGTTCTGGCGGCGGCCAATGCCGACGAGGACATGGGCGGCGACAAGGCGACCAAGGCCGCCCTCATGGCCGTTCTGCCGACCCTGAGCGTCGCCAAGGCGCCTTAGGTGTCTTCGATCAGGCCCGCCCGACGCTGGTGTAGGCGAAGCCAAGGGCGCGCATGTCGCCGGGCTTGTAGATGTTGCGCAGGTCCACCAGCACCGGCTGGTTCATCAGGAGCTTGATGCGGTCCAGGTCCAGCGCCCGGAACTGGTCCCACTCGGTGATGATCACCAGTACGTCGGCGCCGGTGGCGACCGCATAGGGGTCGTCCTTGAAGTCGACGTCCTTCAGCAGGTGGCGGGCTTCCTCGCCCTCGGGGTCGAAGGCCTGGATCCTGGCGCCCTTGTCCTGCAGGGCGGGGATGATGGCCAGCGACGGCGCGTCGCGCATGTCGTCGGTGTTGGGCTTGAAGGTCAGGCCCAGAATGCCGACGGTCTTGCCCTTGACGTCGCCGTCCAGCGCCTTGACCACCTTGCGGGCCATGGCGCGCTTGCGTTCGTCGTTGATCTTCACCGTGGTCTCGACCAGTTCGACGGGCGAGCCGGCGTCGCGGGCGGTGCGGACCAGGGCGATGGTGTCCTTCGGGAAGCAGGAGCCGCCGTAGCCGGGGCCGGCGTTCAGGAACTTGCCGCCGATGCGGCCGTCCAGGCCGATGCCCTTGGCCACCTGCTGAACATCTGCCCCGACCGCCTCGCAGAGGTCGGCCATCTCGTTGATGTAGGTGATCTTCAGCGCCAGGTAGGCGTTGGCGGCATATTTGATCAGCTCGCTGGTGCGCCGGCTGGTGAACAGGATCGGCGTCTCGTTGAGGTAGAGCGGCCGGTATAGCTCGCGCATGATCGCCTGGGCGCGCGGCTCCTCCGTGCCGACCACGACGCGGTCTGGGCGCTTGAAGTCCTCGATCGCCGCGCCCTCGCGCAGGAATTCCGGGTTGGAGACGATGGTCACGTCGGCGTCGGGCCGCACGCGCTTGAAGATCGCCTCGATCTCGTCGCCGGTGCCGACCGGCACGGTGGACTTGGTGACGATCACCGTGAAGCCGTCGACGAAGGCAGCGATCTCCTCGGCGGCGGCGTAGACGTACGAGAGATCCGCGTAGCCATCGCCCCGGCGCGAGGGCGTGCCGACGCCGATGAACACCGCGTCGGCCCCGCGCACCGCCTCGGCGGCGTCGGTGGCGAAGAACAGGCGGCCGGCCTTGACGTTCTGGGCCACCAGCAGGTCCAGGCCGGGCTCGTAGATCGGGATGCCGCCGGACTTCAGCTGCTCGATCTTGCCCGCGTCCTTGTCGATGCAGGTGACCGTGTGGCCGAAGTCGGCGAAACAGGCGCCGCTGACCAGTCCCACATAGCCCGTCCCGATCATCGCAACGCGCATAGACTACTCCTTGAAGACCGCGGCGCCTTTCACCACGCAGGGCGAGGGCCCGCAATCGCTAGAACGGGACATTGGTATCGCGGTGCAGCAAGATGCGCGCCGGACCCTCAGATCTCCTGGTTGTACGCGCCCACCGACGCGCGCTTGCCCAGGCGCGGCTTCACCTCCTGGTGGAACAGGGCGCGCATGTCGTCGTCGGAGCGGGTGCTCTCCACCACCACCACGATCTCGGGCTTGTTGGACGACGCGCGGACCAGCACCCACGAGCCGTCCTCCAGCGCCACGCGGACGCCGTTGACGGTGATCAGGTCGACGATCCTGCGGCCCAGGATCGTGCCGCCGGCATTGGCGAGCGCGGTGTATTCGGCGACCACCTCGTCCACCACGCCGTACTTCAGCTCGTCGGGGCAGTGCGGGCTCATGGTCAGGGAGGTATAGGCGACCGGCAGGGCCTTCTTGAGGTCGCTGAGCTTCTTGTCCGGGTTGCGGTCCAGCATGGCGAGGATCGCCGCGGCCGCCACCAGGCCGTCGTCGTAGCCACGGCCGATCGGCGGGTTGAAGAAGAAGTGGCCGGACTTCTCGAAGCCGGCCAGCGCGCCCAGCTCGGAGGTCTTGCGCTTGATGTAGCTGTGGCCGGTCTTCCAGTAGACGGTCTTCGCGCCATTGGCCTTCAGCACCTCGTCGGTGGCGAACAGGCCGGTGGACTTCACGTCCACCACGAACGTCGCGTCCTTGTGCAATTGCGAAAGATCCCGGGCGAGCATCAACCCGATCTTGTCGGCGAAGATCTCCTCGCCCTCGTCGTCCACCACCCCGCAACGGTCGCCGTCGCCGTCGAAGCCCAGGGCCAGGTCGGCGCCATGGGTGCGAACCGTCTGCGCCATCGCGTGCAGCATGATGCTGTCTTCGGGATTCGGATTGTACTTCGGGAAGCTGTAGTCGAGGTCGCAGTCCATCTCGATCAGGACGGCCACGCCCATGTCGCGCAGTGCGCGCGGCGCGAAGGCGCCGGCGGTGCCGTTGCCGCAGGCGGCCACCACCACCAGCGGCCGTTTCACGGTCACCCGTCTCGCGGCGTCGGCGATGTAGCGCTCGGCGACCCCGCCGATATGGGCCAGCGAGCCGCCCGGCCGCTGCGCCCAGCGACCTTCCAGCACCAGCTCCTTCAGCCGGCCCATCTCGTCGGGGCCGAAGGTCAACGGGCGTTGCGCGCCCATCTTCACGCCGGTCCAGCCGTTCTCGTTGTGGCTGGCGGTGACCATCGCCACGCAGGGAGCGTCCAGGTCGAACTGGGCGAAATAGGCCATCGGCGAGACCGCGAGGCCGATGTCCAGCACCTCGCAGCCGGCGGCGACCAGGCCGATGGTCAGGGCCTGTTTGATCGACAGCGAATAGGCGCGGTAGTCGTGGCCGACCACGATCCGCTTCTGGCCCATCTCGTGGATCAGCGTCCCCAGGCCCAGGCCCAGGGCCTCGACGCCCAGCAGGTTGATGTCCGGCCCGAACACCCAGCGGGCGTCGTACTCGCGAAACCCGGTGGCCTTCACCAGGGGGATGTTCTCGTAGTCGAGCGTGTTGGGAACGAGATCGGCGCGGGGGGTCGGCAGCATGGAAACTCCGGGGGGCGACGTGTCGTGCGTTTGTTTACGCGAGCCCATAGGGCCTCGGCCACCACGGAAGGCTTAACGGACCAACGTGTTCCGTTGCGGGCTATACCACCCCGGCCCGCAGCAGGTCGTGCACGTGCAGGATGCCGACCGGCGTTCCGGCCTTCACTACGAACAGCACGGTCACCGCCGGGGGCGGGTCGCTCATCAGGGCCAGGGCTTCGCCGGCCAGCATGTCGGGCGCGACGACCTTTTTCGGGCCGGCCGTCATCACCTCGCCGGCGGTGCGGTCGAGCAGGCCGTCGATGCTGCGGCGCAGGTCGCCGTCGGTGATGGCGCCCACCAGGCGGCCGGCAGCGTCGGTGACGCCGACGATCCCCCAGCGCTTTTCCGTCATCACCAGCAGAGCCTGACGCATCGGCGTTTCGCCGAGGACTAAGGGCAATTCGCTTGATCCGTGCATCAGATCAGCGACCGTCAGCAGCATGGCGCCGAGCTTGCCGCCAGGATGCAGCACCCGGAAGTCCTGCGGCTTGAACCCGCGCCGCTCAAGCAGCGCCACCGCGAGCGCATCGCCCATCGCGATCTGCAGCGTCGTGGAGGTGGTCGGCGCATTCACGGCGTCGGTGGCTTCCGGCGCGTCGGGCAGCAGCAAAACGATGTCGGCGGCCCGGGCCAGGGTCCCGTCGGCCGCCGCCGTCAGCGCGAGCAGCGGGATCGAAAAGCGCGCGGCATAGGCGATCAGGTCGGCCAGCTCGCGCGTCTCGCCGGTCTTGGACAGCGCCAGGATCACGTCGTCGGGGCCGATCATCCCCAGGTCGCCGTGACTGGCCTCGCTGGGGTGCACGAACATTGCCGCCGAACCGGTCGAGGCCAGGGTCGCGGCGATCTTGCGCGCCACGTGGCCGGACTTGCCCATGCCGGTGCAGACGATGCGGCCTTTGGCGGCGAACAGCGCCTCGACGGCGTCGGCGAATGCGCCGTCCAGTCCCGCGGCCAGCCGGGTCAGGGCCTCGGCCTCGGTCTCCAGCACGCGGCGGCCGATGGCGATGGTGTTGTCTGCGCTCATTGCGACGGCGCCAGGGCGTCCTTCTGGATGTTCCGGACCGCCTCGCGGGCGTTGTTGACGCGTCGCTGCGCGGCCTCGGTCTCGCGGTGCATGGCGGCCTGCATCCGAGCCGTCCGCTGCACCGGCGGGTGGCCGAACGGCGCGGGCGAGCGGTCGCCAAGGCCCTGCGGCCAGACCAGGGCGACCGCGACGGCGGCGATGGCGGCGAGCCCCAGCAGCGGCAGATAGAAGCGATCCAGCATCGCTCCGCTATAGCCCGCCCCGCCGGCCCGTGGAACCTGGGGCCGAATCTGGCGGCCTACCTTGGGGAGAAACCTTGACGGGGCAGGCCCCTACGCCCTAGCCGTCCGGTCCGCCAAGAAGGAGCCACGACCGTGCCGACCTTGATCCTGCTGCGCCACGGCCAGAGCCAGTGGAACCTGGAGGACCGCTTCACCGGCTGGGTCGACGTCGACCTCACCGCGCAGGGCGAGGCCGAGGCGAAGAAGGGCGGCGAGCTGATCATGGCCGCCGACCTCGCCATCGACCGGGTGTTCACCTCGGTGCTGACCCGGGCCATCCGCACCTCCTGGCTGGCGCTGGCCGCGGCGGGTCAGGCCTTCGTGCCGGAGACCAAGGACTGGCGGCTCAACGAACGCCACTACGGCGGCCTGACCGGGCTCAACAAGACCGAGACCGCGGCGATACACGGCGAAGCCCAGGTCAAGGTTTGGCGCCGTTCCTACGACGTGCCGCCGCCGGACCTGGCGCCGGGCGGCGAGTTCGACTTCGCCAAGGACCGCCGCTACGCCGGGATCGCGCTCCCGGCCACCGAGAGCCTGAAGACCACCCTGGTGCGGGTGCAGCCCTACTGGGACGCCGAGATCGTACCCTGCCTGCGGCGCGGCGAGACCCTGCTGGTGGCCGCCCACGGCAATTCCCTGCGCGCCATCGTCAAGCTGCTGTTCGAGGTCTCCGACGACGCCATCGTCGGCGTGGAGATCCCGACCGGCAATCCGCTGGTGATCGAGCTGGACGCCGCGCTGAAGCCTACCGGCGCCCGCTATCTGGACGCCGAGCGGGCGACGGCGATCCCCGTGATCTGACCCGCTCATCCCCGCGAAGGCGGGGACCCAAGCGGTGTTTCGCGGCTTGCCGGGGCCTGAAGGACACCCCAGACTCGGCATGGGTCCCCGCCTTGGCGGGATGAGCGGATGTCAGGATGACGGACGAAGACTTCATGCACCGCGCGATCGCCCTGGCGGCGACGCATGTGGGTCTGACGGGCGACAATCCGTCGGTGGGCTGCGTCATCGTCCGCGACGGGGCGGTCCTGGGCGAGGGCGTGACGGGGCTGGGCGGGCGACCGCACGGCGAGGAACTCGCGCTGGCGGCCGTGGCGGGGTCGGTGGCGGGCGCCACGGCCTATGTCACCCTCGAGCCCTGCGCCGAGCGCTCGGCCGGGACTGCGTCCTGCAGCGAGCGGCTGGCGGCCGCCGGGTTGGCCCGAGTGGTGATCGCCTGCGACGACGCCTCGGTGTTTGCCAATGGACGCGGGCGCCAGCGGTTGCAGGCGGCCGGGATAGTTACCGACCGGGGGTTGTTGGCCGTCGACGCCGCCCCGCTCTACGCCGCCTATTCGCCGGCCCGGCTCTCGGAAAGTCGCCGTTAATCCCGATCGCCTAACATGGTTCACGATAGTCCCAAGTGAACCCGCCGCCCGAATGTCCGTCACCAACAGCCGAACGCTTGTCCAGGTCCGCCTCTCCCAGGCGGAGGTCGACGCGGTCTGCGCCAAGCATGACCGGCTGTGGACGGCCAAGCCCGGCGGCGCGCGCGCGGTGTTCGCCTTCAAGGACCTGAGCGGCACGGACCTGCGGGGCCGCAACCTCTGCGACGCCGACTTCACCGGGGCGCTGCTCAACGACTGCAGGTTCCGCGGCGCGCGGCTCGACAACGCTACGTTCTTCTGCGCCGACCTGCAGGGCGCCGACCTGCGCGAGACGTCCATGCGCCGCGCCGACCTGCGCGGCTCCTGCATGCGCAACGCGGACCTGACCGGCGCCGACCTGTTCGAGGCCGACCTGCGCGAGGGCGCCATGGCCGCCGCCGACCGGCAGATGGGCTTCCGTCGGCTGGAAACCGGCCTGGCCACCACCGGCGAACTGCAGGGCGCGATCCTGGCCGGCGCCAACCTGGAGCGCTCGCGCCTGTCGGGCGCCATGGCAGTGCGGGCCGACTTCACCGACGCGATCCTCAAGGACGCCAAGCTGATCCGCGCCAACCTGAAGCAATGCTCGATGCGCGGCGCGAACCTGTCCGGCGCCGACCTGTCGGGCGCGGACCTGGCCGGGGCGGACCTCCGCGACGCCGTCCTGGTGGGCGCGCGGACGGTCGCCTGGAACATCAGCGACGCCAATTTCGCCGGCGCGCTGACCGACGAGCCGGCTGGCCGGATGCTCAATGACCTGCCCTACGCGCAGATGATCAAGGACCACGCGCGCTGGTGCGAGACGGGCGGTGGGGAGGGCAAGCCCTCCTCGTTCGACGGCGCCGACCTGCGCGCCCTGGCGACGATTCGCGGCTATAACCTCACCGCGCTCTCGGCCAAGGGCGCGGTGTTCTACGGCCTCGACATGGAGGGCGTGCAGCTCCAGGGCGCCCATCTCGAGGGCGCGGACCTGCGCAACTGCGTGCTGCGGCGCGCCGACCTGCGGGGCGCCCGGCTGGTGGGCTGCAAGCTGTCCGGCGCCGACCTGCGCGATGCCCAGATGGGGCCGCTGCTGCTGGGCGCCGACCGGGTGCTGCCGTGCGACCTCACCGGCAGCCAGCTCAAGGGCTCCGACCTTACCGGCGCGGATTGCCGCCACGCGGTCTTCGCCGACGCCGACGTCAGCCGGGCCAACTTCACCAATGCGATGCTGAAGCAGGCGAATTTCAGCGGGGTCGCCCGGCATGGCGCCCGCGGTCTCGACGAAATCATCTAGGTCCAGAATGGTGCGCCTCCAGGCCCGCTCCGACGAGCCCAACCTGCCGGGCCGACGCCGCCTGAGCGAGGGCGAGCTGGCCATGCTGCTGGACAGCCATGTCCGGTTCCTGGCCGGCAAGGGCGGCAAGCGGGCGCAACTGCCGTTCGTGGACTTCACCGGCCTTGACCTGTCGGGCCGCAAGCTCGCCGGGGCCGACCTTACGGGCTCCGTATTCGACGGCGCGCGCCTGCCGGGCGCCGACCTCTCCGGGGCCATCCTGGCCGGCTGCGACCTGCGCCGCGCCGACCTGCGGGCCGCCAACCTGCGCCGCGCCGACCTGCGCGGGACCTGCCTCTCGGGCGCCAACCTGGCCGGCGCCGACCTGACGGAGGCCGACTTCCGCCCCGGCGTGATCGGCCGGCCGCACCCGACCCGCGGCTACCCCTCGGTGATCGAAGAGCACCGCAGCGGCGAGGTCGATGGCGCCAACCTCAGCGGCGCCACCCTGGACGGCTCGCGCCTCGACGGGCTCTACGCCGCCGACGCCGACTTCTCCGACGCCTCGCTGAAGGGTGCGCGGATGGTCGGCGCCAACCTCAAGGGCGCCAATCTCACCGGCGCCTTCCTGGCCAGGCTGGACATCTGCGGGGCCATTCTGGAGGACGCCGAGTTCAACGGCGCCGACCTGACCGGCGTGGTCCTGACCAGCGCCCGCACCCAAGGCGCCAAGCTGGCCGGGGCCGTGGCGCCGCCCACTCGCGACGCCATCGCCCGCGCCGAAAAACTGGTCATCCAGGCGAGGGCGCATCACAGCTGGGTCGACACCGGCGGCCGCGACGGCGGTCCGGCTCGGCTGGACGACGCCGACCTGCGCTCCGCCCAGGACGGGCTGAAGGGGCTCAAGCTCACCGCGATCAGCGCCAAGGGCGCCAACCTCGCCGGCCTGGACGTTTCGGGGATCCAGCTGCAGGGCGCCAACCTGGAAGGCTGCGACCTGCGCGGCGCGATGCTCTGCGGCGCCGACCTGCGCGGCGCGCGGCTGATGGGCGCCGACCTCACCCGCGCCGACCTGACAGACGCCAACCTGGGCCCGCTGCCGCTGTCTGCCGACCGCTCGACCCCGGCCAACCTGACCGGCGCCCGCCTGCGCTACGCCAAGCTGGAGCGCGCGATCCTCACCGGCGCGATCCTCGATGGCGCCGACCTGCGCGGCGCAAAACGCCCGGAATAGAAAAAGCGGCGCCCCCAGGGGGAGCGCCGCCTCGTGGTCTGCGCGCTTCCCCTCTCGCGAAGCGAGAGAGGAAGTGCGGGTGCTCGCTTAAGCCGCCTTCTCGCCTTCGATCAGGGTCGAGGGGCCGGTGGTGATGCCGATGGTGCGGGGCTTCAGGGCCTCCGGCAGTTCGCGCTTCAGGGAGATGGACAGCAGGCCGTCGGCCAGGTTGGCGTCCACGACCAGCACGTAGTCGGCGAGCTGGAACTTGCGGTCGAAGTTGCGCTCCGCCAGGCCGCGATGGAGATACTTCTTGGCGGCGTCGTCATTGGCGGCCTTGCGCCCGGTCACGGTGAGCAGGTTTTCCTTCACCTCGACGTTCAGCTCTTCGGAACGGAAGCCCGCGACCGCGATGTCGATGCGGTAGGCGTTCTCGTCGGTGCGCTCGATGTTGTAGGGCGGATAGCCCGTGGCGACGTCGGCGGCGGCGGTCTCGAGCAGCGAGGCCAGGCGGTCGAAGCCCACGACGGAGCGATAGAGGGGGGAGAAATCGATCGTACGCATGTGCGTCACATCCTTCTTTCAAAGCAAGGTGCGTTGTCGGATGGACCTGCGGCGACCCTGGGTGGCGTCGCCTTCAGCCCAGGAGGCCCGGACATCCAGCGCCTCCGCCGCATGAGTTAAGCGCGCCTGAAACCGTTTCAAGGGGTGGGCTAATTCGCCAACGGCGACCCCTGCGCTGTCACGGGCGGTTTACATGGCCGACACACGCAGCGAAGCTCGCGCGTCGAGTCAGGAGCACGACTGGGGCATGGCCACGGTAGAGGAACTGACGGATCGGATCCGCCGCGCGGCGGCGTCCGGCGACGGCCTCTCCCGCACGGTCAAGCTCGATCTGAAGGGCGAGGGCTTCATCCACCTGGATGGCGCGGCGGTCACCAACGACGACCGGCCGGCCGACCTGACGGTGCGGGTCAGCCGCGCCGACCTGGTGCGACTGGGCAAGGGCGAGCTCAATCCGATGAGCGCGGTGATGACCGGCCGGATGAAGCTCAGCGACATGAGCCTGGCCATGACGCTGACCCCGGAGATCCAGGCGCTGTTCGAGAAGGCCGTCTGAGCCGTCATGTTCGAACCCGCGCCTCTCGTCGACACGCCCGAAGACCCGGTCCCGCCCGGCGCGGAGCCGGATTGGTTCCTGGGCGCCGGCGGCGCCAAGCTGCGCGCGGCCCTGTTCACGCCGCCGGGACGCCCGCGCGGCTCTGTGGTGCTGTCCGGGGGGCGGACCGAGCCGATCGAGAAATATTTCGAGACCATCCGCGACCTGATGGACCGCGGCTTCGTGGTGCTGGCCCACGACTGGCGCGGCCAAGGCCTGTCGATCCGCGAGTTGCCCGACCGGCTCAGGGGCCACGCCAAGGGCTACAAGACCTTCCTCGAGGACTACCGCTGGCTGCTCAACACCTATGAGGGACGCCTGCCGCGGCCCTGGATCGCGGTCGGCCACTCGATGGGCGGCTGCCTGACCCTGCTGGCCATGGCCAACGGCGAGAAGCGGTTCGCCGGGGCGGCCCTGTCGGCCCCCATGCTGGGCGTGCAGTTCGGCAAGTTCTCCGCCGCCTCGGCCGCGGCCCTGACAGGCCTCAGCCTGTTCTTCGGCCGGGCCGGGCGCTACATGCTGGGCCAGCCGGGCAAGCCGTTCGACGATACCTTCGAGGGGTCTGTCCTCACCCACGACGAGCCACGGTTCGCCCGCCACCGGGCCCAGGTCCGCGCCAATCCGGACCTGGCGCTGGGCGGCCCGACCTGGGGCTGGCTCGATTTCGCCCTGAAGGCCACCGCTTTCCTGGCCAAACCCGAGCGCCTGCGCGCCGTCACCGTTCCGGTGGAGATCGTCTCCGCCGGAGAGGATCACCTCGTTGACAACGCCGCCCAGTCCGCGGCGGCGCGCAACCTCCCCCAAGGCCGCCTGATCACCGTGCCCGGCGCCTTTCACGAGATCCTGATGGAGACGGACGATATGCGTAACATCTTCCTGCGAGTGTTCGACACGCTGACCGGCAAGACCGCGCCGAAGCCCGCCGACGCTCCGAAGGCTGCGCCGGCGCCCGCGGCCGCGCCAACGCATGCGCCGGCTCCCGTCGCTGCAGCGCCGGCGCCCGCTCCCGCTGCGGCGCCGGCCCCCGCCGCCAAGCCGATCGCTGTGAAGGCTCCGGCCGTGAGGAAGCCGGCGACCAAGAAGGCCGCCGCCCCGAAGGCCGCCGCCCCGAAAGCAGCCGCCCCAAAAGCCGCCGCTGCGCCCAAACCCGCCGCCAAGCCGGCGCCCGCGGCCAAGCCGGCGGCGGCGAAGGCTGCTCCGACCAAGGCGGCGAAACCCGCACCGAAGGCTGCCGCCGCGAAACCCGGGCCCAAGCCGGCCGTAAAAGCCCCCGCCCCGGCGAAGGCGGCTGCGCCCAAGGTGGCTCCAAAGGCCGCGCCGGTGAAGGCCGCCGCGGCGAAACCGGCGGCCAAGCCTACCGCCGTGCAGCCGGCCCCAAAGGCCGCGGCTGCGAAACCGGCTCCGGCGAAGGCCGCGTCCAATCCGGTCGCCAAGCCCGCCAAGGCCGCGGTGGCGAAACCCGCCGCCAACAAAGCGGCGTCAAAGAGGTAGGTTTTTCCCTCCCCTTCATGGGGAGGGACAGCTTGCCTGAGGCAAGCAGGGTGGGGAACGCACGGCCGGGCTCGGGGCTTGGACCAGCCCTCCCCACCCGGACTGCTTCGCAGTCGATCCCTCCCCATGAAGGGGAGGGAAAAGTCAGGCCGCCGCCCGTTTCAGGGCGACCAGCGCCGCTTCGAGGCAGGCGCGGTCGCCGGCGATGACCACCTGGCCGCCGTGCTGGCCCACCGGGTCGCCCCGCCAGTCGGTGGTGAGCCCGCCGGCGCCGGCGATCACCGGGATCGCCGCCTCGATGTCCCAGCTCTTCAGTCCGGCCTCGACCACCAGGTCCATGGTCCCGGCCGCCACCATGGCGTAGGCGTAGGCGTCGCAGCCCAGGCGGGCCAGCCGCGCGGCCGCCCGCACCTGACGCCACGCGCCGAGCTCGGCGCCGCTGAAGCAGTACTCGGGGTCGGTGGTGGCGATGAGCGCGTCGGTCAGTTTGGGGCAGGCGCGCACCTGCAGCGGTCGCGAGGTTCCCCGGCTCATCAGCCGCGAGCCGCCGGCATGGCCGATATAGAGCTCGCCCAGGAACGACTGGCCGATCGAGCCCAGCACCGGCCGGCCCTGGCGGCGCAGCCCGATCAGGGTGGTCCACAGCGGCAGGCCGGCGATGAACGCCCGCGTCCCGTCCACGGGATCCAGCACCCAGACCCAGTCGGCGTCCGGGCGGTCCTCACCATATTCCTCGCCGATCACCCCATGGTCGGGGTAACGCTCGGAAATCAGCGCCCGGATGGCGCGCTCGGCGCCCTTGTCCGCTTCGGTGACGGGGTCGAACCCCACCTCGAACTTGTTGGAAAGTCCGTGATCGCCACGGAACAGGGGCAGGATGGCCGAGGCGGCGGCGCGATTGAGCTCGACCAGGAAGGCGTCGAACTCCTCAAGGCGGGCGATGTCGAGGGCGGTCATGCCCTCGTTTAGCGCGCCTCGGGCGGGGGCGGCAGGCAAAAGTGGAAGCCGGTTTTGCCGTTCGCCGCGCCCTCGGCAAAGATTTTCAGCCCTAAGCCTCGATCTCGCCGTTCATCGCCTTGGCCAGGTCCAGCAAGCGCCGGCGGGGCCGTTCACCGAGCTGGTAGTAGGCGTGAATCAGATCCTGGGTTTCCTTGCTGGCCAGGGTCTCGGTCGACGAGGCGGAGGTCTCGCGCTCGAGGCTCTCGCGCTGGTCGCGCGTCAGGCCCTCGTAGAAATAGCTCACTGGAACTTCCAGCACCTCGGCGAGTTGCCACAGGCGGGCCGCCGACATGCGGTTGGCCGCGCACTCGTACTTCTGGATCTGCTGGAAACGCACACCGCAGGCATGCGCGAGTTCCTGCTGGGTCAGTCCCAGCAGCCGCCGCCGCCGCCGCAGACGCCGGCCAAGATGGATGTCAATCTCGTCCATGGAATCCCCGACCATGATTTCCCTTCGTCCCGGTTCGGGACTCCGTGATTGAGACATCGCAAGTCGCACGCCAGCCGCCTCCATTGCCCTGGGTGGGCCACCTCCCGTAGGAAGGCTTATGGCCGCACCTTATCACTCATACGTGTCGGTTCTAATTTGGATGCTCGAAGCGGCGCTGTTCGACGCAGTTTGTTGGCTAGCGCGCTTGTTTTCCGTGGATTCTGTATCGGATTGCGGCGCCTGGGTTTTTCGAAGAATCGGTCCGCTGACGGGCGCGCACCGGGTGGCGGAGCGCAACCTGCGTATCGCGTTCCCAGACGCGGGCGACGCCGAAATCAAGCGACTCCTCCAGGCGCAATGGACTGAACTGGGGCGATCGTTATCCGAGATCATCATTCTCGACCGTATCGTAGCCGACACAGGGCGGCTGGAGATCGACGGGGAAGCCTCGCTGGCCGCAATCGCGGCGGGCGCGGGGCCGGTGGTGTTCATTTCGGGGCATTTCTCGACCTTTGAGCTGATGGCCGCCGCCATTGTCCGAGCTGGGGTCCCCTGCCAGATCACCTACCGCGCGATGAACAACCCCTATGTGGACGCGCGGGTCCGCAAGAACCGGTTCCGATACGGGGTACGCCTCTTCGCCCCGAAGGGGCTGGAAGGCGCCCGCGAATTGATCAGGGGCCTGGAGCGGGGCGAATCCGTGGCGCTGATGAACGACCAGAAATTCAATGGTGGCATCGCGGCGCCACTTTTCGGCCTCATGGCCTACACTGCGCCCGGCCCAGCCACCTTCGCCCTGCGCTTCGGGATCCCGATCGTGCCGATGAGCGTGCAGCGGATCGGCGACGCCGCACGCTTCAGGATCATCGTCCACGAGCCGATCGAGCTGGAAAGCACCGGCGACCGCGCCGCCGATATCGAGACCGGCGTCCGCCGCATCAACGGCTTCATCGAGGACCGCGTCCGCGCCCGCCCGGCGGAGTGGTTCTGGGTCCACCGGCGCTGGCCGAACGAGGTGTATCGCTAAGCCCCGTTTCCCTCCCCATGAAGGCCCAGGAAGGGGAAAGGCTCAGACCAGGGCGCCGTGGCAGTGCTTGAACTTCTTGCCGGAGCCGCAGGGGCAGGGCTGGTTGCGGCCGGTGTCTTCCCAGCCGCCGGGCAGGGCCGAGACCGGCAGGGCCTGGCGCTGTTCGGCCGAGACGCCGTCGGGGACGAAGCCGCGTTCCAGCTCGTTCTCGCCGGTCATCGGGTCCAGGTGGACCTCGAAGGTCTGGCCGGACGGCGGGGGCGGCGGCTCCTCGAACGAGAACTCCACCGTCATCAGCCAGCGGGTGACGTTCTGGCGCAGGTCGATCAGCAGCTTCTCGAAGAGGGTGAAGGCCTCGGTCTTGAACTCGTTCAGCGGGTCGCGCTGGCCGTAGCCGCGCAGGCCGATCACCGTGCGCAGGTGGTCGATATGCATCAGGTGCTCGCGCCACTGCAGGTCGATGGTCTGCAAGAGGAAGCTCTTCTCGATCTGGCGCATGTGCTCGCCGACCAGCTCGTCGCGCTGGGCGGCGCGGGCCAGGGCCGCGGCCATGATCCGGCTCTCGATCTCCTCGTTGGCGATGCCCTCCTCACCGGCCCAGGTGGCGACCGGCAGGTCGAGGCCCAGGAACTGCTTCAGGTGGGCGTCCAACCCCTCCACGTCCCACTGCTCGGCATAGGCCTTGGGCGGCAGGTGGCGGGCGACGAAGTCGTTGATGGTGTCGGAGCGGAACTCGCCGATGATCTCCTGGAGGTCGGTGGCCTCCATGAATTCCTGGCGTTGCTCGAACACCGCCTTGCGCTGGTCGTTGATGACGTCGTCGTACTTCAGCAGGTTCTTGCGGATCTCGTAGTTGCGCTGCTCGACGCGCTTCTGGGCGGTGGCGATGGCGCTGTTCAGCCACTTGTGGGTGATCGCCTCGCCTTCCTGGACGCCGAAGGTGCGCATGATCGAGTCCAGCCGCTCGCCGGCGAAGATGCGCAGCAGGTCGTCCTCGCAGGAGAGGAAGAACTTGGAGTGGCCCGGGTCGCCCTGGCGGCCGGTGCGGCCGCGCAGCTGGTTGTCGATCCGCCGGCTCTCGTGGCGCTCGGTCCCCAGCACGAACAGGCCGCCGGCTTCGAGGGCCTGCTTCTTCAGCCCGGCGATGTCGGCCTCGATCTCCGCCTTCTTGGCCAGGGCCACGGCCGGGGCGATCTCGACGCCCGCCGCGACCTGTTCCTCGCGCCACTTGGCCAGGGCCATGTCGACGTTGCCGCCCAGTTGGATGTCGGTGCCGCGGCCGGCCATGTTGGTGGCGATGGTCACCGCGCCCGGCACGCCGGCGTCGGCGACGATGGCGGCTTCCTGCTCGTGATAGCGGGCGTTCAGCACGTTGTGCGGGATGCCGCGGATGGTCTGGCCGTCGACCTCGAAATTGTGCGCCTTCAGCAACTCCGAGAGCTGTTCCGACCGCTCGATCGACACCGTGCCCACCAGGATCGGCTGCTTGCGGCGGAAGCAGTCCTCGATCAGCAGGATGACCGCCTGGTTCTTCTCGGCGGCGGTGCGGTAGACCTCGTCGTCGTCGTCGATCCGCACGACCGGGCGGTTGGTCGGGATCTCGGCGACGTCCATCTTGTAGATGTCGAGGAATTCCTGGGCCTCGGTCGCGGCGGTGCCGGTCATCCCCGAGAGCTTGGCGTAGAGGCGGAAGTAGTTCTGGATGGTCACCGAGGCCAGGGTCTGGTTCTCGGGCTGGACGACAGCGCCTTCCTTAGCCTCGATGGCCTGGTGCAGGCCTTCCGAGAGGCGGCGGCCATGCATCATGCGGCCGGTGAACTCGTCGATCAGGATCACCTCGCCGGCGCGGACGATATAGTCCTTGTCGCGCACGTAGAGGACGTTGGCGCGCAGCGCCTGGTTCACGTGATGGACGGCGGAGATGTTGGCGGGATCGTAGAGGCCGGCGCTGTCCGGCTCGAGGTGGCCGGCGGCCTGCAGCATCTCCTCGACCTTTTCCGAGCCCTCCTCGGTCAGGATCACCTGGCGCTGCTTCTCGTCGAAGTCGTAGGTGGTCTTGTCGAGGATCAGTTCATTCACCACCAGGTCGGTGGTCCGGTAGACGTCGGAGCGGTCCTCGGTGGGGCCGGAGATGATCAGCGGGGTGCGGGCTTCGTCGATCAGGATCGAGTCGACCTCGTCGACGATCGCGAAGTTGTGGCCGCGCTGAACCATCTCGCTGACGTCATAGACCAGGTTGTCGCGAAGGTAGTCGAAGCCGAACTCGTTGTTGGTGCCGTAGGTGATGTCCGAGCCGTAGGCCTCCTGGCGCTGGTTCTGGCTCAGCCCGTGGACGATCACGCCGACCCGCATGCCCAGGAAGCGGTAGACCTGCCCCATCCACTCGCTGTCGCGCTGGGCCAGGTAGTCGTTGACGGTGATGACGTGGACGCCCTTGCCGGCCAGCGCGTTGAGGTAGACCGGCGCGGTGGCGACCAGGGTCTTGCCTTCGCCGGTCCGCATCTCGGCGATGCCGCCCTTGTGCAGAATCATCCCGCCGACCAGCTGGACGTCGTAGTGGCGCTGGCCCAGCACGCGGATCGACGCCTCGCGGACCACGGCGAAGGCCTCGTCCAGGATGTCGTCCAGGGTCGCGCCCTTGGCCAGCCGCTCGCGGAACTCGACCGTCCTGGCGCGCAGCTGCTCGTCGGAGAGCGCCTGCATGGCGGGCTCCAGCGCATTGATCTTCAGCGCGCGCGCGGCCATGCCCTTGACCTTGCGGTCATTGGAAGAGCCGAAGAACCGTTGGATTATGCTCAAGTGGGGTATCCGTTAGGCGGCGATGGGGCCCTTCGCCCGCCCGGGGAAAAGCGCTTTTTGGGGCGCGGGAGACTTAAGTACAGACCCCGCGCAAGTCAACGCGGCGGCCCGGCGCAGCTTGACCCGCAAGGCCGCCCATGCAAATCCGCGACCACGATGAAGGCTTGATCGCACATAAGCGCCGCGGACACCGCCGGCCATTGCGACGCGCCAGGGCGAGGCCCGGGCGCGGTCCCCCTTCTTAACGCTCCTCCCTGTCCCATATCGAGAGGCCTTCATGCCCTCCAAGCTCGCCACCAACCGTTATGGCGCCATAGCGGCCGAGATCTACGACCTCGACAAACCCTACCACGCCCTGCCCGACACCGCGTTCCACCTCGAGCGGTTCGCCGGCTTCGACCGGCCGATCCTGGAGCCGGCCTGCGGGTCGGGGCGGACGCTAGTGCCCTTCCTCAAGGCCGGGCTGGATGTTACCGGCTTTGACCCCAGCGCGGAGATGCTGGATCGCTGCCAGGCCCGGTGCGCCGAGGCCGGGTTCGCGCCAGACCTCAGCCGCCAAGCCTTCGCGGATTTCAGGTACGACCGGCGGTTCGGGGCGATCCTGATCCCCGCGGGGTCATTCACCCTGATCGACGACTTCGCGGTCGCCCTGGCGACGCTGCGCCGCTTCCACGACGTGCTGGAGCCGGGCGGCATTGTGGTGCTGGATGTCCAGGGCCTGAATTTCCTCGCCTCGGAGCGCCAGGATCGCCGCCGCTGGACCGCTGACAATGGCGACCTGCTGACCTGCGAAGGGATTCGCACCGCCACCGACTGGCTCCGCCAACGGGCGGAAACAACCTATCGCTACGAGCGCTGGCGGAACGGCCGGCTGGTGGAGACGCAGATCGACGTCATGGCCCAGCGCTACTGGGGCCTGGACGAGGTCCGCATGGCGCTGGCGGAGGCCGGGTTTGGCGAGGTCAACGTCACCGGGGGTTACGACCGCTCGCGCGGGCCACGGGGAGGGGACCGGGTCTGGACGTACGAGGCGGTGAAGGCGTGAACCGAATTTCCCTCCCCTTCATCGGGAGGGTCGACTCGCCAAAGGCGAGCGGGGTGGGGAAGTAAGGTCCAAGCGCCGAGCCCGGCCGTGACTTCCCCACCCTGACGGCTTCGCCGTCTGTCCCTCCCCATCAAGCGGAGGGAAAAGATCAGAACACTTCGAACAGGCCGGCGGCGCCCATGCCGCCGCCGATGCACATGGAGACCACGACGTTCTTGGCGCCGCGGCGCTTGCCTTCCTGGAGGATATGGCCGGAGAGCCGCGCGCCGGTCATCCCGAACGGGTGGCCGATGGCGATCGAGCCGCCATTGACGTTGTACTTCTCCGGGTCGATGCCCAGCTTGTCGCGGCTGTAGAGGCACTGGGAGGCGAAGGCCTCGTTCAGTTCCCACAGGTCGATGTCGTCGACCTTCAGGCCGTGGCGTTCCAGCAGCCTCGGGATGGCGAACACCGGGCCGATGCCCATCTCGTCGGGCTCGCAGCCGGCGACGGCCCAGCCCTTGAACGCGCCCATGGGGCTGAGGCCGCGGCGCTCGGCTTCCTTGGCCTCCATGATCACCACGGCGGCCGAGCCGTCGGAGAGCTGGGAGGCGTTGCCGGCGGTGATGTACTTGCCGGCCCCGCGCACGGGCTCGAGCTTGGCCAGGCCTTCGGCGGAGGTGTCGGGCCGGTTGCACTCGTCGCGGTCGACCACGTAGTCGACGATCGATTCTTCCTTGGTCGCCTTGTCGACCACCTTCATCTTGGTGGTCATCGGGACGATCTCGTCCCGGAACTTGCCGGCCTGTTGCGCGGCAGCCATGCGGCGCTGGCTTTCCAGGGAGTATTCGTCCTGGGCCTCGCGGCTGACCTGGTATCGTTCGGCGACGATGTCGGCGGTGTCGATCATCGGCATGAAGATCGCCGGATACAGTTCCGCCAGCCGGGGGTCCATGTTGTGGGCGCCCGCGCCGGGGTTGGGGATCGAGATCGACTCGACACCGCCGGCCAGCACGGCGTTGGCCCCGTCGTTGCGCACATAGTTGGCCGCCATGGCGATGGTCTGCAGGCCGGACGAGCAGAAGCGGTTGACCGTGACCCCGGAGGTGGTGATCGGCAGGCCGGCGAGCAGCCCGGCCTGGCGCCCGACGTTGCCGGAGCCGTGGGCGCAGTTGCCCATATAGATGTCCTCGATGTCGGCCGGGTCGAGGCCGGAGCGCTGGACGGCGTGCTTCACCGCGTGGGCCGCCATCGAGACGGTGGGCGTCATGTTGAAACCGCCACGGCCGGACTTGGCCAGACCGGTGCGGGCGTAGGAAACGACAACGGCTTCGCGCATTGGAAATGATCCTCCCGAAACATGCGTCTTGAGGCCTCGTTGGGCCTGAACAAGGTCGGCGGCAACCTTTGCATCCCCGAATGGAAATGGCTAGGGACGGGCGGCTCACTCGGGCGGTCTCGCGCCCTGGAGGACCCTCGTCCATGGCGGCCGGCCCTGCCTATCGCTCCGCCCTTTTCGCCGTGGGCCTGGCTCTGGCGGTGAGCGCCTGCGCGCGCGGGCCCGGCGGCGACACGGCGCCCGAGCACGGCGACCAGGCGGTGGCCAGGGTCGACGGCAAGACCATCTGGGCCTCCGACGTCAAGCGCGAGGCTATCGCCCAGGGCCTGATCGGCCAGGGGGAGCCGCTGGACATGTCGTCCGACACCTTCCGCCAGATGATGGACGAGGTGGTCGACCAGAGGCTGCTGGCCGCCGAGGCCGTGCGCCGCAAGCTGGACAAGGACGCCGTGGCCCAGCGCAAGCTGGAAAGCGCCCACGACCGGGTGCTGGGCGACCTGCTGGTGGACTCCACGGTGGCAGACGCGGTCACAGAGAACAACATCAAGGGCCTCTACGACGAGCAGCAGAAGCTGGCCCGGCGGGGGGTGGAGATCCATGCCCGCCAGATCGTGCTGGCCACACCGGCCGAGGTGGAGGCGGTGCGCAAGCTGGTCATGGCCGGCGGGTCGTTCGAGGCCCTGGCGATGGAGAAGTCGCGCGACGCGGCCACCCGGTTCAACGGCGGCGACCTGGGCTATTTCACCGCCGACGTGATGCCGGGGGGCTATGAGGCGGCGCTGAACGGCGCCAAGCCCGGCCAGCTGGTCGGGCCGGTGACGGTGGCCGGCGGCTATGCCCTGGTGAAGGTCGAGGACGTGCGCGAGGAACAGCCGGTCAGCCTGGATGCCGCGCGGCCGCAGATCGTGCGGTTCCTCACCTACGACCGCATCCGCGACCTGCTGGAGACGCTGCGCGCCAAGGCCAAGGTCGAGACCCTGATCAAGGCCGAGGCCGGCGGGCGCAAGCCGATCCCGCCGGCCGACGCGCCCAAGGTCGCACCGCAGACTCCGGCCGCACCCACGGCCCAGCCCAAGCTCAAGGGAGCCGTGAAATGACCCGCAAGCCCACGGCGCCCCGAGTGACCCCCAAGGCGCCGAAGCCGGTCGAAGTGGTCGGCCAGACGCTGGAGCGCGCCTTCGATCCCCTGACCAGCGCCCTGAAGCGCGCGGCGCTGCGGCGGGCCGACAAGGCCTCGCGCAGCTTCGACGACCGCAAGCCCGCGCCGCCGGCCGGCAAGCTGGACAAGGGCGCGATGCCGGTCTCGCCGATGGCAGTGCCGTTCCCGCGCCTGCAGCCGATCCGCGGCCTGACCATGGCGACCGGCCGGGCGGGGTTCTACAAGCAGGAGCGCGACGACCTGCTGGTGATGAGCTTCCCGGAGGGCGCCAGCTGCGCCGGGGTGTTCACCCGCCACGGGGTCGGCTCCGCGCCGGTCGACTGGTGCAAGCGCCACCTCGAAGCCACCAAGGGCGAGGGCGTCATGGCCCTGGTGGTCAACGCCGGCTGCGCCAACGCCTTCACCGGCCGGCCGGGCGCCGACGCGGTGCGCCGGGTGGCGTCGGCGGTGGGCAAGCGCTTCGACTGCCGCCAGCGCGACGTGATGGTGGCCTCGACCGGGGTGATCGGGGTGCTGCTGGACGACGCCAAGATCACCGCGCGGCTGGCCGATGTGCAGCAGCGGCTGGCTGCCGACGCCTGGGGCGGCGCGGCCCGGGCGATCATGACCACCGACACCTTCCCGAAGGGCGCCTACGCCGAGGCCGTGATCGACGGCGTGACGGTCAGGATCGGGGGCATCTGCAAGGGCTCCGGCATGATCGCGCCGGACATGGCGACCATGCTGGCCTTCGTGGCCACCGACGCGGCGATCTCGCCCGGCGCGCTGCAGAACCTCTGCAACCTCTACACGCGCAACACCTTCAACGCGGTGACAGTGGACGGCGACCGCTCGACCAACGACACGCTGTTGTTGTTCGCAACGGGCCAGTCGGGCGCGCCCAAGATCAGCCGTGCGGGCGACCGGCGGCTGGCGGACTTCCGCGACAAGCTGGAGCAGGTGCTGCTGAACCTGGCCCACCAGCTGGTGCGCGACGGCGAGGGGGCCACCAAGTTCATCAAGATCACGGTCACCGGGGCGCAGAGCGCCGCCTCGGCCCGCAAGATCGCCCGCACGGTGGCCGAGAGCCCGCTGGTCAAGACCGCCTTCGCCGGCGAGGACGCCAACTGGGGGCGCATCGTCATGGCGGTCGGCCGCGCTGACGAGCCGGTGGATCGGGACCGGATGAGCGTGAAGTTCGGCGACCTGTGGGCCGCCCAGGACGGCCTGGTCTCGGAGACCTACTCCGAGGCCAAGATGAGTGCCTACATGAAGCACCAGGACCTGGAGGTCAGCGTCGACGTCGGCGTCGGCCGGGGCGCCGCCAGCATCTGGACCTGCGACCTGACCAAACGCTACGTCGAGATCAACGGGGACTATCGGTCCTAATTCCGCTCATCCCTGCGAAGGCCGGGATCCAGATCTCATAGTCTGGGGGCTGATGGGAAGAACGCCGCGCGGATAGACCCCGCCTCCAAGCCATCCCATCTGGGTCCCGGCCTTCGCCGGGATGAGCGGGCTATGCCCTCCACGGCGGCTTGCGGGCCGGCGGGTAGGCCAGGCGGAAGTCGGTGTGCTGGCGGTCGAAGTTGGGGCCGTAGAAGGGGTCGGAGTCGAGGACGTCGCCCCAGCGGGCGCGCATCGCCGCGACCTCGGCGTTGAAGCGGGCCAGGGCGCCGGGCGCCAGGTCGGAGCCGCGGCTGGCGGACTCGTGGTGGGTCAGCTCCGCGAACGGCGTCCAGACGATGTCGTAGCCGGCGGCGCGGATCTTCAGGCACAGGTCGACGTCGTTGAAGGCTACGGCCAAGCCCTCGGCGTCGAGCCCGCCCACCTCGTCGAACACCGACTTGCGCAGCGCCAGGCAGGCGGCGGTGACGGCGGAGACGTCGCGGATCATCGCCAGGTGGCCGAAGTAGCCGCGGTCCGCCGCCCCCGCGCCGGGCCCGAAGTGGGCGGCGACCCCGCCGACCCCGATCGCCACCCCGGCGTGCTGCACCGTGCCGTCCGGATAGTCGAGCTTGGCCCCCACCGCGCCGACGCGCGGCCGCACGGCGTGGGAGACCAGCTCGGTCAGCCAGTCGGACCGTTCCAGGCTGACGTCGTTGTTGAGCAGCACCAGCACCTCGCCGCGCGCCTGGGCGGCCGCGCGATTGTTGAGCGCCGAAAAGTTGAACGGGCCGGGGGCGGCCAGGATACGCACCCGCGGGTCTTTCCTGAGCTCGGCGAACAGGGCGTGGGTCTCGGGCTCGACGCTGCCGTTGTCGACGATCAGCAGCTCCAGCGGCGCGTAGTCGGTGCGGTGCAGGACGCCGTCAGCGCAGGCGCCCAAGAGCTCGGCCCGGTCGCGGGTCGGCACGACGATCGAGACCAGCGGCGCCGGCGCGGGGATCGGCCGTCGCACGCGCACCCAGCCGGGCATCCCCGGCAGGTTTGTGACCTCGCAGCCGGGCTGGCCGGTGCGGTCCAGGTGTTCCTCCACCGCACGCCGCGCGGCGTCGGCGCAGCGGGCCATCTGGCTCTCGGAGAACGACGCGGTCCCGGCTTGTTGGCGCCAGTGGTAGAGCACCCAGGGGATGTGGTGGATCCGGTCGCGCGTAGTCCGCTCGGCGATGCGCAGGGTCAGGTCGTAGTCCTGGCTGCCCTCGAAGCCGACGCGTAGGCCGCCCACGGCCTCGACCAGGCTGCGGCGATAGACCCCCAGGTGGCTGACCATGTTCTGGCCCAGCAGCAGGTCGTAGTTCCAGTCGGTCTTGAAATAGGGCTCGAAGCGCAGGCCGCGACCATCGATCTTGTCCTCGTCCGAATAGACGATGTCGGCGTCGGGATGGCGGTCGAGGACGGCGGCGACCTCATAGAGGGCGCGGCGGGGCAAGAGGTCGTCGTGGTCCATCAGGGCCACGAAGTCGCCGCGCGCCAGCTCGAGGGCCGAGTTGGTTGCGGCGCAGATGTGGCCGTTGACCGGGCGGCGGACCAGCTTGATGCGGCAGTCGCGCGCGGCGTAGCGCGACAGCAGCCGCCAGACCGCGTCGCCGGGCGAGGCGTCGTCGGCGATGCACAGCTCCCAGTTCGGATAGAGCTGGGCGCGGACCGACTCGATGGCCGCCTTCAGCAGCTTCGGCGAGGTGGCGTAGACCGGCATCACCACCGAGATCGGCGGGCGATGCGCCATGGCGGCGATGTGCGCCCGGATCGCCGACCGGTCGGCGGCGGTCAGGACGTCGTAGCGCGCGGCCCAGACCTCATAGCCCAGCGGCTCGAGGGTGGGCGCGTGGAGCACCGAGCGGACGAAGCTCGCGCCCCAGCGGGTCGCCATCATCCGCACGGCCAGCGCGTGCACCGGGCGATGCACGAAGGACACCTGGCGGACGAGGCCCAGCGCATGGGCCGCGAGAGAGCGTAGGGGCGAGGGCATTGCGTCCGGGATGTCTTGAAGGCCGATACGAAGACGGCCCGCGAAGCATCGCGGGCCGTCCGGTCGTGTTTAGCCTGGGACTAGCGGTTGGACCAAACGCCCGTGGGGGCGGAGGAGCGTTCCGCGCCCCCCGTGCGGCCGCCGCCATGGCTGCCGCCGCTGCGACCCGCGCCGCCGCCACGGCCGCGGTTCTCACCGCGGCTGGGGCCCTTGAAGGCCGGCTTGTCGGCCGAGCGCGCCGGAGCGCCCTCGGCGCGGCCGCCGCCGGCGCCGTGGTTGCGATTGCGCTTCGGCTGGCCGCGCGTGCCGCGCGTGTCGGCGCGCTCCGGCTTGCCGCCCGGATCGGGCATGGCCGCGGTGGCCGCGCCGAGGTGGCGGTCGTTGCGCCGGTCGAACGAGGGGATCCGCTGGCGGCTGACCCGCTCGATGTCCTTCAGCAGGTTGCGTTCGTCATCCGAGCAGAAGGCCACGGCCGAGCCGTCCGCGCCGGCTCGGGCGGTGCGCCCGATCCGGTGGACATAGGCTTCCGGCACGTTGGGCAGGTCGTACTGCACCACGTGGCTGACCGCGTCGATGTCGATGCCGCGGGCGGCGATGTCGGTGGCCACCAGGACGCGGACCTTGCCGGCCTTGAAGTCGGCCAGGGCGCGTTCCCGCTGGCCCTGGCTCTTGTCGCCGTGGATGGCGGCGGCATCGACGCCGGACTGCTCCAGCCCGCGCGCCACGCGGTCGGCGCCGCGCTTGGTGCGGGTGAAGACGATGACCCGCTTGAAGGCGGCGTCATCGAACAGCTCGCCGAGCAGGGCGCGCTTGCGCTGCTGTTCCACGAACAGCACGCGCTGGTTGACCTTCTCGACGGTGGTGGCCTGCGGGGTGACCGAGACCTTCACCGGGTTGGGGTTGAGGATCTCGGCGGCCAGCTTCTCGATCTCGGTCGGCCAGGTGGCCGAGAAGAACAGGTTCTGGCGCACCTTGGGCACGAACTTCACGATCTTCCGGATCGGGACGATGAAGCCCATGTCCAGCATCTGGTCGGCTTCGTCGAGCACCAGGATCTCGACGCCTTCCAGGGTGATGGTCTTCTCGCCCAGGTGGTCCAGCAGGCGGCCGGGGGTTGCCACCAGCACGTCGACGCCGGGCGCCAGGGCGCGCATCTGGCCGCCGTACTTCACGCCGCCGAACACCACGGCGACGGAGACGCCCAGGTGCTTGCCGTAGGTCTTGAAGCTCTCGCCGATCTGGGTGGCGAGTTCGCGAGTCGGGGCCAGGACCAGGACGCGGGCGCTGCGGCGCGGCGCGGGTTTCTTGTTCTCGGCCAGGCGGTGCAGGATCGGCAGGGCGAAGGCGGCGGTCTTGCCGGTGCCGGTCTGGGCGATGCCCAGCAGGTCCTTGCCGGTCATGACGCCGGGGATGGCCTGCGCCTGGATCGGGGTGGGGACGTCATAGCCTTCGTCGGCCAGCGCCTTGAGCAGCGGCTTGGCCAGGCCAAGGTCGGTGAACTGAGTCAATGGATAGTCTTTCGCGTATGCGCCGAACGCGCCCGGTCGGATCCGTCCGAGGGCGCGGAGCGCGGGTCTCTGGGGGAAGCGCCCCGCGTGATGGGCGAATCTATGGGTCCTTGCGCTCGACAGGCTGAACCTCGTTCTAGAGGTCCCACGCGGCTGGAACGCGGACAGCACTCCGAAGAGCGCAGGGGGCACATCGGGGTTTCGCGGGTTAATGTCAACCCACGCGGGTGGAATTGAGCTGGCGGTTGCCTTTTGGCCGCACGGGCGATGGCGAAGCCGAAGCCGAAGCGTTCCCCATCGGCGGCTCCTCCCCCCGACGCGAAGCGCGAGGGAGAGGCTGGGAGAGGGCCGGCGCGTGCGAACGTGATCCGCGGTGGCTCCAGCCATGACCCCCGAGCGCCGCCGCCGCGGGACCTTGGGTCACCTCCGCACCATACGACAGGCCCAGCCGGCCCTCTCCCTACCGTCTCCCTCTCGGCTTCGCCGGGGAGAGGAAGGACCGGGTCTACGCCGCCACGCCGCTTCGCGCCGCTTTCCCACACCAGCGGGGGAAGCTAGGAACCCCTCATGACCAAACCCCTGCTCCTGGTGGCTGCCGCCGCCCTGGTGGACGCCGATGGGCGGGTGCTGCTGTGCCAGCGGCCGGAGGGCAAGGCGCTGGCCGGCCTGTGGGAATTTCCGGGCGGCAAGGTGGAGGCCGGGGAGACGCCGGAGGCCTGCCTGATCCGCGAGCTGGACGAGGAGCTGGGGATTACCGTGACCCGGAGTTGCCTGGCGCCCTTCGTGTTCGCCAGCCACGAGTACGAGGCCTTCCACCTGCTGATGCCGCTGTTCCTGATCCGGCGGTGGGAGGGGATGGTGCGCGCGCGGGAGCACAAGGCGCTGGCCTGGGTGAAGCCCAACGCCATGGACGCCTACCCGATGCCTCCGGCCGACCCGCCGCTGGTGGCCTGGCTGCGGGATTTGATTTGAGGGTTTTCCCTCCCCTTCATGGGGAGGGACAGCTTGCCGGAGGCAAGCCGGGTGGGGAAGTGTGGGCCAGAGTGCGGAGTCGGAGCTTGACCCTGAGTTCCCCACCCTGACCGCTTCGCGGTCTGTCCCTCCCCATAAAGGGCAGGGAAATAGTCAGTTCAGCCCCGCCCGCCGGACGCCACGCGCCGACTTGGTGGCGTCCACCACGCACTGGCCGGGGTCGGCCATGGCGTGGAGGCCCAGGCAGTAGATGTCCTCGTAGTGGGTCCCGGCGGCGGCCAGGCACTGGTGGAAGTTGAGCTTGGCGATGTGCAGGCATTCGCCGCTGCGGGGCTCGGTCATCAGCGACCGGGCGGCGGTGTCCTGGTCGAGGATCGTCAGGGCGGCGACGGCGACGCCGCGGGCGATCACCGGGCTGACGCCGCCGCGCCAGCCGGGTTCGGCGACGGCGGCGGAGAGCCTGGCGCGGTCCACCGCTTCCGGACGGTAGCCGGCGGCCTGCTTCACCGCGGCCAGGCGCTGGGGGCCGTTGGGGATGCGGGCGCGCGACCAGGGCTGGCGCTGGACGCTGTAGGCGGCCTTGCGGACCCGTGCGCCGGCCTCGGCCAGGGCTTCGCCGCGGCGGGCGAGGGCGGCGTTGGCGCGGCTGGCGGCGGCGGGTACTGAATGATCTGGTTTTCAAGGACACCCCGCTTCGCATCGTTGGCCAGCACGTCTCCAATGGCTGGATCCCAGATCTGCGTATGCGGATTGAAATTGTTCAGGTGCGGAAAGATTTCCGTTCCTTCTCGCGTGTCCTGAATTACATGCTTGATCTTGTTGAGGTCATCCGGATCATGCACGGTTG
>NZ_JANXWD010000076.1 GCF_025351295.1 Phenylobacterium sp.
GATGCGTGGACTTGTCCGATACATCCAGCCCGACATAGACTTCAACCATGGCCCATCCTCCTTCGTGAAGCGCTGCGATCACCTCGCTCCAACTTCGTATTCCAAGGCTTGGATGGACCTACCTCAATTACCCGATGTCACCGAAACTTGGAAACTGGGACGGTGGCTAAGGCGCCTGGCGGAGCGCGTGCACGGCCGCGCGCAACAGGGTGACGGTCTCGACCGTGGCGGCGATGTCCTGGGGTCTGCGCCACGCGCTCTGGATGGCCACGACCACCTGCGCACCGGGGTTGACGTAGATGAACTGGCCGAAGATCCCGATCGCCGCGAAGACCCCGGCGTGGATGCCCGGGGCGGGCGGCGTCGCCCACCAGTGATAGCCGTACCCGCCGGGGTCGCCCGGCGCCAGGCGGCCGAAGGCGGTCGCCTCGCAATCCGGCCGGCCCGCGAGATCGCGCCAGCCGCGCGGCAACACGCGGGTCCCGTCGCGAGCTTCGCCGTCCTCCAGCATCAACAGCCCGAAGCGGCCCATGTCGCGCAGGCGGGCGCTGACGCCAAACCCGCCCAGCTCCAGGCCGTCCTCCGACTCGAGTTGCCAGTGCCCGTCGGCCTCCATCCCGCCGGGGCCCCAGACCCGCGCGGCCAGATAGTCGGCCAATGGACGGCCGGTCGCGGCGGCGACCACCGCGCCCAGCACGCAGCTGTCGCCGGTCGAATAGTTGAACACGGCCCCCTGGGGATGGACGCGCGGCAGTGCGCAGAGCAGGTCCAGGACGGCCCCTGGCCGTCGACGGGCCATGGCCCGGCCCAGGCGATGGAGTTCGGAGCGCGCGTCGGCGTCATAGTCGTCGCGCCACGCCACGCCCGAGCCCATCCGCAGGAGATTGCGGATCGTCACCCCCTCGTAGGCCGAGCCTCGCAGTCGCGGCAGATAGCGGTCGCAGGGATCGTCGAGGCTCCCGATCGCGCCGTCGTGGAGCGCGGCGCCGGCCAGCGTCCCGGTGATGGACTTCGCGGTCGAGAAGCTCGTCCAAAGGCGCTCCGGGCCGCTGCCCATGCCGTAGCGCTCGAGCGCGATGTCACCGCCCTTCAGGATCAGCAGCCCGGCGGTGCGACGCCGCGCCATGTACTCGCCGACACTGAGGTGGAGGTCGCCCAGCCGATAGGTCAGCTCCGCAAGCGACCGCGCGTGGGGCGGAAGGGCGCGCACGGCGTCACCACGCGGGATCGCGCGCACCGGCCAGACCTGGTCCTGGTTGCGGAAGGTGGCCGCCTGGTTCCCAGGCGTCGTGTCCATGACGTTCGGAGCCGCGCGCTCGGTTGCCGTGATTCTGGTCAACACAATCTCCCTGTCGAGACCGCACGGAATCACCTCGGGCGGGGAGGCTCGCAAGGCAACTTAAGTTGCCTTGCCACGCTCGGATCGGCTTGGCATGGTCGAGCTCGCGATCGACCGTCATGGGTCGTTTCGCAAGGACGGCGCTGGCGCGCCGCCGCCGGCCGATCCTTGATCAAGCGCCAGAGCCCGACAGGGGCTGGGCCGCTTTCCACGTCCGCAGGATGAAGCGCCCATCGATCGCCAAACGCATCACGACGCCAGGGGACGCACCGACTCCGGAACCGTCCGAAAGCTGATCGCGATGCGGTTGTAGGTGTTGATGAGCCCGATCGCGATGGTCAGGTCCGCGAGCGCCTTCTCGCCAAACACCGCAACCGCGGCTTCATAGTCCGCATCGGGCACATGGGTCTTGGCCACCCGGGTCACGACTTCCGCCCAGGCCAGCGCGGCGCGTTCGCGGTCGCAGAAATAGGCGCCCGCCTCCCGCCAGGCCGAGAGCAGCGCGATCTGCTCGATCGAAACGCATTCCTTCAAGAGATCATGGGTGTGGGCGTCGATACAGTAGGCGCAGCCGTTGATCTGAGAGACGCGCAGATAGACGAGATCCACGAGCGTCTTTTCCAGCCCGCACCCGGCGACGTACGCATGCACGCCGCCCAGCGCCTTCATGCCGCCGGCCGCGAGCGTCTCGTAGGCAGCTCTCTGGCGCATGGTCAGTGCGCACCGGCGGGGGTTGCCGATGGCGGCGCCGCGCCCTGGCGATGGGCGAACGAGAGTGGATAGGCGGCCTGGCGAACGCCGAGCATCGGGTCCGCCGGGGCAATGCCGACCGGCACGCTGAGCGGCCGGAACATCGTGGCCTTTTCGGTCGCGATCGGATCGGGCGCGAGATGGTCGACGCGGACGGTCCCCAGCTTCACCAGCCGCCGGCTTTCGGGCCAGGCGATCGAGGGATTGTCGATGACGTCGCCGGGCTCGGCGACCTGAGCGTACCAGTCGAAGACGATGGGCCCCCTCGCCAGGCGCTGAGGCAGCTCGTCCTGCAGGTAGTTCGGGCCCTTGCCCGGCAGCTCGGCCGCCGGGACGAAGGCTTCGCCAGCCTGCGGTGTGAAGCGATACCGGACGAACGCCTTTCGCCCGTTGGCGGCTGTGTATTCGAAGGCGTTGACCCCGAAATAGCTGAGGGTCGCGTAGCTGGCCGGCGGGGGCTTCTGGGTGGTCAGGAAGGTCTTGGCGATCGGATGTCCGCCCAGGAAGCTGTCGAGCGCCGTCGGCTTGGCGACGCCCGCGCCGCTGGCGCCGATCGCCAAGAGCAGCTGGCGGAATTCCTCCGTGGTGGCCGTCGGAAAACCATTGAAGCTGTGGGTGACGACATCGGCGTTCGAGCCATTAGGAAGCGTGAATTTCAGCGCGAAGCCCCGCGGATTGGCCTCGCCGATGTTGTCAGGAATGTTGGGAATGCCGGTGAAGTCCGAGAACCGCACCAGCACCGGCAGCGACTTGCCGGCGAAGAGGCTGGCCTTGGTCAACTTGGCGGCGTCCGGGCTGGGCGCGAACGTCCCGACCGCCATGATGCCCTTGGCGTGGACGGCGCGGGCGTGGTTGTCGCCAAAAGCGCTGTAGAGCGCATCGACCATCTTTTGCGAGGCCGGCTGACTGATGGCGGCCGGAGGGGTGGGTGGCGCGGCGAGCGTAGGCATGGCGTGACGTTCCTTTGCGGGTTCGGCGGTCTTCAGCGGATCGCCGGTGTTGGAGATGAAGACGACGAGCAGGCGCGCGCGCGCGGAGCGGCTGAGATTTTGGGTGACCAGGTGGTCGGCGCCGGGGGGCTCGAACCAGCTTTGACCGGCGCGATAGGTCTGTGGAGGCTGCCCGCTGAGCTGGCTGCGGACGGTTCCCTGCAGCACATAGGCGTAGACGAATGCCTGGCCGTGCCTGTGGGGATCGGCCCGGGAGCCGGGCGCGAAGTCGACCTCGACGGCCGTGAAGGTCTTGCCCTCGATGTTTGGCAGCGTCTGCTGAAACAGCGGCTTGAGCGCTTCGGCGCAGGCGGGTCCGCCCACCAGCGGGGCGAGGACGGCGGCAATCAGCCACGTGCGCGTATTGCTCAGGCTCCGCGCCTCAGCGGGTCCTCGGTTTACCGCGCGGGCCGTGACCGGTTGTGATTGCGGCATCGCGACGTCCCTCCTGTCCTTTGCGGGGGATCACGCTCAGCTCGACGCCTGCGTGGTCCGTGAGGGCAAAGATCACGGCCAGCCGCTGTCGCGTCTTTTCTCAAACTGCTAAGTTTCGCCGGGCTGCCGAGCTTCGTCGCATCTGCGGACCGATTTTATCCTGTCTTGCCCAATACTCCTGATCAGGCGTGCGACCCTTGCGGCCGGTTATGTCGGCGTCCATGATTGCGGCCGCAACGCGGCGGCCCGAGGGGGCTCTCATGGATGGCCACGGCTTAGAGAAGTTCAGGGACGCGGCGCTTCTCGCAACGTCGGCCAACCGGGCCTGGTCGCTGCTGTCGGCCGAGCTTCGGAATCACCAGGAGGGCGAGATCGGGGCGTTTACGCCGCACAACGCCGAGATCACCCAGACGATCCGAGACACAAACTCCGCCTACTCGGTGCGAGGGTCGGGCGGCGTGCGCCAAGAGGTCGTCGCAACGCCTGGAACGATCTGGCTGTGCCCGGCCGGCATCTGCGAGGAGGCCACCCGGCTCTCCGGCGATATGCCCGAAGTTCTGCACGTGTATCTGCCGCCGCACAGCTTCCTGGGACTTATCGACGAAGGTCACCCGGATTTTCGCGCCCAGGATCTGCGCTATCAGTGCCAGGTGACGAACCCGGCCGTCTTGAGACTGACCAGCAACATTGTCCGCGAGCTGAACGAGGAGACCTCCTCCGGCGGTCTGAAGATGGATGCGCTGGCGGTCGAACTGATCGGAACCCTGGCGAAGGACCATGCGGAAACCGCCCCCTCGGGCGCCCCGGTGGCCTTGGCGAAGGGCGTCCTCGATCGCCGGCGCCTCGATCGAGTTCTGGACTATATCGATGCCAATCTCGACGGCGACATCAGCATAAGCGACCTCGCGGGCGCTGCCTGCTTCAGCGTCTTCCACTTCGTCAGGGCGTTTCATCTCGCCATGGGACGTCCACCCCACGCCTACCTCAGCGAGCGACGGCTCGACCGGGCGAAGCAGCTGCTGGCCTATTCGGGGACGTCGCTGGTCGACATTTCCCTGACCTGCCGTTTTTCCGGCCAGGCCAATTTCACCAAGGCCTTTACCAGGGCTGTGGGCCTGAGCCCCGGGCGCTACCGGAACGCAACGCGCAACCGAGCCTAGCGGCAGAGCTGTCGCCAAGTCGCGCCAGAAGATCGCGGCGAACCGCCGTTCTTGGTTTTTTGGACGCCTACCTTCGCGTCAGGCGCGGGCGGCTCGCGCGGCCGTGACCAGTCCGTAGGTCAGCAGCACGGCGTTGCCGAAGATCACCACGGCGGCGAAGGGGCCGGCGGTGGTGGGCTTCAGGCCGGTGAGCGCGCTGAAGTTGAGGATATAGACCACATCGCAGAACAGGCCGGGCAGGCCCATGATCGTGGCGACCGCCAGGGCCTGGGCGGCCGGCGCCTTGCGCCAGCTCATGGTGGTGCGCAGCAGCAGGCAGACGCTGATGGCGATGCCGACCCCGCTGGCCAGCAGGATCGGCAGGCCGCTCTCAAACAGCAGCGCCCCGCCGAAGCGGAAGGTGATGACGCCGGACACCCAGATGCCGAAGCCCATCAGCGCCAGGATGGTGGTTTCCTTGGTCGTCACAGCCATTCCCCGTTGCCCTGGCCCGACCCTGACAGACATCGCCGCCGGCCGAAACAGCCAGCCTGGGACCTGGGCCCCGGATGGGCGGCTGCGACAATCCGCCCAGGCCCGGTTATCGCGCGATTAACCACGGCCTCCGAAGCGTGGAGGCCCTCGTCGCCGATCGGAGCCGCGCCTTGAATTACCCCTTCCGAGCCGGCCCGGTGTTCGCGCGGAACCAGTGGTACATCGCGGCCTGGGCGGACGAGATCGGCGAGCGGCCGCTGGGGCGGACCATCCTGGGCGAGGACATCGTCGTCTACCGCACCAAGGCCGGCGAGGCCGTCGCATTGGCGGGGATGTGCCCGCACCGCTGGATGCCGCTGGCCGGGGCGCCGGTGATCGACGACACCATCGTCTGCCCCTATCACGGGGCGCGGTTCGACCGCATCGGACGCTGCGCCCGCGCGCCCCTGGACCAGCGGGCCCCGCCCAGCTTCGCGCTGAAGGCCTATCCGCTGGTCGAGCGCGGGCCGGGCCTGTGGATCTGGATGGGCGACGCCGCCGCACCTGGCGCGGCTGCCGGACCTGGCGTCGGTGGGGCTGGAGGGGCCCGGCTGGCGGGTCGACGTGGCGCCGCCGCGCCGCCTGGCCGCCCGCGCCCAGCTGCTGATCGAGAACCTGTTCGACCAGTCGCACATCGAGTTCGTTCACCCCTCGACCCTGGGCAACGCCGCCGCCCGGCCCGACCCGATCGCCACCGAGATGGTCGAGACCGAGACCCGCTTCAGCGTCTGGCGCACGGTGCCGCCGATGGCCGCCGACGACAGCTCCCGCGCGGTGTTCGACGGCCTGGGCGACTATCTGATGGCCCGCATCCGGGTGGAGCTGCTGGGCGTGTCGCTGGTCAATTCGGTGGGCTCGCAGACCTTCAACGCCACCGCCGACGGCCAGATGCTGGACCTGCTGGGCGAGATGAACTTCCTGCACGGGGTGACGCCGGAGACCGCGACCAGCACCCACTACTTCACCGCCGCGGCCCGCAACTTCGCCCGCGACGCCGACGGCATCTCGGCTGCCCTGATGGCCCGCAACGACGGGGTTGTGGACCAGGATATCGCCGTGCTCGAAGCCGTCGAGCGCCACCTGGACGCTCTGGGCGACGTGCGCGCCGAGGTGACCTTCGCCTCCGACGCCGGGGCGATGCAGGTGCGCCGGCGGATGGAACGGATCCTCACCCAGGACGGGCTGGTCCGGGCGGCCTAAGCGCTTCACGCCCGGAGGCTTGCCATCCGCCGCCCGGCGGCCTTGTCTGATCGCCTCGACGGGAGGGCGGACGATGAACGCAGTGTTGGGCCATGGGTCGGCGGAGTCGGGCGGCCTGTCGGCGGCGGGGCTGGCGCGGGTGGATGCGGCGCTGGGCGAGCTGATCGGGGCCGGGGCGTTGGCCGGGGCGGTGACCCTGGTGGCCCGGCGCGGCCAGGTGGTGCATCGCTCGGCGCAGGGGCTGAAGGACCTGGCGAGCGGCGAAGCCCTGGCCCACGACACCATATTCCGGATCTATTCGATGACCAAGCCGGTCACCGCCGTGGCGATGATGATCCTGCACGACCAGGGCCTGTGGTCGCCGGACGACCCGGTGGCGAAATACCTGCCCGAGTTCGCCGACGTGAAGCTGTTGGGCGGCGGCGCCCCGGCCCATCCGCCGACCCTGCGTGAGGTGATGACCCACACGGCGGGGCTGGGCTACGGCTTCGATCCCAGCGAAGCGGTGGACGCGGCCTATATTGCCGCCGGCGTCTGGCAGGCCGACAACCTGGGCGAGATGATGCGCCGGCTGGCGTCGGCGCCGCTGGCCTACGAGCCCGGGCGCAAGTGGCGCTATTCCATCGGCATGGACGTGCAGGGGGCGATCGTCGAGACCCTGTCCGGCCAGAGCCTGCCGGACTTCATGCGCGAGCGGATGTTCCAGCCGCTGGGGATGGTCGACACCGACTTCTATGTGCCGGCCGACAAGTTGCCGCGGCTGGCGACCCTCTACCGGAAGAGCAAGACCCGCGGCCTGGTGGTGGTGGAGCGGCCGCTGTTCGGCCCCGACGCCGGGCGCATCCCGAAGATCGCCTCGGGCGGCGGCGGGCTGTTCTCCACGGCCGACGACTACGCCCGCTTCGCGCAGATGCTGCTGAACAAGGGCGAGCTGGACGGAGTGCGGATCCTGACGCCGCAGGCCGTGGCGCTGATGACCGCCAACCACCTGTCGCCGCAGATCATGGCCGGCGGCTACGGGGTCGGCCACCAGGCGATCCGGCCGGGCTTCGGCTATGGCTTCAACGGCGCGGTGTTCACCGATCCCGTCCTGGCGGGATCGAAGGTGGGGCGCGGGACCTATCAGTGGGACGGCGCGGCCGGCACCTGGTTCTGGATCGACCCGGAGAACGAGCTGCTGTTCGTGGGCCTGATCCAGCGCATGGACGAGACCGCGCCCCCCGCCCAGCGGATCACCCAGCAGCTGATCGCCGAGGCGCTGGGGCAGGGGTGATCGGCATTTTAGAGGGGGCGAGCGCCCTACTTCGACAGGCGCCGCGCGTTGGCGCGGACACGCTTGCGGTAGTGGGCGATGGCGCGGTTGGGGGCCAGGTGGCCGGAGCCGCTGAGCGCGCTGGTCCAGAACTGGGTCTGGACCTCGGCGGCGGCCTTCAGCTTCTCGGCGACCATCAGCTCGGCCTCGGCGGCGGCCGCGGTCCCGCCGGCGGCCATCTTCAGGGTTCGCAGGGCGATCACCCCGCTGGCCTCCGCGCTCAGCCGGATCATGTCGTGGGTCAGGCGGAGCCAGGGGTTGGAATATCTCATGACGACCTAACGCCCCGCGGGCCGAAGCGATGCCGCCAATCGGCGTGGCGGCGCGCGCCTACCAGCCGCCATGGATCTGGGTCCAGGCGAGGGGCACGAAATAGGCGGCCAGCAGCAGGCCGAAGGCGACGATGATGGCCCGGCCGATCAGCTTGGAACGGCGGATCTCGGCGGCGTCGGCCTCAGGGCGGGGCAGGGGATCGGACATGGGGGTTGTTTAGCAGAGGTCGGTTGGAAGGGACATCGACGGCCTCAGCGCTTCTTGCCGAGTTCCGTGGCGATGTCCTTGGTGAGGCGGCCGACCTTGCGGTGGGCGGCGGTGAGCTGGTCCCGGGTCACGCCCCAGCGCTTCATCCAGTACTCCATCGCCTTGCGCTCGGTGAGGTCGAGACGCTCCTTGTCGATGAAGCCGCGCTTGTCCTTCAGACCCGCCATGCGTCCCTCCTGGTTCGCGCGCAGGCTAGAGCGCGTCAGGCGAAAGTGGATACCGGTTTCGCCGCCCGACGCGCTCTAACTCAAACAGTTAGAGCGTTTTTAGCTGGTTCAAGTGCGTCCACTTGAACCAGATAAGCTCTAGCCGGGAGGGCGTGCGTTGCACGGGCGCGCCGCCCCTCTCCGCGGGCCCGACGGAGAGGCGGCGCGGTGGCAAGGCTAGCCTAGCGCGGCCATTACGGCCTTGTGCTTGCCGGCGTCGAGGTAGGGGGCCAGCCCGCGAATCACACTGGTGGCGGCGAGGGCGGCCTTGGCGGCGGAAATATCCGGCGCCGGGTCGCCGTCGTGGATCGCGTGGTAGAGCGCGATGATCCACGCCAGGTCGTTCTTGTGGATCGCGACGAGGGGCTTGTGGGCGGCGAGTGACATAGGGGCATCCGTGGGTGACGGCGTGGCGGTTCCACGCTGTCCAGTTGTACGGATGCAACCGCGGCTCATATGCCGCGCTCACCAACCCGTGATCTTCGGGGCCGGGTCGGGCGTCAGGTCGGCGGCGTGACCGTGACCGCCTCGGCGTACATCGGCGAGGAGCGGAAGATCGAGACCTCCTCGGGCGTCATCTCGGCCGGAACGTCGGCGAACAGCGGGGTGGAGAGGTAGCGCTCCCCGGTATCGGGCAGCATGCAGACGATCGTGGAGCCTGGGGCGGCGGTCTCGGCCACCTTCAGCGCACCGGCCAGAGTGGCGCCGGCGGTGATGCCGACGAAGATCCCCTCCTGCTGCGCCAGCGCCCGGCTGAGCCGCAGGGCGTCGGGGCCGGTAACGGGGATCACCTGATCGTAGAGATGGGCCTCGACGGCGTCGCCGGTGAGCTTGGGGATGAAGTCAGGCGTCCAGCCCTGCATCGGGTGGGGCGCCCAGGCCGGGTGCCCGGCGGCCGGGCCGCCGTCCGCCAGACGCTGCTGTGGCTGGCCGGAGCCGAGCAGCTGGGCGTCGATGGGCTCGCAGACCACGATCTTGGTCTCCGGACGCTCCTCGCGCAGGACGCGCGCGACGCCCTTCAGGGTGCCGCCGGTGCCGTAGCCGGTCACCCAGTAGTCGAACCGCTCGCCCTTCAGGTCGGCCAGCAACTCGCGCGCAGTGGTGCGCGAGTGCATGTCGGGGTTGGCCTCGTTCTCGAACTGGCGGGTCAGGAACCAGCCGTTGGCCTTGGCCAGGTCGATGGCCTTGTTGACCATGCCCGTGCCGCGCAGGGCGGCGGGGGTCAGGACCACCTTGGCGCCCAGGAACCGCATCAGCCGACGTCGCTCAATGGAGAAGCTCTCGGCCATCACCACCACCAGGGGATAGCCCTTCTGCGCGCAGACCATGGCCAGGCCGATGCCGGTGTTGCCGCTGGTGGCCTCGATCACAGTCTGGCCGGGCTTGAGCGCGCCGCTCTGCTCGGCCGCCTCGATGACGCCCAGCGCCAGGCGGTCCTTGACCGAGCCCAGCGGGTTGAACGCCTCGATCTTGGCGTAGAGGGTGACGTGGTCGGGGGCGAGCTTGTTGATGCGGACCAGCGGGGTATTGCCAATGGTCTGCAGGATGTTGTCGAACTTGGCCATGGGGGCGGGGCCTCGGCGAATGAGCGGGGCCGCATAGCGCCCAGCCCGGCGAGGCCTGTCAATCCGCGGCGCGGAACTGGAGGCCAAGATGACCGAACCGGACCGGGGACCTATGGCGACGGCCTCCCGACCGGATCGTTCGCGCGCTCAGCGGGTTATTGGCGCAAGGTCCCGCTTGTCTCGCGCGCGGTTTGGATTTGGCGAGAGGGCGGCGGCGTGAGATAGAGCGCGCGCTCACCGGGGTTCCGCCCCGGCGGGCGTGAAACCACAATCGAAAGACAGTCTGCATGGCGAAGGAAGATCTTGTTGAGTTCGAGGGGCAGATCACGGAGCTCCTGCCCGAAGGCCGGTTCCGCGTGCGCCTGGAGAACGACCACGAGATCCTGGCCTACACCGCCGGCAAGATGAAGAAGAACCGCATCCGCTCCATGGTGGGCGACAAGGTGACGGTCGAGATGACCCCCTACGACATGGACCGCGGCCGGATCACCTTCCGCCACCGCGACGCCGCGCCCCGGGTGGGCGGCGGCCAACGGCCGGTGTACCGCAAGCGTTAGGAATCCGATCTCTGCATCGTTTCTGCGCCGGATGCGTGCGGAAATGCAGACCGGTCCGGCGAACTCGCTGATCATTGGGTAACCGAAGCGGTGCTACTTAGGGGTTGTCCAGACGGACGGCCCCGCTCCCCACGGGGTTCCCCAGAGCAGCCCCTCGGTGTGACATGACCTTCGCCACCCTCGCTCGCCGGTTCGAACGGATCGCCCCCACGATCCTGACCATGGCGATGCTGGTCCTGGTGGTCGGTTTCGCCGCGGCGGGCTTGAGCGCTTAGTCGGTCTCCCCCGTCCGACTTTCCCGCATCCTTAAAAGGGCCCCTCCCCAGGGCCCTTTTTTGGTGTCCGAACAGCGACCTCCTCGGCGGGAGAGATTCGTAACGCGTTCTCGGCTAGGATTCGCGGGTCGGGAGTAAGTCTGCGATGTCGGAACCATTCAGCGCCAAGCTGGCGCTGACTCTGAAAGCCTTGTCGTTGAGCCGGGGGCGGCTGGCGGCGGACCTGGAAGTGGACAAGTCGGTGGTGGGGCGTTGGGTGACCGGCGCCGCGGCGCCGTCGGGTCACAACCTGTCGCGCCTGACCGGGCTGATCGCGGCGCGGATCGAGGGCTTCACCGCGCTCGACTGGGATCGCGGCCTGGCCGATTTCGCCGAGCGGCTGGGGGCCGACCCCGGATCGGTGCCGGGGCTGTCGGCGGCCGGCGTCATGGTGCAGGGCCTGCCGCTGCCGCTGCTGGACCAGATGCGGGCGACCACGGCGTTGCGCGGCCCCTCCTACGAAGGCTTCTTTCGCTCGACGCGGCCCTATCAGCAACAGCCGGGACGGTTCCTCCACGACCATGGGATGCTGCGGCTGGACGCCCAGGGGCTGCTGGCGCTGCGCATGGGCACGGGCGGCCAGGCGGTGGAGGGCTGGATGCTGCCGCTGCAGAACCAGCTGTTCTGCGTGGCCACCGACCTGACCAGTGGGGCGCTGATCTTCGGCATTTTCAACGGCGTACCGGCCGCCAAGGCCCAGGTGGTGGACGGCCTGATCCTGGGCGCGGCCCTGGATCCGGGGCGCACGCCGACCGCCTCGGTGATGGTGTTCGAGCGGATCGGCGAACTAAGCGGCGATGTCGCGGCCGACGACGCCCGCTTCGCCGCGCTGGCGGCCAGCAATCCCGTGGCGCCCGAGGGCTCGGTGCCCGAAGCGCTGGCGGCGCACCTGGTCCCCGAGACCGGGCCGTCGCAGCTGGCGCTGGGCGGCGACTGGCTGCTACGCATGCCGCTGGCGCGGTCGCTGGCCCGCGGACCGGCCTATGGCGAGGACGGCTGAGCGGGGGGCAACTCGCCTCTCAGGGGAAAACCTGCATCGCGGCGCACGTTGGCGCACGCCGTCGCACCTTCCCGCTCCCGGGCGAACAGCGTCTTCTGAGGCTGCAATCCAGGCCACACACGCGGTCTGGGGGTCGCCGCTGGATCCGCCTTACCCGACCGGATCATTGCGACGACGGCCGCCTGCTTGTGCGAGCAGGCGCCTCCCCCGAGGGGCGGGATCCTCCCATTGCGCAGACGGGAGGATCCTGTCGCTCCGGTGAACGCGGGCCACGGCCTGGGTTCAGGGCGACAGGACTAGGTTGGCTTCAAGGTCGCCGCAGAGGCCCCGGTTTCCGGGGTCGCGGTCGAGCCAAGGAGTTGCGCCATGACCAGCACAGTCACCAAGATCGCCATCGCGGTGGCCACGGCGGGCGCGATCGCCCTGCCGGCCAGCGGCGCCCTGGCCGCCAGCCAGACCCAGAACGCCTTGCTGGGCGCCCTGCTGGGCGGGGTGGCTGGCGCGGCCGTCTCCCACGGCCGGACCGAGGGCGTGGCCATCGGCGCGGTGGCCGGCGCAGCCCTGGGCGCGGTGGCGACCTCGCATCACGACCGCGATTATCGCAGCCGCTACGGCTATCGCGACGAACGGCCCTACCACCAGGATGCGCGCTACGGCGGCTACGATCAGCGCCGCTACTATCGCGACAATGCCTGGAGCCAGGACCGCTACGGGTCTGAGACGAGTTACCGCTACGACGGCCGTGGCTACGATGGCCGCGGCTACGACGATCGTCGCTAGTTGAACACCTCTCCTCTCCCCCGGCGGAGCCGAGAGGGAGAGGGTAGGGAGAGGGTCGGCTGGGCTTCGAAGGCTCTCCCGTTGGTGATGCAAGGGCCCGCGGCGGCGGCGTGACGGAGTCATGGCTGGACCCACGGCGGATCACGGTCTCACGCGCCGGCCCTCTCCCTACCCTCTCCCTCTCGCTTCGCGGGGGAGAGGAGGGGGCTCATGCACAAACGCATAGTGGGTCTGTGAAATTGCTGATCTGTGCAGTGTTCAGATGATGCTATCTAAACGGTGTCCAGACGGACAGCCCCGCTCCCCCGGGGTTCCCTCATAAAGACCTCAAGGTGTGTGTCATGACCTTCACCAGCTTCGAACGCGCGATCGACCGGATCGCCCCGACCTTCCTGCTGTTCCTCGGCCTGATCGCCGCCGTCGGCTCGTTCGGCCTGGGCGCCTGATACCCCCGGACCCGCGCCCAGCTTCGGATGAGGGCCCCTTGCGGGCCCTTTTTCGTGTCCGGGCTATTTCTTCTTCTTCGGCGGGGCCCAGCCCGCGCCGGCTGCCAGGGGCGCGTTGCGCATCACCACCTCGATGTCCTGGATCTGGCCGGCGTCGATCTTGAACAGCTCGCCGATCAGGATGCTGCGCGGCTCCCGCACCAGCTTGCGGACCTGGCCGTCCACCTTGACCTCATAGGGGCCGCCGGGAATGTCGAACACCACCAGCGCCCACACCAGGCCGCGCGCCTCGTCAGCCAGCGGGAAGCGCCGGTCGCGGACGCGCTGGATATAGCCGAAGCCGGAGAGACCCTTGCAGCCGTCCTGCGGGCCGCCGGGCCGGTTGGTGGTCCTGGCGCCGTTCTCATAGCGGTTGCAGCCCGGCGCGGCGGCCACGGCCGCGCCGTCCGCCGCCTGGATCCCGTCGAAATAGGCGTTGGCCGCGGCGATCATCGTCTCGCGCGGCGTGCGGCGGGGGGGCGGCAGTTCCTGGTCCCACTCGGGTTTCCCGGCCATGGTCTGGGGCGCGAAGATCGAGGCCTCGGTTCGGCGGGTGACCACCGTCTCGACCTCGTCCACCCGGTCGCCCTTCAGCTTCAGCCGCAGGGAAAACACCTCGGGCCCGCCGGCCGCCTCGGCCGCGCCATTGACCCCGGCGGCCCCGGCGGCGGGCTCGGCGAAGTCGTGGCGGTAGAGGATCTTGCCGATGGCGTGCAGCTGGCTGTCGGCCAGGCGGATGTCGCGGCCGTTCTCGGTGATCCGCACGCCACGCGGCAGCACCTTGCCCGGGTCTCCGGACCGCAGGGCGGCCAGCACCGCGTCGGTGACCCCCGCCACGCAGGCGCGGTCGCAGTCCCTGGCCGCGGCGGGCGCGCCGGTCAGGACGCCAAGCGTCAGGAGCAGGGCGGCGGGAAGGATCGATCGCATCGCGTCCTCGTCATGGATCGCCGCGAGGTTAGCAGACCCGGCGGCCCACGCGAGCCGACGTGCGGCGCCGCGCCGCACCCGCGGGCGGCGTCTGGGCCTAGGTCGGCGACGTAACTGAGCATGGCGGCAAGGGCGTTGGGTACGTCCAAGCCGGTTGGGATAGAGCGAATTGGGGCTCACGGACCGCAGGGCGGCGAGAGCGCGGCCATGGCGAGCGGCCGGCGCCGAACGGGCGCCGGCAAAGCCATGCCCGACGGCTCCGAGCCTGTCGTTGGACTGCGCCCGGCGCCACCTCAGGTGGGGCCCCGGCGCGCGGATATCGCGCGTCAGGCTCCTGGCCCTCGCCTGGCGAGGGTCTTGCATTGCAACGTGGAAATGCGGGCGCCAAGGTCAGGCTGACACAGGGGCTCGCAGCTTTTTCGGCGCGTGGACGCCGGCCATGCGAGGAGCGACGACGATGCGGGCGCAGCTTGAAAAGCTCGCCATTTCCAGGGGTTCCGGCGATCGCTGGCCCGTGGGCGCCGCGGACCGGCTACGGGCGCGCGGCGAGGCTGGTCAAGCGAGGCAAAGCGTCGCGTGTCGCGCTGGCTTAACGACTTCTGGACCAAAATGCGGCACCTTGAGCATGGGCCAAGGTTCCGCGGAATCGACGCCCGGTTGTGACCATAGAGCAGACACGCCGTTGACCTTTCAGACGATCAGTTGGGCCGATCCAGACTGCCATGCGGCGCAACGCCCATGAGCATGAACTCGATCAAGGACGCCCGGCGGGGGCGGCTGCACCGCGCCCTGGCCTGGGTGTGGCCCGCCGCGGACGAGCGTGAGCGCACCGGGCTGCGGGCGACCGTGGCCGCCTGGCTGTGGCCGGCGGCGCGCGGCGTCGACGAGTCCGGCCTGGGCTTCCTGTGGCTAAGCGCGCTGATCGCCTGGATGTGGCCCAGCGCGGTCCACGACGTGAAGTTCGGCAAGCGCCACTGGGGTCCGATCGGCGCGCTGCTGGCCTGGATCTGGCCCAGCGTGGTCGACCTGGGCCTGGCGCGCTGGTGGCGCGCGAGCTGGCTGTGGAGCTGGATGTGGCCCGGCCGCGTTATGGGACCGGACGGCGAGATCTGCGCCCTGGCGCCCTGGCATGCGGCGGTGCGCCCCGAGGTTTGTCCAGGCGAGCCCTGGCATCGCAAGGCCAGCCGCCACGGCGGCGCGGTCTTCATGATGTTCGCGGCTGCCGCCATGGCGTCGCCGACCCTCATGGAAGGCGTTGGCGACCTCTCGGGCGGGCGCCTGAACCTGTTCCAGGGCGGCACGCCGTCTCCCGACAGCCCGGCGCCGGGCGGCGACCACGGCGGCAGGCCCGGTACGGGCGGCGGCGGCGGCGGCGGCGATCCTGGCGCGGGTGGCGGCAGTGACGACGGCGGCGGCGGCGGTGCGGGCGGCGGTGGCGGTCCGACGGGCAATCCCACCGACCAGGGCCCCGATTCAAGCACGCCTGCGGGCGCCGGCGGCGACTCCGGCCCGACCGCGACCGCCGGAGGCGACCCGGCCACGCCCCCGACCGGCGGCGACCCGGCCGGCGGCACGACCTTCCTCGATCCTGGCCCCGGCGGCGGTGAGGATCTCGCCCCGCCCTCCGGCCTGTTCCCCGGCGGCGGCACGGGCGGCGGTGGCGGCGGTGGCGGCGGCGCCGGTCCGACGACCCCAACCACGCCGACGACCCCAACCACGCCGACGACTCCGACCGGCGGCCCGACTCCGGTCCCGCCCATCGGCGGCACGGACCCCTTCACGCCCCCGGCTCCGCCGAGTCCGCCGGTCAACCCGCCCTTCCCGACCGGCCCGGCCGGCGGCGGGGGTACGACTCCGGTGGATGTGTTCGACGGCGGTGGCGGTGGCGGCGGCGGTGGCGGCGCAGGCGGCACGGGCGGCGGTGGTTCGGGCGGCGGCGGAGGCGGCCCCGGGTCCGGCGCTGTGCCCGAGCCCGGCGCCTGGGGCCTGATGATCCTCGGCTTCGGCGTGGTGGGCTATACGCTACGCCGCCGCCGCGGCCTTCCGGCCACCCTCTAGAACGACGCGCTCAGTACCGCTCGTCGCGGTAGCGGGGCGGCGGATAATAGGGCGGCGGCGCCCAGCGCGGATCATCATCCTGATCCTGCGGCGGGTAGACGCGCCGGCGCTCCGCCTCGTCATAGGCCCGCTGACGCGCTTCGCGATAGGCGCGGTCCTGCGCCGCCTGGGCCTCGGCCTGGATGGCCGCGTCGGCCCGGCGCTGGCGTTCTGCGGCCTCCTCGGCGTCGGCGCGGCGCTGGCGCTCGGCGACGTCCTCGACCTGGCGGCGCTGGGCCTCGGCGGCGGCGACCTGGGCCTGGACGGCGGCCAGCTGGGCGTCGTTGAGGGCCTTGGCGCGGGCCTCCGTCTCGGTCCGTTCGCGAACGGCGAGCTCGGTGGTCACCCGCTCGCGGTGGCGCGAGGCGGTCTGCGCGCCGCAGATCCGCAGGTCCGCCAGCCCCTGTTCCGACCCGCCCAGGGCGGCCGAAAGCGGCTCCTCGGTCAGCCAGGCGATGCCCAGGGTCCCGCCCTTGCGCAGCGCCGCCTCCGACTCCTCGGACAGGACCAGTTCGCCGGACCCGTCGGCGCCGCGCAGCATCAGGTTGGAGAACCGCGCCTTGTCGATGCGGATCGGCAGGAAGGCGCGGGCCGGCAGGTCCTCCTTGAAGAACCGCAGGCTGACCAGCTGGCCGTCCGAGATCAGGCTGACCGGGGTGATGGCGCCGGAGTGGCTGGTCAGCTCCAGGTCGGCGCGGCAGCCGGTCTCGGTGGGCGTGACCACCCAGGCCAGCGCGCCGCCCGCCGCGGGCGCGCGGGCGGCCTTGGGCGCGGGGGTGTGGGCGGAGGTGTGGGCGGGCGCGGCATGGCCCGGCCCGGACAGAAGCGCAGCCGCCGCCACGCCCCCGACGATCGACTTGATCACGACGGCTCCTGACTGACACGCCCGGCCAGGATAAGGCGGTTCCTCGCCGCTCGCCAGAGCCAGGCTGCCGCGGCGACCCCGGTGGGAAGGTTTGCGGCTCAGGCGCCCGGCTTCAGCTTCCGGTCGAAGAAGTCGACGGTCATCATGGTGCGGTGCATGCGGTTCTTGGGCGTCCAGCCGCCGCGGTGACGCAGGCCGGGGTAGACCATGGTCTCGAACGGCGTGCCGGCCGCCTGCAAGGCGAACAGCACGCGGGTTGAGTGGTCGAAGGTGACGTTGTCGTCGGCCATGCCGTGCATCAGCAGCAGGGCGCCGGGCTTGAGGCGCGGCAGGCGGGCGACCACCTCGGTGGCGGCATAGCCTGAGACATTGTCGGCCGGCGTGCCCATGAAGCGCTCGGTGTAGTGGGTGTCGTAGAGCCGCCAGTCGGTGACCGGCGCCCCGGCGACCCCGGCCCGGAACGGGCTGTCGGGGGTGGTCAGCAGCAGCAGGGTCATGTAGCCGCCGTAGGACCAGCCGGTGACGCCCAGGCGGTCCTTGTCCACGTAGGGCAGGGACTGAAGATAGCGGGCGCCGGCGATCTGGTCGTCGACCTCCATCTGGCCCATCCGCCGGTCGATGGCGGTCTTGAAGGCCAGGGCGCGGTTGGGCGTGCCGCGGTTGTCCAGCTTGAACAGGATGTAGCCGGCGTCGAGCAGGATCTGGTCCTCAGGCGTGGCCCAGCTGCGCGAGACCAGGGCGCTGCCGGGGCCGCCGTAGACCTGGACGATCGCCGGGTATCGCTTCGTGGCGTCGAAGTCCGGCGGGGTGCGCAGCGACCAGTACAGGTCCTGGCCGTCGGCGGCCTTGACGGTCCCGAAGGCCGGCTCGCGCAGGCGCTCCACGTAGGGCCAGAACGGGTGGCTGGCGATCAGCGCATTCTGCTCGATCCAGCGCACCCGGCTGCCGTCGGCGCGGTAGAGGGCGGTCTGCGGCGGGGTCGTGGGGTCGTTGTAGGTTCCGACGAAGGCGCCGCCCTGCTCGGCCACGGTGACCGTCCACTGGCCTCCGGGCGGGGTCAGCGCCCTGGGCGGGCCGGGGGTGGCGTAGGAGACAGAATAGATCCGCCGCTCCAGCGGGGTGTCCTTGTGGGCCGAGAAGATGACGCTGGCCGTGGCCTCGTCCACGCCCTCGACCTGGTCCACCGGCCAGTCGCCGGAGGTCACCGCGCGGATCAGCTTGCCGTCGGCGCCGTGCAGATAGAGGTGGCGGTAGCCGGAGGTCTCCGACGACCACAGGAAGGTCCCGTCGGCCAGCGGGCGGAAGTCTTCGGTGAGGTCGACCCAGTGCGGGCTGGTCTCGCTCAGGATCACCTTGCCCTTGCCGGTGGCGGCGTCGATGGCCAGCAGGTCCAGGCGGCGCTGGTCGCGGGCCTCGCGCTGGACGTAGAGGGTCCGGCCGTCCTTCGACCAGTCGACGCGGGCCAGGTAGACGTCGGGGTTGCCGCCCAGGTCGACCTTCAGGCGCGGGCCGGCCAGCGGCTGGATGTAGAGGTCGACCCTGGCGTTGGGGCGGCCGGGGCGGGGATAGCGCTGCGCCACCACCCTGGCGCCGGTGGCGTTCACCTCCGGACGCTCGACAATGTCGATCGGGGTCTGGTCGACGAAGGCCACCGCCAGGCGGCTGTCGTCGGGGCTCCACCAGTAGCCGGTGTGACGGTCCATCTCCTCCTGGGCGATGAACTCGGCGGTGGCCCAGCTCTTCAGCTCCGTGCCGCCCCTGGTCAGCGCCCGCTCGGCGCCGCCGGTGGTGGGGACGATGTAGAGGTTGTCGTCGCGGACGAAGGAGACGAAGGCCCCCTTGGGCGAGACCTTGGCGTCGATCTCGTCGCTGGCGGTGTGGGTCAGCTGGCGCGCGGCTCCGGCGGCCACGTCATAGACCCACAGGTCGCCCTCGACCGGCGCCAGGATGACCCGGCCCTGGCGGTCCCACTCGTAATCGACGATCCCGCGGGTGGCGACGCCGGCCCGCTCGCGCCGGGCCTTCTCGGCCTCGGAGAGGTCGCGGGCCTCCGGGGCCAGTGACTTGCCGTCGAGCAGCAGGCGCGGCTCGCCGCCGGCCACGTCGGCAATCCACAGGTCGGTGACCGTGAGGTCGTCGGCGCGGGTCTTGATGTAGGTCACTGCCTTGCCGTCGGGCGACAGCTTGACCCCCCGGGCGCGCGGGCCGGAGAGCTCGGGGCTGTCGAAGACGCGTTGCGGCGGGAGCTTTTCGGCCATGGCGGGAAGGGCGACCAGGAAGGCCGCAAGCGCGGCGACGGCGAGTTTCATGAAGCCCGTTTGAACAGGGTTGCGGCGATCTTGGCAACGGGGGCCGAGCCTCTGCGCCCGGCCTCAGCGCCCCCTCCACCGCTTCGCGGTCCCCCTTCCCCGAAGTGTTCCCTTCGGGGGAGGACCTGAAGCGCTTCGAGTTCCTCACCCGCTTGCGGGAAAGGGGACCCCGAAGGGGTGGAAGGGGTGCTTAACCGGGCGCCTTGAACGGGAGCGCCGGGCGTGCGAGGTCCCGGCGCATGAGCGAAGACACCATCCCGACCCTCCCGGACCGCCTCTCGGTGGACCCGAACAGCCCCTTCTATGACGAGGCCGTCCTGCAGCGGAACGTCGGCGTGCGGTTCAAGGGCCAGGACAAGACCAACGTCGAGGAATACTGCGTCAGCGAGGGCTGGGTGCGGCTCTCGGTGGGCAATTCCAAGGACCGCCACGGCAACGCCCTGACCATGAAGCTGCAAGGCCCCGTGGAGCCCTACTTCCGCGAGGGGTAGGGGCGCCTATTCCTCGTCCGGGAGCGCGGGCAGGGGTTCGATCCGCAGCGAGGTGACCCGCGCGCCCTTGCGGGCTTCGACGCGCCAGCGGTGGCGGTGGAAGGTGTAGGCCTGGCCGACCTCGGGGATCGCCTGGGCCTCGTGGATCAGCAGGCCGGCGACGGTGACGGCCTCGGCGTCGGGCAGGTCCCAGTCCATGGCGCGGTTCAGGTCGCGGATGGTCACCGAGCCCTCGACGATGACCGAGCCGTCCGCGTTGGGCTTGACGCCGGCGGCGACGGTGTCGTGCTCGTCCTCGATCTCGCCGACGATCTCCTCGAGGATGTCCTCCAGGGTCACCAGCCCCTGCAGGGCGCCGTATTCGTCGACCACCAGGGCGAAGTGGACCTGGCGTTTTAGGAAGGCGGCCAGCTGGTCCTTCAGGCTGGTGGTTTCGGGGATGAACCAGGGCTCGCGCAGGATCGGCGCGATATCGAGGTCGTCGATCCGGCCGTCGGTGTTGGCCAGGGCCTGAAGCAGGTCCTTGACGTGCAGCACGCCGACCACGTTCTCCGGGTCGTCGTGGTAGATCGGCACCCGGCTGTGCTGGCTGGCCAGGGTGGCGGCGACGATCTCGCGCGCGCTGAGACCGCCGTCGACGGTGCCCATGGAGCGGCGGTGGACCATCACCTCGGAGACGTCCATCTCGCCCAGGTCCAGCACGCCCCCCAGCATGTAGCGGTCGCCGCTCTCCACCAGGCCCTCGGAGTGGTGGTACTCGACCGCGCCGCGGATCTCCTCGTGGGCGGCCAGCACGTCGGTCTCCATGCCCAGGCGCATGCCGAACAGGCCCAGGGTCTTGCGGATCACATACTGGATCCCGAAGATGATCGGCCCGGCGACGCGGACCACCACCAGGGTCGGGGCCGACAGCAGGCGGGCCACGTCGTCCGAGCGGACGATGGCCACGGTCTTGGGCAGCACCTCGGCGAACACCAGCACCAGCACGGTCATCAGCGCGGTGGCGGCGGCCACGCCCCAGCCGCCGGGGATGGCGCGGGTGATCACCTGGGTCGCCAGCGCCGAGGCCAGGATGTTGATCAGGTTGTTGCCCAGCAGGACCGAGCCGATCATCGTCTCCTGGTCGGCCAGCAGCTTGTTGACGCGCCGCGCGGCGCGATCGCCCTCGCGCTCCAGCTGGTGCATCCGGCCGCGGCTGGCGCCCGTCAGCGCGGTCTCCGCCGCTGAGAACACCGCGGAGATGGCCAGCAGGGTGAAGACGAGGGGGGCGAGCGCCAGGAGGGCGGCCACTAGCGGGCTCCTTCGCGAATGAGGAAGTGATGGACGGCGGCGGCGTCGACGTCGCGGGCGACAAAGGCGTCGCCCAGGGCGCGGGCCAGGATGAAGGTCAGCCGGCCGCCCTCAGCCTTCTTGTCCTGGCCCATGTGGGCGACCAGGCGGGCAGCGTCGAACGGGTGGCCGGGGACGTGTTGCATCGTGGTGGGCAGGCCGGAGGCGGCGATGGCGCGGGCAGCGCGGCCGGCGTCCTGGCCGCTCATCAACCCCTGGGCGGCCGAGAACCGGAGGGCCAGCGCCATGCCGACGCCGACCGCCTCGCCGTGCAGCAGGGCGTCGCCGTAGCCGGTCTCGGCCTCCAGGGCGTGGGCGAAGGTATGGCCCAGGTTCAGCAGCGCGCGGCGGCCCTGTTCGCGTTCATCCTCGGCGACGATCTCGGCTTTCATCTCGACAGAACGCGCGACGGCGGCGGCCAGGGCAGCCGGCTCGCGGGCCAGCACGCCGGCGACGTTGATTTCCAGCCACTCGAAGAAGGCGAGATCGCCCAGCAGGCCGTACTTTATCACCTCGGCATAGCCGGCGCGCATCTCGCGCTCGGGCAGGGTGGCGAGCACGCCCAGGTCGGCCAGCACCAGCTTCGGCTGATGGAAGGCGCCGACCAGGTTCTTGCCGCGCGGGGTGTCGATGGCGGTCTTGCCGCCGACTGAGGAATCCACCTGGGCCAGCAGGGTGGTGGGGATCTGCACGAAGTCGATGCCGCGCTTGTAGATCGCCGCCGCGAAGCCCGCGAGGTCGCCGACCACGCCGCCGCCGAACGCGGTGACCAGGTCGCCGCGGTCCAGCTCCAGGGCCAGCAGGCGGTCGGAGACGTCGGCCAGGCCCGCGAAGCTCTTGGTCTGCTCGCCCGGCGCGACGATCACCGGCAGGGCGGTGATGCCGGCCTGGGCCAAGGCGGCGGTCAGCCGGGCGCCGTGCAGGGCCCAGACGGTCTCGTCGCTGACCACGGCGGTGCGGCCGCGGCTCTGGAACGGGGCGATCAGCCGGCCGGCCACGTCCAGCAGGCCGTCGCCGACCACGACGTCATAGGCGCGGTCGCCGAGACCGACGGGCAGGGTGCGGCTCATTGGGTGGGTTCGCCGACGTGGGCGGCCAGCGCCTCGATCACCTGGCCCACGGTGATGTGGTGCGCCGAATCGCCGGTCTCCACGGTGAGGTCGGCCTCGGCGTAGGCCGGATAGCGGGCCTCGGCCTGGGCGCGCAGCACCTCCAGCGGTTCCTTGCCGGCGATCAGCGGGCGGCTGTCCTTGCGGCCGATGCGGCGCGCCAGCACCTCCAGGTCGGTCTTCAGCCAGATCGAGACGGCGCGACCCTTGATCAGCTCGCGGGTCTCGGGGTGCATGAAGGCGCCGCCGCCCGTGGCCAGCACGTGGGCGGGGCCCTCGAGCAGGCGGGCGATAACCCGGCGCTCGCCGTCGCGGAACGCCGGCTCGCCCAGTTCGGCGAAGATCTCGGAGATCGAACGCCCAGCCGCGGTCTCGACCTCGGAATCGGCGTCACGGAACGGCAGGCCCAGCACACTGGCCAAGCGGCGGCCGACACTCGACTTGCCGACCCCCATCAGGCCCACAAGCGCAATGGTGCGGCGGCGTAGCGGTTCGTAGCGGTCCATCAACGCAGCGACGCTTAGCATGACGCGGCGGCCTCGCGCCAACCGCGGGGCATGGGGTATGATATTGGCATGTTGCGTATCGCTCTTATCGCCGGCCTGCTGGGGCTGGCGGCGGCGCCTGCCGGCGCGCAGGTGCAGGTGACGGCGCTGGCGGCGCCCGACGCCTTCTCGGCATCGGGGCGCGACACCGGCCTGCCGGCCGAACTGTGGCGTGGGACGCCGATCGAGCTGGCGCGGACGGTGCTGCCGGTGCTGGCGGCCAGGCCCCTGTCGCCGGCCGCGGCGGCCCTGGCCCGGCGCGTGCTGGCCACCGGCGCGCCGGGACCGGAGGGGTCGGGCGCCGACCCCGCCCTGGTCGGCATGCGGGCCAACGCCCTGATCGCGCTGGGCGACCTGACCGCGGCCGGGGCGATCCTGGAGCGGCAGGCGGGGCTGGACCGCGCCCCGGAGCTGGCCCGGCCGGTGGCCGAGCGCGCACTGCTGTCGGGGGACAACGCCAAGGCCTGCGCGACCGCCGAGGACCTCAGCGTCGGACGGGCCGAGGTCTACTGGCTGCGCCTGCGCGCCTTCTGCGAGGCCGAGGCGGGCAAGAAGGACCAGGCGCAGCTGACGTTGGACCTGGCCCAGGGGCAAGCGCGCGATCCGATCTACGGCCGGCTGATGGCGGCGAAGCTGACCGGCGCTGCGCCCGGCGCGGCCTCGCTGCGCAACGGGCTGGACTATGCGCTGTCTAACAGCCTGGGCCTGGACCTGGGCGCGGCCAAGCCGGCCCCGGCGGTCGAGGCGGCGTCGCGGCCCGATCCGACCCCGCCGACGTTCGACGTCAGCGCCATCGACGGGGCGATCGGCGGGCTGGGCGCGGCCCTGCAGGCCGGCCCGCCGCCGGCGGCCGGGGTGTCGGCGCTGATCGCCGCGGCGGCCGAGGCGGACGCCAGAACCCGGGCGCGGCTGCAGGGCGCGACCCTGCTGGTGGCGGCGCTGCTGCCGGAGCTGACCGGACCGGACCGGACCCGGATCGCGGGGTTCGCCGTGCCGGAGGGCAAGGGGCCGGCCGGACGCAGTCTGTCGCTGGCGGCGGCAGGCGAGGGCAAACGCATGGGCGAGGCGGCGCTGCTGGTGCTCTGGACCAGCGCCGAGGCCGGGCCGGCGGGCCTGGCGCTGGGCGACCGGGTGCGGATCGTCCACGCCCTGGCCCAGGTCGGGCTGGACGCCGATGCGCGGGCCTTCGCGCTCGAGGGCCTGGAGGCGCTGAAGTGAGCGCCAAGGGGGCGGAGTGGGCCGAGGCGTTCCTGGAGATGATGGCCGTCGAGCGGGCGGCGGCGCACAACACGCTGGCGGCCTATTCGCGCGACCTGACCGACGCCGGCGGCTACCTGGCGACCCGCGGGACCGGGCTGGCCGAGGCCAGCGCCGAAGAGATCGAGGCCTATTTCGTCAGCCTGGGCGCGCGCGGCCTGTCGCCGGCCACGGCGGCGAGGCGGCGCGCGGCGGTGCGGCAGTTCTACCGGTTCGTGCTGGGCGAGGGCTGGCGGGACGACGACCCCTCCCGCCGGGTAGAGGCGCCGAAGCAGGGCCGGCCGCTGCCCAAGGTGCTGTCGCGCGACGAGATGGACCGGCTGATCGCCGCGGCCTCGGCCCGCGACGGCGCCCAGGGCCTGAGGTTCGGCTGCATGATCGAACTGGCCTATGCGTCCGGCCTGCGGATTTCCGAGCTGACGGCCCTGCCGCTGGCGGCGCTGGCGCGCGATCCGGCCTATCTGATCGTCAAGGGCAAGGGCGGCAAGGAGCGGCTGGCGCCCCTGAACGACACGGCGCGGACGGCGGTGAAGGCCTATCTCAACGCACGGCCGAAGTTCCTGTCCAAGGGCGAGAAGGCCAATCCGTGGCTGTTCCCCTCACGCGGCAAGGCGGGGCGCCTGACGCCGCGCCGGTTCGCCCAGGTTCTGGACGAGGCCGCCGCCGGGGCCGGCATCGACCCGGCCCGGGTCAGCCCCCACGTGCTGCGCCACGCCTTCGCCACCCACCTGCTGGAAGGCGGCGCCGACCTGCGCGTGGTGCAGAAGCTGCTGGGCCACGCCGATATCGCCACGACGCAGATCTACACCCACGTGGCGTCCGACCGGCTGCGCGAGGTGATGGCGACCAAGCACCCGCTGGGGCGCAAGCGGTGAGCTAATCCCTCCTCTTCAGGGGAGGGACAGGTCGCGCAGCGACCAGGGTGGGGAACTCGCGGCCAAGCTCGGCGCTTGAACATGCGTTCCCCACTCCGCTCGACTTCATCGAGTCGGCCCTCCACTAAAGAGGAGGGATGGGCTCGCAGCTATCCCGTGATCCTGTAACGGCCGTCACCATCCGGGCAGACGCGGACGTAGCGGTAGTCTTCGCCATAGGAGTCGACCGGCGCGGCGGCCAGGCGGCAGTGCTGGCGGTTGTAGTAGCTGTAGTTGTAGGTGCTGGAATACCGCTGGCGGCCCTCGCGGTAGGGCACGGTCTCATCGTAAGCGAAGTAGGGGCCGCGGGCGTCGCACTTGTACTGGTCATGGGCGTGGCCCACCCCGGCGCCGACCGCCGCGCCCAGCACGCCTCCCAGCAGCGCGCCCTCGGTGCGGACACCGTGGCCGGCCACGTTCGAGCCCAGCACCGCCCCGGCGATGGCGCCGATCACGCCCGCGCCGACGGCGGAGTTGTTGTTGCAGGCCACGGCGCCCGACGAGGCGTTGCGGCTGTAGTCGCGGGCGTCCGGAGCGCGGCCGGCCCAGTCGTGCTCGTCCCAGGTCGGCCGGGCGTAGTAGCGCGCGTAGGCGCCGTAACCATAGCGGGCGTCATAGGCCGCGCGGGCGTTCTCCCAGTCGGCCAGCCGGCGGTCGTAGTCCCGCCGGGCGTCGGCATAGTTCATCCGCGCGTCGTGATAGCGGTCGCGGCTGTCGCGGTACTGCTGCTGCTGGGCGTCGTACTGGTCCTTCTGGTCCTCGTACTGTGAACGCTGGGCGTCGTAGTCCTGCCGCGCGGCGGCCGACTCGGGCGTTTCGCGATATTGGGGCGTTTCGCGATATTGCGGCGCGTCAGGATACGGTTGCGCGTAGGCGGGCAGCGCGGTCGCAAGCGCGAGCGCCGAAGCCATGCCGGCCTTGGCCAGGCTGTTCATTTCTGTTCTCCAGGTGTCCTCGAATGCCCCAAACGGCTGGCCGGCTTGAGCGTTCCTCGTCAGGGGAACGCTGCGTCAGGTTCGCCGCTTGTGAGCGGGACGGTTCGCGCCTAATTTCCGCCGCTTGCTGGGGCGGCAGCCTCTTTGGACGGATCGCCGATGGCCCCGCATTACCTCGAGTTCGAGCGACCGATCGCCGACCTCGAAGCCAAGATCGAGGAGCTGTCCAAGCTTTCCGACACCGCGGGGCCAGGCGCCCTGGACGAGGAGCTGGAGGCGCTGCGGGCGCGGGCCCAGGCGCTTCGGATCGAGGCCTATTCCAACCTGGACGCCTGGCAGAAGACCCTGGTCTCGCGCCATCCGGAACGGCCGCACTTCGTCGACTACGTCGGCGCTCTGATCGCCGAATTCCAGGAACTGCGCGGCGACCGCAAGTTCGCCGACGACCAGGCGATCATGGGCGGCATCGGACGCTTCCGGGGCCGCTCGGTGGTGGTCATGGGCCATGAGAAGGGCCGCGACACCGCCAGCCGGGTGAAGCACAACTTCGGCTATGCGCGGCCGGAGGGCTACCGCAAGGCGGTGCGGCTGTTCGAGCTGGCCGAACGGTTCAAGCTGCCGGTGATCAGCTTCGTGGACACCACCGCGGCCTATCCCGGCGTCTCGTCCGAGGAGCGCGGGGTGGCCGAGGCGATCGCGCGCTCGACCGAGAAGGCTCTGATGCTGGACGTGCCGATGGTGGCGGTGGTCACCGGCGAGGGCGGCTCGGGCGGGGCGCTGGGCATCGCCTGCGGCTCGCGGGTGCTGATCCTGGAGCACGCGGTCTATTCGGTGATCCCGCCGGAGGGGGCCAACTCGATCCTGTGGCGTGGCTCGCGAACGCCGGCCGAGGCGGCCCGGGCGATGAAGATCAGCGCCCAGGACCTGCTGAAGATGAAGATCGTCGACCGGATCATCCCGGAGCCGGCCGGCGGGGCGCACGCCGATCCGCGGGCCGCGATGACCGCGGTGGGCGATGCGGTTGAGGCGGAGCTGAAGGCCCTGGAAGGCTTCTCGGCCGTGGAACTGCGGGCCAAGCGCGCCGAACGCTTCTATGCCATCGGCCGCAGCGGGCTCTCCTAGGCGCTCGTCCGCTCGGGCCGGCCACGCGCTTGCCTGACGCAGCGTCTGGCGGTTCAACTGTTCCGAACAATCGTTTGGGAGGACGTCCGATGGCGCTGAAGACCCGGTTTACGGAGATGTTCGGGATCGAGCATCCGGTCGTGCAGGGCGGCATGCAGTGGGTGGGCCGCGCCGAGCTGGTGGCCGCCGTGGCCAACGCCGGCGGCCTGGGCTTCATCACCGCGCTGACCCAGCCGACGCCGGACAAGCTGCGCGAGGAGATCGCGCGCTGCCGCAGCCTGACCGACAAGCCGTTCGGGGTGAACCTGACCATCCTGCCGGCGATCACCCCGCCGCCCTACGCGGAGTACCGCCAGGCGATCATCGACGGCGGCGTCAAGATCGTCGAGACCGCCGGCTACAAGCCGCAGGAGCACGTCGACCACTTCAAGGCCCACGGGATCAAGGTGATCCACAAGTGCACCGCCGTGCGCCACGCGCTGTCGGCCGAGCGGATGGGCGTCGACGCCATCTCCATCGACGGCCTGGAATGCGCCGGCCACCCGGGCGAGGACGACGTCGGCGGCCTGATCCTGATCCCGGCCGCGGCCGACAAGATCAAGATCCCGATGATCGCCTCCGGCGGCTTCGGCGATGCGCGCGGCCTGGTCGCGGCCCTGGCGCTGGGCGCCGAGGGCATCAACATGGGCACCCGCTTCATGGCCACGGTCGAGAGCCCGATCCACCAGAAGATCAAGGAGCAGATCGTCGCCAACGACGAGCGCGCCACCGACCTGATCTTCCGCACCATGCACAACACCGCCCGGGTGGCGAGGAACGCCGTCAGCCAGCAGGTGGTGGCGATGGAGAAGCAGGGCGCGAAGTTCGAGGACGTCCGCGAACTGGTGGCCGGCACGCGGGGCCGCGGCGTCTATGAGATCGGCGACAACGACGCCGGCATCTGGTCGGCCGGCCAGATCCAGGGCCTGATCCACGACATCCCCACCTGCGCCGAACTGATCCACCGCATCGTCCGCGAGGCCGAGGCGATCATCAACGCCCGCCTGGGCGGCATGGTCGTGCAGCGGGCGATGGCGGCCGCGGAGTAGGGGCCTCTCCCGCCCTTCCTCCCCCGCGTGCCGCGGGAGAGGAAGGGCCGGCAGGCTTGGCGGGTCGAAGCTCACACCAGGCGGTGGGCCGCCTCTGCGATCTCGTCGATGGCGGATTCGGTCGTCGCCCACGAGCACATGAAGCGGACCGAACCGTCGAGGAATCGGTAGACGAACCAGCCCGCGGCGTGGAGCGCGGCCAGCCGCGCGGCGTCCATCTCGACGAAGACGGCGTTGGCCTCTACGGCGTGGGTGACGCGCAACGGCAGACGCTCGGCCAGCCGGCGGGCCATGGCGTTGGCGTGGGTGGCGTGGCGCAAGAGGGCGCCGTCTTGCAGCATGCCGATGAACGGTGCGGCGTAGAACCGGCCCTTGGACGGCAACTGGCCGCCCTGCTTCAGGCGCGCATCGAACCGGCGCGCGATGGCGCGGTCGAAGATCACCACCGCCTCGGTGGGCGGCATGCCGGCCTTGGTGCCGCCGACCACCAGGATATCGACGCCCAGGCCGGCGATAGCCTTGAGGTCGAAGCCGGCGGCCGCGGCGTTGGCCAACCGGGCGCCGTCCAGATGGACGCCATAGCCTTTGGCCTTCACCGGGGCGATCAAGGCGGCGAGCTCGGAGGCCGCATAGACCGTGCCGTATTCGGTGGCGTTGGTCAGCGAGAGGGCGGCGATGGGCTGGCGATGGGAGACGTCCGGCGCGGCCAGGGGGGCGGCCAGTCCGGCCGGGTCGATCTTACCGGACGCGCCGGGCAGGCCGACCAGGCCCAGGCCGTGGCCGAACAGGCCGGGCGCGCCGGTCTCGTCCGTACAGACGTGGGCGTGCTCGTGGGCCAGTACGGATTCAAACGGGCGGCACAGCGCTGCCAGCGAGATGGCGTTGGCGGCGGTGCCGGAGGCCACGAACCGCACCTCGGCGTCGGCGTCCAGCATCTGGCGCACCAGGTCGGCGGCCCGGGCGGTGACCGTGTCCGTACCGTAGCCGGAGGTGAAGCCGCTGTTGGCGGCGACCAGCGCGGCCATCGCCTCGGGCGTGGCGGGGGCGGTATTGTCGGACGCGAAGTCGTAACGGGCCATGGCTGGGCTATTAGCTGGCGGCTTCGCTCATCGCCAGCGCAGGCCCACAAAACCCGGCAAGCCAGCCGCTTGTCTCCTCACCCGCAAGGTGGCCCCGATGGCGCGATCAGGTCTCCCGGCCCCACGCCCGCACGTCGTCGACGTAGAGGTCAGGTTCCTCCATGGCGGCGAAGTGGCCGCCGCTGGGCATGTCGGTCCAGCGGACGATGTTGTAGGCGCGCTCCGCGAACGAGCGGGGCGGGGCCTGGTACAGCGGCTCGCCGGGGAAGTTGGCGAACGCGGTGGGGACCTCCAGGCGCTGGCCGGGCTCGAAGGCCAGGCCGCCTTCCTCGACGAGGCCGCGGTAGTACCAGGCGCCGGGCGTGAAGCTGCCGGTCATCACGTAGAGCATGATGCTGGTGAGCAGCCGGTCCTTTGGGTAGGCCTCGTCTATCGACTTCTTCGACAGGTCCGACCAGTCGTGGAAGCGCTCGGCGATCCAGGCGGCCTGGCCGACCGGGTTGCCGGCCCCCATCCAGGCGATCGACTGCGGCTTGGAGACCTGCAGGCGGAAGTAGGCGCCCATCACGTCCATGGCCCCGGCCTGGCGCGCGGCCCAGGCAACTTCTGCCTCGCCCTCGGGGCCGCCCGGCGGACGGAAGCCCAGCATGTTGAGGTGGATGCCGCGGGCGTGGGCGCCGTGGTCGCGGCCCAGCCAGGAGGTCACCAGCGCGCCCCAGTCGCCGCCCTGGGCCAGGTAGGTGGAATACCCCAGCACCTGGGTCATCAGGGTGTTGAACAGCCGCGCGGTGGTGCGCTGGCCGATGGGCCGGGTGGGCTTGGACGAGAACCCGAAACCGGGGAGGGAGGGGATCACCAGGTCGAAGGCGTCGGCCGGGTTGCCGCCGAAGCGGGACGGGAACGCCAGCTTCTCGATCGCCTGCCAGAACTCATAGTGCGAGCCCGGCCAGCCGTGGGTGACGATCAGCGGGCGCTGGCCGCCGGCCTCGCCCACCACGTGCAGGAAGTGGAGGTCGAAGTCCTCGACCCGCGCGGTGAACTGCGGGAAGCGGTTGAGGTCGGCCATGGCCGCGCGCCAGTCGTAGGCCCCGGTCCAGTGATCGCAGAGCGCCTTCAGGTACGGGCCATCGCAACCATAGGCCCAGCCGTCGGGAACCTCCGGCGCCGGCGGCCAGGGATAGGCGCGGACCCGGTCCAGCACCGCTGCGACCTCGGCGTCCGTCCAAGCCACTTCGAAGGGTTTGATCTCGGCCATGGTTCGCCTCCCGTTGCAGGACAGGTCACCGCCTTGCCGCGACGTGCGTCAAGCGTCGGGTCGCAAGCCTCTGGCGAGGGTGGTGTTCAGCGCAAGGTAGAGGTCGCGCGCCCGGCCCGGCGGCAGCATGCCGGCCAGCTGCAGCACCACCACCCCGTGCACCGCCGCCCAGAACATCATCCCGATCTGGTCCGGATCGCCCTGGTAGAGGCCGGCGGCGATGGAGTCCTGCACGTGGTCGGTCATGGTCGCCCGCGCCCGCAGGCCGGCGGCGATCAGCTCGGGGTATTTCCCGACGTTCGGCTGGTTGAGATCGAACATCAGCTTGTAGGAATGTGGATGATCGAGAGCGAAGCGGACATAGGCCTCGCCCACCGCCTCGCCCCGCGAATGGGCGTCCGGGGCGTCGGCGCGCGCGGTCTCCAGCGCCTGGGCGAAGCGGGTGAAGCCGTTGGTGCGCACGGCGGCCAGGATGTCGTCCTTGTCCTGGAAATAGCGATAGGGCGTCATCGGCGAGACGCCCAGGTCGGCGGCCAGCTGGCGCATGGTCACCGAGCCCGCCCCCTTTTCGGCGAACAGCCGCTCGGCGGCTTCGCACAGGCGCTCGCGGAAGTCGGCGACGTCGGTCTCGGTCAGGACGCGCGGCATTCGACTCGCTCACGAAAAAGGTACTTGCCAACGGCTAAGGGGTTGATCATAAATTTACAACGTAAGTTACATAACGCTATCCGGAGGATCGGCCATGGACGGTGATGTGCGCATCAATCCCTATCTCGCGGGCAATTTTGCGCCGGTGCGATCTGAGGACGACTTCGACCTGAAGGTCCAGGGAGAGATTCCGGCCGGCCTGCGCGGCGCCCTGTTCCGCGTCGGCCCGAACCCGCAGTTCGAACCGCGCGACCCGGCCAGCCACCACTGGTTCGGCGGCGACGGCATGGTGCACGGCTTCTATGTGGCCGATGGCAAGGTCAGCTATCGCAACCGCTACGTTCGCACGCCGAAGTGGGAGCTGGAGCACGAGCATGGCCGCGCCCTGTTCGGCTCGATGGGCAACCCGATGACCACCGACCCGATCGCGCTCGGCAACGAGGGCGGGGTCGCCAACACCAACATCATCTGGCACGCCGGCAAGCTGATGGCGCTGGAAGAGGCGCACCACCCCTTCGAGATGGATCCGAACACCCTGGAGAGCCGCGGCTATGTGCGGCCCTATGGCGGACGGGTGACTGCGCACCCGAAGATCGACCCGGTGACCGGGGTGATGACCTGGTTCGGCTATGGGGTCGGCGAGATGCCGCTGTCGGCGGGCATGAGCTACGGGATCACCGCCGCCGACGGGACGGTGACGCGCCGCCAGGACTTCCAGGCGCCCTATTCCTCGATGGTCCACGACTTCATGGTCACGGAAAACCACGTCCTGTTCCCGGTGCTGCCGCTGACCGGCAGCCTGGAGCGGGCGATAGGCGGGCGGCCGCCGTTCGCCTGGGAGCCACAGAAGGGGTCCTATGTCGGCGTCATGCGCCGCGACGCGGATGTCACGACGATCCGCTGGTTCAACACCGAGGCCTGCTACGTCTTCCACCCGCTGAACAGCTGGGAAGAGGGCGGCAAGATCTTCTGCGACGTGATGCGCTACGACGTGGCGCCGCTGTTCCCCAACGCCGACGGCACGGCGGGCGACAAGGCGGCGGCCCGGCTGGTGCGCTGGACCTTCGACCTGGACGCCGCGTCGGATGCGATCCTGGAGACCCCGCTGGACGACCTGGACGGCGAGTTCCCTCGCGTCGACCCGCGGGTCGAGACCCGCAAGCACCGCCACGCCTGGTACGCCGCCGATCCCACGGCCAGCGGCACGATCCGCCAGTGCGCGATCGCCCATCTGGACCTCGCGACCGGCCAGCGCCAGGTCTATGAGCTGACGGGCGGCGACCTGACCTCGGAGCCGGTGTTCGTGCCGCGGTCGGCCGACGCTCCGGAAGGCGACGGCTGGCTGACCGCGGTGGTCTGGCGCGCGGCCGAGAACCGCTCGGACCTGCTGATCCTTGAGGCCCAGGACGTGGCCAAAGGCCCGATCGCGGTAGCGCAGATGCCACGCCGGATGCCGTTCGGCTTCCACGGCAACTGGGCGAATATCTGAGTGACCGGCTGGGACCTTCTCGTCGACCGGAGCGACCTGCGGCGCACCACCCTCGCGCCCGCCGATCCAGGCATAGCCCTGGACGACGGGGAGGCCCTTTTCGCGATCGAGAGTTTCGCGCTCACCGCCAACAACATCACCTATGGCGCGGCCGGCGACATGATCGGTTACTGGAAGTTCTTCCCGGCGCCGGAGGGCCAGGGGCGGATTCCGGTCTGGGGCTTTGCCCGGGTGACACGCTCCAGAGCCGCCGACGCCCCGGTCGGCCTTCGGCTGTTCGGCTACTGGCCGATGTCCAGCCATACCGTCCTGTGTCTCAAAGCGCGGGCATCGGGCTTCGTTGAGACGTCGCCTCACCGCGCCGAACTGCCGGGCGCTTACAACGCCTATCAGGCCGCAGAGCCTGGGCCCGACGACGACTGGCGCGCACTGTTGCGGCCGCTGTTCATGACCTCGTTCGTGCTCGACGATCAGATCGCCGACACCGCACCGGGCGCACTGGTGCTCTCCAGCGCGTCCAGCAAGACAGCGATGGGCCTGGCCTGGCTGGCGCGCCGGCGCGGCATCCCGGTGGCGGGGCTGACCTCCCCGGCCCACCTGGAGCTACTGCGCGGCACCGGCCTCTATGACGCGCTTCACGCCTACGACGACATCGCCGCCGTCAGCGTCGCAGAGCCGACCACCTATGTGGATTTCGCGGGCCGCAGCGCCGTTACGCATCAGGTCCACGACCGGCTTGGCCCGGCCCTGACCAGCATCATCGGCGTCGGCCTCACACACTGGGATGCCGAGCGCGGCGCTCCGCCCGATTCTGGCCCCACGCCTTCCTTCTTCTTTGCCCCCGACCGCATACGTCAGCGGATGCAGGATTGGGGTCCGGAGGAGCTGGATCGCCGCTTCAACGCCGAACTGACGGATTTCATCACCGGGAACCCCTGGCTGGCCCTGAAACATCACGTCGGCCCCGACGCGCTTCAGGCGATCTACGCCGACGTCGTGGCGGGCGCTGTCCGGCCCGACGAGGGCCATATCGTCCGGCCGGGATAGGGTTTGGGGCGGCGGAAACGGCCCCGCCGATTCCGCGTCGATTGCCAAGCCCGCCGCCCTGGCGCCAGGGTTGGCGCGGGAGGCGCGACATGAAGAGATCCATCCTTGGGGCCGCATGCGGCCTGATGCTGGCCGCGGGGCCGATGGCGCGCGGCGCGCCCGCGGCCGGCCCGGACTTCACCGATCGCCAGGACTTCGCGTTCGCCGAGCGGGGCTTCGTGGGCACGCGGGCGGACCCGAAGATCCTGGGCGCCGACGGCCATGTGGTCTGGGACCTGACCGCCTACGACTTCCTGCAGGGCCCGGCCCCGGCCAGCGTGAACCCCAGCCTGTGGCGCCAGTCGCAGCTGCTGGCTAAGAGCGGCCTGTTCCAGGTCACCAAGGGTGTGTGGCAGGTGCGCGGCTTCGACCTGGCCAACGCCACCTTCATCGCCGGCAAGACCGGCTGGATCGTCATCGACACCCTGACCTCCACCGAGGCGGCCAAGGCGGCCCTGGACCTGGCCAACGAGAAGCTGGGCGCGCGGCCGGTGGTCGCCATTGTCTACACTCACAGCCACACCGACCACTTCGGCGGGGCGCGCGGCCTGGTCGCCCAGGCGGACGTGGACTCCGGCAGGGTCAAGGTGATCGCCCCGGCCGGGTTCCTGGAGGCCGCGGTCAGCGAGAACGTCATCGCCGGCGCGGCCATGTCGAGGCGCGCCACCTATCAGTTCGGAACCTTCCTGCCGAAGGGGCCGGACGGCCAGGTCAACGCCGGCATCGGCCCCGCGCTGAGCGCCGGGACCCAAAGCTTGGTCCCGCCCAACGTCGAGATCACCCGTACCGGCCAGGAGCTGGTGGTCGATGGCATGCGGCTGCAGTTCCAGATCACGCCGGGGACCGAGGCGCCGGCCGAGATGAACATCTACTTGCCGGACCTGAAGGTGCTGGACCTCGCGGAGAACGCCAACGCCACGATGCACAACATCCTGACGCCGCGCGGGGCCCTGGTGCGCGATGCGAAGGCGTGGGCGGACTACCTCTCGGAATCGCTGCGGCTGTATGGCGATAAATCGGACATCATGATCACCAGCCATGCCTGGCCGCGGTTCGGGCAGGCGGTGGTGGTCGACTTCCTGGAGAAGCACCGCGACGCCTACAAATACCTGCACGACCAGACCGTGCGGCTGATGAACGACGGCCTGACCGGGCCGGAGATCGCCAACCGGATCGCCCTGCCGCCGGTGCTGGCCGACGAGTGGTACAACCGCGGCTACTACGGGACGATGAGCTTCAACAGCCGCGCGGTCTATCAGCGCTACATGGGCTGGTACGACGCCAACCCGGCGCACCTGGCGCCGCTGGAGCCGGCCGACGAGGCGGGGCGCTATGTGGCGATGATGGGCGGGCCGGCCACCGTGCTGGCCGCCGCCCAGGCCGCCTACGACAAGGGCGACGACCGCTGGGCCGGCGAGCTGGCCAACCGGTTGGTCATGGCCGATGCGGCGAACACGGCGGCGCGGAGCCTGCTGGCCAGGGTCTACGACCGCCAGGCGGTGGGGGCGGAGAGCGCGATCTGGCGCAACATCTACCTCTCGGGCGCCCTGGAGCTGCGCGGCGGGGTGCGGCCGGGGGCCGGGAAGGCGGCCTCGCTGGACCTGATCCGCAACACCCCGACCCCAATGCTGCTGGACCTGATGTCGGTGCGGCTGGATCCGGCCAAGGCCCGGGACGGCCAGGTGGTCGTCGACCTGGTGTTCCCCGACCGCAGGGAGCGCTTCCGGGTGCAGGTGAAGCACGACGTCCTGACCTATGAGGCCGATCCGAAGGCCGGGGCGGTCGACGCCACCCTCACCCTGCCGCGCTCGGCCTTCCTGGCCGCGGCGCTGACCGGCACGCCGGCGGCGGGGGCGCAGGTGACCGGCGATCCCCAGGCGCTGGCCCGCCTGCTGAGCTGGCTGACCCCGCCCCGCCCGAATTTCCCGATCGTGACGCGATAGCCTTTTCCCTCCCCCTTCATGGGCCCCCCTGGGGGAGGTGTCGGCGAATGCCGACGGGGGGTCCTCAACAGCGTGGCCGCTACAGGCTTGTCGGCGCCTCCGAGGCGCCCGGTCGGACGATCGTGGAGGATCCCCTCAGCCAGCGTTCGCCGACAGCTCGCCCAACGCCGGAGCAACTGAAAGAACTGTACGCCACACAGTATGTGGTAGACACCATGTGTCACACAGTGTATGCCACACAGCAAGATGCCCAACGACACCGACATTTTCGAGACGCTGCGCCAGGAGCTGCGCCGTGGATCGCTGATCCTGGCGGTGCTGGGCCAGCTTAAGGCCGAGCACTACGGCTACACCCTGCGCAAGGCGCTGGCCGAGGCCGGGGTCGAGATCGATGAGGGCGCGCTCTACCCGATGCTGCGGCGGCTGGAGTCCCAGGGGCTTCTGACCAGCGAATGGCGCGAGGAGGAGCGGCGCAACAAACGCTTCTACACGCTGTCGACCGAGGGCCGCGCCGTGCTGGATCGCCTGATTGCGGAGTGGACCGGCCTCAACGCCTCGGTCGACGCCATCCTGAGGAACAAGTCATGAAGGACCTGCTGGACCGCTACCTGGCGGCCGTGGCGCGGGAGCTGCCCGCTCGTCAGCGCGCCGACATCGCCGCCGAGCTGCGCGACGAGCTGCTGACCAAGATCGAACTGCGGGAGGCGGCGCGGGGCCGGCCGCTGGACCGCGGCGAGCTCGAAGCCCTGCTGATCGAGGTCGGCAATCCGCTGATCGTGGCCGGCCGCTACCGCAAGGTGCAGCACCTGGTGGGGCCGGAGATCTTCCCCCTGTGGTGGTCGGGGCTGAAGGTTACGCTGGGGGTCATCGCGGCGGTCTACCTGGTGATCGTCATCGTCCGCGCGGCCTTTACCGGGACGGCGACCCATGCCGAGGACGCGGTCCCCAGCCTACTGACATCGATGATCTTCGCCTTCGGGATCGTCACTCTGGTCGCCGTGGCGGTCGAGCGGCTGAACCTGCAGCGGTTCGTCTATCGTTGGCGTCCGCGCCAGCTGCCGCCGGTCGGGGCCCGGGCCAAGTCGCCGTTCGAACGGGTGGTCGAGATCGGGATGGGGGCGGTGTTCCTGCTGTGGTGGACCGGCGCGATCCAGCTGCGGGGCTGGTTGCCCGCCATGGGCGTCCTGGTGGTCGACCTGGCCCCGGTGTTCGCGGTCTACTTCTGGCCGGTCCTGGCCTATTCGGCCTTCGAGCTGGTCATCAACCTGACGGCGCTGCTGCGGCCGGGCTGGGTGCGGCTGAACGCGGCGGTGACCGTGGTCAGGTCGCTGGCCGGCGCGGGTCTGACCGCGTCGCTGCTGCAGGCGGGCCACTGGCTGGAGATCAGCTCAGGGCGCCTGCCGGCCCTGGTCGTGGAGCGCGCGCAGACCCAGTTCGACCTGGGCCTGAACGTGGCCCTGGTGGCCACGGTGGCCGGCTTCGCCATCGCGGCCGCCCTGGACGCGCGACGGCTGTGGCTCGTGATCCAGGACGCCCGGGCCTATCCGTACGCCCGCTAGCGCCTTTCACTTGAACCAGATAAAAAGGCTCTACCTCTTTGAGTTAGAGCGCGTCGGGCGGCGAAACCGGGATCCACTTTCGCCTGACACGCTCTAGAAGCCGTGCGCGGCGTTCGCCGCGACCAGCAGGACGCCGGCCAGGGTGGCCAGGGCCAGGAAGAGATTGCGCATCCTGCGCTTCCCCGTTGTTGCTCGACGAGTCTTACGCAGCAAGACGGGCGCCAGATGCGGCCGCCCGCCGCAAGCACAGGCCGCAAGATTCGCCACAGTTCGCCTCAGGCGCGAATGAGGTAAACGAACGTGGTTGCAGAAGACTTGCGCGTCCATCGAAGACTAGATGCAGATACCCGGGAACTTTCCGGAATTCCCGTGGGTTGTCAGGGTTCTGCGGGGGCAGGTCGTGCTGGCGCAGCCCCGGCTGAGCCGGCGACGTTAATGCTGCGGCGCAAAAAAGTGTTGCCAGAGACCGGTGCGGCATTCATAAACCCTTCATCAATTGCCGTCGCCTGACCCACGGATCTCCGGTCAGGCCTGCCGGCGGACGCTACCAGCACGAGCAGGGGCGGCCGCGGCGACAATGAGTTGGGGGGCAGTTCGCCCTCGCCACTGAGGACCGCTCAATTTTGAAATCTGGAACGCAGGCGCGCGCCGAATGGCGCGTGCCGATGAGCGCCGCTTTGTGGGGTGCAGGCATCGGCCTGGCCCTTGGCGCAACCTATCTCGCCGCCGGAATGGGCGAGCGCGCCGCGGACCATGCCCGCGCCGAACGGATGGCCGCGGCCGCCCAGGGCGGCTACGGCGACGCCCATGGCGCCAGCCTGCAACGATACGGCCGTGCCGCCCGGGCAGATGCGCGGGCGCTCGCCGCCCAGCATCGCGCCGATCTCGAATGCCTGACCGACGCGGTCTATTACGAGGCGCGCAGCGAGAGCCCCCGCGGCCAGGCCGCCGTGGCCCAGGTGGTGCTGAACCGGGTCAAGCACCCGGCCTTCCCGAAGTCCGTCTGCGGCGTTGTCTTCCAGGGTGCCCGTCACGCCGGCTGCCAGTTCAGCTTCGCCTGCGACGGCTCGATGCGACGAGGCCGCGAGGCCCTGGCCTGGGACCGTGCTCACGCCGTGGCCGCCCGCGTCCTGGCCGGCGCGGTGGCCAGCAGCATCGGCGCCGCTACCCACTACCACACCACCGCCGTCTCGCCGTTCTGGGCGCCGCAGATGCTGCGGGTCGCCACGGTGGGCGCGCATGTGTTCTACAAGTTCTCGCCCTATCGGATCCACGCGCCGGCCGATGAGCCCCTGGTCGAGACGGCGGTGCTGATCTCCAGTCCGGCGGCCCAGGTCCCCGAACTGCGGGTATCGGCCTCGATGGAGAAGGCGATCGAGACCTCGTTGCAGCCGGTGTCCCCGGCGACGGCGACGGCGAAGGCCGCGCCGCCGCCGGTCGCGCCGCCCGCCAAGCCGGCCGAGGCGGCGATGCTCACAGCGCCTCAGTCCGTTTCCGCAGGCGTGTCCTGACGCGCTCCGGCGCGATCCGGTTCAACAGCGTGATGCCGCCGGCCGCCCCGGTGACGAAGATCGCGCGGCGGCCACTCGCCTGCGCCTTGCCGCTTGCCGCCATGGCCGAGTCCCGCTGAACCTGCGAACTACACCGCTTACGCCTCGAGGGGGTAAATCGGATGACCGTGGACGCGCGACAACAGCTGGCTCAGGACCTGCTCAACTGTCCCTACGACGACCTGACGCCGGTGCAGCGCAGCGTCATCGACCTGATCGCCACCGAGGCGCCCACCGGCCTGCATCCCGACCTGGTGCATGACGAGCGGCGGCGGGGCGAGCGGCTGGCCGACCGGGTCGCGGAGATCGGCGGCTCCTGGGGCTTCATCATCGCGTTCGGGGCGGTCCTGGCGCTGTGGATCGGCTGGAACGTCCTGACCAAGGTCTTCCACCTAGACTTCGACCCCTACCCCTTCATCTTCCTGAATCTGGTGCTGTCGATGCTGGCGGCCATCCAGGCGCCGATCATCATGATGAGCCAGAACCGCGCCGCCGCCCGCGACCGGAAGTCGGCGGAGCACGACTATGTGGTCAACCTGCGCGCCGAGCTGGAGATCATGCACCTGCACGACAAGCTGGACGGGGTGCGCAAGCGCGAGCTGATCGGCATCATCAAGCGACAGAACGAGAGCCTGCGGATCCTGCGCGAACAGGGGCCCCAGGTCAGGCCCGGGCCGAGCGCCTGAGCGCCTGGGGCGGCTGGCCGAAGGCGCGCAGGAAGGCGCGGCGCATCCGTTCCGGGTCGCCGAACCCGGCGCGCTCCGCCACCCGGTCGATGGGCGCGTGGCCGGTCTCCAGCTCGGTGCGCGCGGCCTCCAGGCGCAGGCGCTCGACCGCCTTGGCCGGGGTCGTGCCGGTCTCGGCGGCGAAGGCGCGGGCGAAGTTGCGGGGGCTCATGGCGGCTTCCTCGGCCAGCCGTTCGACCGTCAGCGGCTGGGCCAGGTGGGCGCGCATCCAGTCCATCAGCTCGGCGAACCGGCCGCTGCGACCGCCCAGCTCCACCAGGGCCGAGAACTGCGACTGCCCGCCCGGCCGGCGCTGGTGGACCACCAGCTGCTGGGCCACGCCGCGGGCGACGTCGCTGCCCAGGTCCTGCTCGATCAGCGCCAGCGACAGGTCGATGCCGGCGGTGATGCCCGCCGAGGTCCAGACGTCGCCGTCGCGGATGAAGATGCGGTCGGCGTCGACCCGCACCTTCGGGTAGCGCCGGGCGAAGCGTTCGGTGCTGGCCCAGTGGGTGGTGGCGCGCCGCGCATCCAGCAGGCCCGCCTCGGCCAGCAGGAAGGCGCCGGTGCAGACGCTGGCATGGCGCCGCGCCGGCGCGCGCCGCAGCCAGTCCGTGATCTCCGACAGGGCGTCCATGTGGCGCGTGCCATTGCCGCCGGCCACCATCACCGTGTCGAACGGCCCGTCGCCCAGCGGCTCGGCGGTGAGGGCGACGCCGGCCGAACTGCGCACCGGCCCGCCGCCGGGCGCCTGGACGCGCAGGTCATAGGCCCCCGGCCGATACCGCTCGGCGATCTCGAAGGCGCTGATCGGACCGGCCGCGTCCAGCAGCTGGAAGTCGGGGAAGATCACCAGGGCGATGTGGTGTGGCATGGCAGGTTCCGTGGGAACAATGAAATTGCAGCCAGACGGATGCGCTTCTAGGGTCGCGGCGTCAACCCTAAGGAGGCCGCCGATGTCCGAGCTGCAGATCGTCTTCGAGCTCTATCCCGGCGTGACCCACCTGGACTTCATCGGCCCGCACCAGGTGCTGGTGCGCACGCCGAACGCCGACGTCACGGTCGCCTCGCTGGGCGGGCGGGACAGCGAGGCCGAGGGGCTGGTCTTCACCCGCCTGGCCGACCTGGCGAAGGCGAACGCTGCGACGTGCTGTGCGTGCCGGGCGGGCTCGGCGCGGCCGAGGCGATGCTGGACGCGGGGTTCATGGCGCAGATCCGCCGGCTGGGGGCCGGCGCCCGTCTAGTTGCTGACCGCGTCGAGGCCGATGTCCAGCACGCGGGCCGAGTGGGTGAGGGCGCCGACGCTGATGACGTCCACCCCGGTCTCGGCGATGGCGCGGACGGTGTCGAGCGTGACGCCGCCCGAGGCCTCCAGGGTCACCCGGCCGCCGACGATGCTGACCGCCTCGCGCATGTCGATCAGGTTGAAGTTGTCCAGCATGATCACGTCGGGATCGTGCGCCAGAGCTTCCTGCAGCTGGACCAGGCTGTCGACCTCGACCTCGACCTTCACCAGGTGGCCGGCGTAGGCCTTGGCGCGGCGCACCGCCTCGCCCACCGAGCCGCAGGCCGCGACATGGTTGTCCTTGATCAGGATGGCGTCATCCAGGCCGAAGCGGTGGTTGATCCCGCCGCCACAGCGCACGGCGTACTTCTCCAGGGCGCGCAGGCCCGGCGTGGTCTTGCGGGTGTCGGTGATCCGGGCGCGGGTCCCGGCCACCGCCTCCACGAAGTCCTGGGTCAGGGTGGCGATGCCACACAGCCGGCCCAGCAGGTTGAGCGCCGTGCGCTCGGCGCTGAGGATCGCCCGTGCGTTGCCGTGCACCCGGGCCAGAGTGGTCCCGGCCGGGACCGCCTGGCCATCCTCCGCCATCGGCTCATAGACCACGGTGGGGTCCAGTTGGGCGATGGCCAGGCGCACGCAGGCCAGGCCCGCCACCACCCCGCCGCGGCGGGTGGAGAAGGCGGCGCTGAGCGTGGTCGTAGCGGGAACACAGGCCGCGGCGGTGATATCGCCAGCGCGACCGAGGTCTTCTGCCAGCGCCGCGCGGACGACGGGCGCCAGCAACAGATCCGGGATCGGGTCGATCATTCGGCGGCGAACCTGAAGGCGAGGGGCTGGATCTGGTCCAGCGTGACCCGCGTACGGGCCGCGGCCTGGGCGCCCGTGAAGTCGGCGCGGAAGTGGCCGCCACGGCTCTCCTGGCGGGCGAGGCCGGCGGCGGCGATCAGGCGCGCGGCCACCAGCGGCGCGCTGCGTCCATGGGCGTGTTCCAGGGCGTCGATCAGGTCCAGCAGTCGGGCCAGGCCCGCCGCGTCGCGGATCACCCCGGCGTCGCGGCTCATGGCCTGGCGCAGGGCGGCGAGGCCGACGGCGGGCAGGCCGGGCGCGCTCACCGCCCGGCTGGCGGCCGGCGCGGGCTGTTCCGCCG
>NZ_JANXWD010000133.1 GCF_025351295.1 Phenylobacterium sp.
GGGTGCTCGCTTGCGACGCTTGGAGCTCGGCTCGAATACGCGGCGTCGTGCGGGCGCTGCCGTGAAGAACGCTTCCCATAGGGCATCCTCTTCCTGACGACTCAGGATCGATGATGCACCCTCAGACTCCGGGACCACACAGCTAGAGCCTCTCTGGTTCAAGTTGAGTCACTTGAACCAGATAAAAAGGCTCTACCTCTTTGAATTAGAGCGCGTCGGGCGGCGAAACCGGGATCCACTTTCGCCTGACGCGCTCTAGCGCCAGACGCCCACCCGGCCCTTGGCGCCGACGGCGACGCAGGTCCCGGCGGCGCAGGAGATGGCGTGGAACGCCTCTTGGTCGGCCTGGGACCAGCTGCGCCCGTCGTCGGTACTGAAGGCCGTGCCGCGCGGGCCCACGGCGATCAGGGTCCGGGCGTTCAGGCGGCCGACCGATTCCAGCAGGCGCGGCGTCCCGGACCGCGGCGCGACGGTCCAGGTCCGGCCGCCGTCGGCCGTGACGGCGAGGCTGGGCGCGGCGCGCAGTTCGTCCTTGTGGTCGCCGCCAACGATCACCCCGCCCTCCCGACCCAGTGCCAATCCGCCGAACACCCCGCCGGTCGGGCCGCCGTCGATCGGCGTATCCGCCGCCTGCCAGGTCCGGCCGCGGTCGGTGGAGCGGAAGATGCGGCCATGCGACCCGCCGCCGGTGGCGATCCAGGCGCCGGCGCGGCCGCTCAGGATCAGGGCCGAGTTGCTGGCGGCGAAGGCGGCCTCGCCCGGTTGCAGCGGCGGCAGGGTCGCCTTCACCCGCGTCCAGGTCCGCCCGCCATCCGAAGTGCGCAGCAGGAACCACGCGCCGTCGATCGGGTCGCCCAGCACCAGGCCGTGGCTGCGGTCCCAGAAGCGCAATGTGTCGAGGAAGCCGCCGGGAATCTCGGTGGAATAGACCTGCGACCAGGACGCGCCACCGTCGGCGGTCCGATACAGCCGCGCCTGCCCCGCCGGCGCGTCGCCCGCGCTCATCAGCAGGGCGGTCCGCGCGTCGAGCACCGCGAGGCCGCGGAAGTCCAGAGCCTCGGTCCCGGCGATCCGCGTCAGTCGCCAGGTTCGCCCGCCGTCGAGGGTCGTCGCGTGCGTCCCCTTCGAGCCGGAGACCTGGAACCCACCGGGGCGGGCGACCACGACGGCGCGCAGGGTCACATCGGATCGCGGGAAATCGATCGGGGTCCAGGCGGCTTGCGCCTGCGAGGCGGGCAGGAGCAGGCCGGCGACCAACGCGAGGCAGCGGATCAGGAGGTTCATGGCTGGCCAAGGGTGCGCGCAGTCGACCGCCGCCGTCGAGCCTCGCGAGTCTCAGGCCGCGTGACGGGTCGCGCCCCGCGCGGCGGCCAGCATGCGGGCGATCTCCGGGCGACAGGAGCCGCAGTTGGCCCCGGCCCCGGTCGCCTCGCCCACCGCGTCGAGGCTGTCGCAACCTTCCGCGATGGCGGTCTCGATCCGCGCCGCCCGCACGCCGCGACAGGCGCAGACGGTGGGTCCGGTCTCCACCGCATGCCCAGGCTGGCGGCCGATCAGCAGGGCCATGCGGTCTGCGGCGGTCAGGAGGTCGGCCGCGAACAGCTCGGCCAGCCAGTCGCGGGGCGGCAGGGCGCCTGAGGTGGTGAAGAAGATCACCCGGCCCAGCCGTTCGCCCTCTAGCCAGGCCTCGCGCAGCACGCCGGCGGCGGGATCCTCGAAACGCAGGGCGTCACCCGGGACCTTGGCTGTGAGGGCCTTGTGCAGCGCCGCGCGCTCGGGCGCGTCGCCCCGGCCGGCGAACTCGTGCAGCTGGCAGGCGGCGTGCGGGATGCGCCGCCATACCAGGTCCAGGCCGGCCGGCGCGCGCCAGGCCTCTCGGGCCAGGAAGAAGCCGCGCCAGGTCTCGCGATATGCGCGCACTCTGGCGGGCGTGTGCTTGAACTCCGGCTGGCCGGAGCGCGGGTCGACGCTCGGCGCGACCAGGGGGTTGGCGCGGCCCGACGGCGCGAAGGCCTCGGTCCAGTGCATCGGCATGAACACCGAGCCCGGCCGCTGGCGGTCGGTGAGCCGGGCGATGGCGATGGCCTCGCCCTGGGCGGTGACCACCCGAGCGAGCGCGCCCTCGCCCACGCCCAGCGCGATGGCGTCGGCCGGGTGCATCTCCACGTAGGGCTCCGGCGCATGGCGGCAGAGCTCGGGGGCCAGGCCCGTGCGGGTCATGGTGTGCCAGTGATCGCGAACCCGGCCGGTGTTCAGCGACATGGGATAGCCGGCCGAGGTGGCCTCTGCGGGGCCGCGCGCCGCGACCGGGATCATGCGGGCCCGTCCGTCGGGGGTCTGGTAGCGGCCGTCGGTGAACAGCCGCGCCGTGCCGCCCGCCGCCGTCACCGGCCATTGGATGGGTTCGAGCGCGTCGTAGGCCTCGGGCGTCACCCCCGCCAACGGACCGAGGTTCAGCATCCGGTCGGTGTTCTCATAGGCCGACAGCCGGGCCCACTCGCGGAACACCTGGGCGGACCCGCGCCAGCCGAAGGCGTCGCCAAAGCCCATGGCCGTCGCGACGTCGGCCACGATCCGCCAGTCGGCCCGCGCCTCGCCCGGAGGTTCGAACAGGCGCCGCTGGCGGGTGATGCCGCGTTCGGAATTGGTGACCGTGCCGTCCTTCTCGCCCCAGGCCAGGGCGGGCAGCTTGATGTGGGCGAAGGCGGCGGTGTCGGTGTCGGCCATGCAGTCGGAGACCACCACGAACGGGCAGGCCTCCAGCGCGGCGCGCACCCGGGCCGAGTCCGGCAGGCTGACCACCGGGTTGGTGGCCATGATCCAGATCGCCCTGATCCGCCCGTCGGCGACCGCATCGAACATGTCCACCGCCTTGAGGCCCGGCCCGGCCGCCACCCGGGGGGCGCTCCAGAACCGGCCGAGGCGGGCGCGGGACACCGGGTCGAAGTCCATGTGTCCGGCCAGGGTGGTGGCCATGCCGCCGGTCTCGCGGCCGCCCATGGCGTTGGGCTGGCCGGTGATCGAGAACGGGCAGGCGCCCGGTCTGCCGATCCGCCCGGTGGCCAGGTGGACGTTGAGGATCGCCGAGCCCTTGGCGACGCCCTGGGCCGACTGGTTGGCGCCCATCGAGAACAGGCTGACGGTGCGCGGCGTCTCGGCGACCATCTGGAAGAAGCGCTCGAGATCGGCCACGGCCACGCCGCAGTCCGCCGCCACCGCGGCTGGCGACTGGTCGGCCTGGGCCAGCTCGGCCTCGACCTCGGCGAAGCCTGCCACATGGGCGGCGACATAGGCGCGGTCGACGGCGCCCCTGCGGATCAGGTCGGCCAGCAGGCCGTTCCACAGCCGCACGTCGGTCTGCGGCGCGAGGGCCAGGTGCAGGTCGGCGTCCTCGGCGGTGTCGGTGCGGCGCGGGTCGATGACCACGTGGCGCTGGCCGCGGGCGCGGGCGGCCTCCATGCGCCGGAACAGCACCGGATGGGTCCAGGCGGCGTTGTGGCCGGAGAAGATCACCAGGTCCGCCAGATCCAGGTCCTCGTAGCAGCCTGGCACCAGATCGGCGCCGAACGCCAGCTTGTGGGCGACGACCGCCGAGGCCATGCAGAGCCGAGAATTGGTGTCGATGTTCCCCGAGCCGATGAACCCCTTCATCAGCTTGTTGGCGGCGTAGTAGTCCTCGGTCAGCAGCTGGCCGGAGACGTAGAAGGCCACCGAGTCCGGGCCGTGGCGGGCGATGGTCTCGGAGAACCTGCCGGCAATTCGGGAGATGGCGTCGTTCCACGAGGTTTTGCGGCCGCCGATTGCCGGATGCAGCAGCCGGTCCTCCAGGCCGACCGTCGAGCCGAGCGCGCTGCCCTTCGAGCAGAGCCGGCCGAGGTTGGCGGGATGGGCGGGATCGCCGGTGATCTTCAGTCTGCGACCGTCAGGGACCGCGCTGACTCCGCAACCCACGCCGCAATAGGGGCAGGCGGTCCGGATCTGTGCGGCGCCAGCGCCCCCTCCACCCTTCGGGTCACCCTCCCCCGTTGGCACGGGGGAGGAACTGGATCGGCGCTGTTCCTCACCCGCTTGCGGGGGAGGGGGACCCCGAAGGGGTGGAGGGGGCGCTGCAGCGCGCACAGCCCTACATCCGGCCCAGGAACAGCCGGCCGTCACGCACTTCCAGCGGCACGACCGGCGCGCAGCCCTTGCCGCGGTCCGCCCCCATCGCCTCGCCCGTGGCCAGCTCGATCGACCAGTTGTGCAGCGGGCAGGTCACCGCGTGGCCGTGGACGATCCCCTGGCTGAGCGGGCCGCCCTTGTGCGGGCAGCGGTCGCGCAGCGCGAACACCCGCCCGTCGCCGGTGCGGAAGATGGCGATGTCGCCGCCGGTGGTCGGCACCCGCCGCGAACCGCGCAGGGGGATGTCCGTCACCGCGCCCACGTCGGTCCACGCGATGGGATCCTTCACGAGCGCGTTCATACGGGTTCGAACTCCATGCGGCGGCTGAGCGGGTTGAATTCGTGGGAGTCGCGGCCGGCCACCCGCTCGGCCCAGGGGTCGACGCGGAAGAAGCGCTGCGAATAGGCGAAGCGGTCGTAGAGGGCGCGCCGGGCCTGCGGATCCTCGGCCTGGGCCTTGATGGCGGGCAGGCCGATACGGTCCATCCACTTGTAGATCCGCTCCAGGTACCAGGCGTTCTCCCGGTAGAACTGCATCACCGCGCAGATGGTCCAGATCGCCTCCTGCTCGGTGGCGACCTTGGTGAGGATCTCGGTGCCGCGGATGTGCAGGCCGGCGGCGCCGCCGACATGGATCTCGTAGCCGCTGTCGACGCAGATCACGCCGATGTCCTTGCAGGTCGCCTCGGCGCAGTTGCGCGGGCATCCGGAGACGCCCAGCTTCACCTTGGCCGGGGACCAGGACCCCCACATGAACTTCTCCAGCCGCACGCCCAGGCCGGTGGAATCCTGGGTCCCGAACCGGCACCAGTCGGTCCCGACGCAGGTCTTCACGGTGCGCAGGCCCTTGGCGTAGGCGTGGCCCGAGACCATGCCGGCGGCGTTGAGGTCGGCCCAGACGGCCGGCAGGTCGTCCTTCTTGACGCCCAGCAGGTCGATGCGCTGGCCGCCGGTGACTTTCACGGTGGGGATCTCGAACTTGTCGACCACGTCGGCGATGGCCCGGAGCTCGTCGGCCGAGGTCACACCGCCCCACATCCGCGGCACGACCGAATAGGTGCCGTCCTTCTGGATGTTGGCGTGGACCCGCTCGTTGATGAAGCGCGACTGGGTGTCGTCGCGGTAGTCGCCCGGCCAGGCGCAGACCAGGTAGTAGTTGAGCGCCGGACGACACGAGGAACAGCCGTCGGGGGTGGTCCACTCCAGCGCCTGCATGACCGCCGGGATCGACTTCAGGTCCTCGGCGACCAGCCGCCGGCGCACCTCGTCGTGACCGCGCGGCGTACAGCTGCACACCGGCTTCGGCCCGGTCTGGATTTCGAACGCGTCGCCCAGGCTGAGCTTCAGCAGCTTCTCCACCAGCGGCGTACAGGTGCCGCAGGAGGCCGAGGCCTTGGTGACGGCGCGCACGCTCTCCAGGGTGGTCAGGCCCTGGCCATTGATGGCGGAGACGATCTCGCCCTTGCAGACGCCGTTGCAGCCGCACACCTCGGTGGTGTCGGCCATGGCCGCAACGGCCGCGCTAGGGTCCAGGCCCCGAAGGCCCTCCGTGACCGCCTGGCCGAACACCAGGGTCTCGCGGATCGCGGCCACGTCCTGGCCCGACTTCATCAGGTCGAAGTACCAGCCTCCGTCCGCCGCGTCGCCGAACAGCACCGCGCCGGCGACCTTGCCGCCCTCAAGCACGATGCGCTTGTAGACGCCGCGCCCGGCGTCGCGGAACACGATGTCCTCGCACCCGACCCCGCCCAGGTGCTTGCCAGCCGAGAAGACGTCGACGCCGGAGACCTTCAGGCGTGTGGAGAGGCTGGAACCTTCGTAGGTTGCGGCCCCGCCGGTCAGCGCATCGCCTAGGGTGCGGCACATCTCCCAGATCGGGGCCACCAGACCGTAGCATTGGCCGCGGTGCTCGACGCATTCGCCGATCGCGTAGACGGCGGGGTCGGAGGTGCGGAGCGTGTCGTCCACCACCACGCCGCGCTTGACGTCCAGACCCGCGGCCTTGGCCAGGCCGGTGGCTGGCCGGATGCCCACCGCCATCACCAGGAGGTCGCAGGGCAGGACCCGGCCGTCCGTCAGCCGCAGGCCGGCGACCCGGCCGTTCTCACCGACGATCTCCTCGGATTGCGCCTCCAGCTCCGTGGCCACGCCCTTTTCGGCCAGGGCCTCGGTGAGCAGGAAGCCGGCCGAGGCGTCCAGCTGGCGCTCCATCAGCACGTCAAGCAGGTGGATCACCGTCGCCGACATGCCGCGCTTCGACAGCCCATAGGCCGCCTCGATGCCCAGCAGGCCGCCGCCGATCACCACGGCCTCGGCGCCGGGCCGGGCCGCCGCGATCATCGCCTCGACATCGTCCAGGTCGCGGAAGGTGACCACGCCGTTGAGATCCGCCCCCGGCAGCGGCAGGCGGATCGGGTCCGATCCCGTGGCCAGGATCAGCCGGTCGTAGCCGACCTCGATCCCGCCTGCCGCGCGGACCAGCCTGGCCTCGCGGTCGATACCCTCCACCGCATGGCCGGCGTGGAGCACGATGCCGTTGTCGGCGTACCAGGCCTCGTCGTTGAGCACGATGTCGGCGAAGGCCTTCTCCCCGGCCAGGACCGGCGACAGCATGATCCGGTCGTAGTTCACCCGCGGCTCGGCGCCGAAGATGGTGATGTGATAGCGGTCGGGGTCGCGCTTCAGCACCTCCTGCACGGCCCGGCAGCCGGCCATGCCGTTGCCGATGACGACGAGCTTTTCCCGGGGGGTCTTGAGGGCCATGGCGTTTGTCCTCAGAGCCGCAGCGACGCGCCGGCCAACTCCGGCCAGGTTTTGCGCCAGCGCGCCTTGACGCCCAGCAGACCGACCAGAGCGATGAGGGCGAGCGCCGCGAAGGCCAGCAGGCCGCCCTGGTAGGAACCGGTCACCTGCTTGGCCCAGCCAAGGCTGGAGGCCAGGTAGAAGCCGCCAGCTCCGCCGGTCGCGCCCACCAGGCCGGTGACCACGCCGATCTCCTTGCCGAACCGTTGCGGGGCCAGTTGGAAGACCGCACCATTGCCGGCGCCCAGCGACATCATCACGAACAGGAACAGCGCCAGGGCCACCCAGGGGCTGGGCTGCTGGAAGCTGGCCAGGGCCAGGCCCAGGGCGGCCAGCACATAGACGACCGACAACGTGCGGACCCCGCCGACCCGATCCGCCAGCGCCCCACCCACCGGTCGGACGAACGAGCCGGCGAACACGCAGGCGGCGGTGAAGAAACCGGCGGTGACCGCGGGCAGGCCATACTCGGCGTTGAAGTAGATGGTCAGCGAGGACGACAGCCCCACGAAGCCGCCGAAGGTCACGCCGTAGAGGCCCATCAGCCACCAGGCGTCCCGCGTCGACAGCACCGCCATGTACTCGGCCAGCCGCTTGGGCGGCGGGCGGTTCGGGGCATCCTTGGCGAAGACGACAAAGACCACGAGGGCCAGCGCCAGCGGCAGGGCGGCGAGGCCGATCACGTTCTGCCAGCCCCAGATCTGGGCCAGGCCCGGCGCGAACAGGGCCGCCAGGGCGGTGCCCGAGTTGCCGGCCCCGGCGATGCCCAGGGCCAGGCCCTGGTACTCCGGCGGATACCAGCGCGAGGCCAGCGGCAGGGCTACGGCGAAGGAGGCGCCGGCCACGCCCAGGACGATGCCCAGCACCAGAACCTGATTGTAGCTGTGCACCCCCAGCATCCAGGCGGCGGCCAGGCCCGCCAGCACGATCAGCTGGCCGATGATGCCGGTAAGCTTCGGCCCGATGTGGTCGACCAGCACGCCGGCCACCAGACGCAGGATGGCCCCGGACAGCACCGGTAAGGCGACCATCAGGCCCTTCTGCGCCGGCGTCAGGCCGAAGTCCTTGGCGATCGCCACACCCAATGGGCCCAGCAGGACCCAGGTCATGAAGCTCAGGTCGAAATAGAGGAAAGCGGAGAGCAGCGTCGGGGTGTTCCCCGACTTGAGGAAGCTACGGCTGACCATGGCGGCAAGGCCCCTGAATGAGGTGGAACTGGCGGCGTCGCCGGGCGAATGGAGGGCTCAACCCTGAGCCGGTCCGAAGCCGCGAACGCCGTTGTCCTGGGCCGTGATCGAACGGATAGGCGGGCTGTCGCGCCGTGTCTCGCGTCGCGTCGCTGGTGGTCGCCGCTCTAATGCTGCAGCGCAAAAAATGGGCGCCGTCGCCCCGGGCGGCGCCCAAGGACTGAGCTAGGCGGCGGGCCGGATCCCCGCGTGGCGGGCGTAGAGGAATTCGATCACCCTGTGCCGGGCGGCGACATAGGCCGGCGTCGCGTCGACCTCGATCCGCCGCCGCGGCCGGGGCAGGTCGACGGTGACGATGTCGCCGATCTCGGCGGCCGGGCCGTTGGTCATCATCACGATGCGGTCGGAGAGCAGCACCGCCTCGTCCACGTCGTGGGTGATCATCATCACCGTATTGCCCAGCTTGCCGTGGATCTCCATCACGCTGTCCTGCAGGTTGGCGCGGGTCAGCGCGTCCAGCGCCCCGAACGGCTCGTCCAGCAGCAGCACCTTGGGCTCCATGGCCAGCGCCCGGGCCAGGCCCACCCGCTGCTTCATCCCGCCGCTGATCTCGGCCGGCTTCCTGTCCTTGGCATGGGTCATCTGCACCAGGGCCAGGTTGTGCAGGGTCCAGGCGTGGCGCTCGGCGCGGGACTTCCTGCCCCCGAACACCTTGTCCACCGCCAGGCGCACGTTCTCGTAGACGCTGAGCCAGGGCAGCAGGGAGTGGTTCTGGAACACCACCGCCCGGTCGGGGCCCGGCGCCTCGACGGCCTGCCGGTCCAGGATCACCGCGCCGCTGGTGACTGGCAGCAGGCCGGCCACCACGTTCAGCAGGGTGGACTTGCCGCGGCCGGAATGGCCGATGATCGAGATGAACTCGCCCTGGTCGATGGTCAGGTCGACGGCGCGCAGCACCTCGCTGGCCCGGGCGCCGCCGCTGAAGGTGACGCCGACGTTCTTGATGGAAAGATAGGCTCTGCTGGTCATGGCGCGTCTTTAGCTCGCGGCCGCGCCGCGGGAGACGATGCGGCCCATGAGGGCGACCAGCCGGTCGAGCGCGAAGCCCACTAGGCCGACCCAGACCAGGGCCACGACGATGTCGGAGATGTGCGACGAATTGTACTGGTCCCAGATGAAGAACCCGACCCCCACGCCGCCCAGCAGCATCTCGGAGGCGACGATGGCCAGCCAGCTCATGCCGACCCCGATCCGCAGGCCGGTGAAGATATAGGGCGTGGCGGCCGGCAGCAGGATGGTCAGGAAATACTCGATGGGCGAGAGGCGCAGCACCCGGCCGATGTTGACATAGTCCGGCGGGATGTTGCGCACGCCGACCGCCGTGTTGATGATGATCGGCCAGATGGCGGTGATGAAGATCACGAACAGGGCCGAGGGCTGCGCCTCGTGCAGGGCGGCCAGCGAGATCGGCAGCCAGGCCAGTGGCGGCACCGTCCTGAGCACCTGGAAGATCGGGTCCAGGGCGCGGTGGGCGAAGCGGCTGGAGCCCACCAGCACCCCCAGCGCCACGCCGACCACGGCGGCCAGGCTGAAGCCGACGGCGACGCGCTTCACGCTGGTCAGCACGTGCCAGAACAGGCCCTTGTCCTCCCCGCCGTGGTCGAAGAACGGGTGCAGGATCAGCTCCCGCGACTCGGTCCAGATGGTGGTCGGCGCGGGCAGGCCCTGGCCGGACGAGGACAGCACCTGCCAGATCAGCAGCACGGCCGCGAGGGCGACCACCGGCGGCAGGACGGCGGCGGCGGCGCTCTTCAGGGCGGTGGCCAGCCGCTCGGCCCTGGCGGTGGCGGCGCGGGGCAAGGGCAGCACCCGCGCCGGCGACGGCGGCCGGACGGCGGTGGGGTCGGGATCGTCTTGCGACCAGGCGGGCAGGCTCATGGCGCGGGGCTCCTAGACCAGTTTCTTGATCGGCTGGCTGGCGAGGTAGGCGGCCGGGTTGGCGGGATCGAACACCTTGCCATCGAAGAACTTCTCGACCCCGCGGCTGTCGCCGGCCGGGGCCGGCTTGCCCAGGGCCTTGGCCGCGGCGCGCCAGACGTCGGACCGGTTCACCTGGTTGACCAGGGCCATCTTGTTGGTCGCCTGTGGCAGCACCCCCCAGCGGACGTCCTCGGTGAGGAACCACAGGTCGTGCGACTTGAAGGGGAAGGAGGCGTTGCCGGCCCAGAACTTCATATAGTGGCCCGAGCCCTTGAGGCTGCGGCCGTCGCCGTAGTCGACAGTCCCCTGCAGGCGCGGCAGGATATCGCCGATCGGCACGTTGATGTACTGGCGGCCGGAGACGATCGAGCACATTGCCGGGCGGTTGGCCATCTGGTCGCACCACATCTGGGCTTCCATGACCGCCATGGTGATCGCCTGGGCGGCGCGCGGATATTTCGCCACCCAGTCGGCGCGCATGGCGAGCGCCTTCTCCGGGTGGTCCATCCAGATCTCGGAGGTCAGGCAGGCGGTATAGCCGACCTTTTGGTTCACCAGCTGGCCGTTCCAGGGCTCGCCGACGCAGAACGCGTCCTGGGTGCCGGCCTTCATGTTGGCCACCATCTGCGGCGGCGGGATCACGATGGTCGAGACGTCGGTCTCCGGATTGATGCCGCCCGCCGCCAGCCAGTAGCGGACCCACAGGTCGTGCGTGCCGCCCCGGAAGGTCATGGCCACCTTGGCGATGTTCCCGGCCGCCTTGAGCTGGGCGAACTTGGCCCGGGCGCCGGCGCTGTTCAGGCCGACCTTCACGGCCTTCAGGTCGTTCCCGACGCTGATCCCCTGGCCGTTGAGATTGAGGCGGGCCAGGATGTTCATCGGCAGCGGCCGGCCGCCTGTCGCCTGGCCGGTGGTCAGCAGATAGGGCATCGGCGTCAGGATGTGGCTGCCGTCGATCCCGCCGCCGCCGGACCCCAGCACCAGGTTGTCGCGCACCCCGGCCCATGAGGGCTGTTTCAGCACCTCGACGTCCGGCATGCCGTATTTGGCGAACAGGCCACGCTCCTTGGCGATGATCAGGGGCGAGGAGTCGGTCAGGGCGATGAAGCCCAGGCGGGCCTTGGCGATCTCCGGGCCGGGCCCAGCGGCGAAGGCGCCGGAGGGCATCAGGGTGCGGGCCGCCGCGAGGGTGGCGGCCGCGGCGGTCAGCGCCTGGCGGCGGTTCAGGGTGAAGGTCTTGGAGGTCATGGCGCGGCCTTGGCTCAGAGCTTGTATTCGAGGGTGAACCAGACCTTGGTCCGGCTGGGCGGCGGCGTGGCCGTGCCGACCAGCACGTGCGTCTCGCGTTCGAAATCGGCGTATTTGATCGCCGCGGTGAGCTTGGGGTTGATCGCCGCCTGGACCTGGGCGTCCCACTCGTGGCCGAGGTTGGCGCCGGTCCGCTGGTCGTCGAAGTCGTGGTAGCGGACGATGACGTCCAGGTTGAACAGATAGTCCCACTTCCAGCGCGGCTTGGCGTTCAGGGTCAGGTTGAGATCGCGCAGGCCGTCGACGAAACCCTTGTTGCCGCCCAGCGGCTGGACGAAGGCGTCGGACCAGCCCTGGAAGCCGTGGGTGGTCGCCAGCGGGGTGGTGAACCCGCGGGTCCCGTTTCCCTCCAGAGACTCGTAGGAGAGCTTGGCGGTATAGATGTCGAAGCTCGCGGCCAGGTCGCCGCCATAGTAGTCCAGGCTGTAGCTTGGCGTGTTGGAGCGGTAGTCGCTCTGGTTGGCGAAGGTGGCGTCATAGGCCAGCTGGAACAGGCCCACCCAGGTCTTGCCCGACGCCTTGATCCCCTTGGTGACCGACGAATTGGCCGGCGCGTTGCCGAAGTCCAGCGCGTAGACGAAGCCCTGCAGCCGCAGCTGCTCGGCCGGCGACCAGGTCAGCTGGGCCAGGTGGCTGTCGCTATCCCAGTCGCGCTGTTCACCCAGCACCCGGTTCACGTGGGTGACGTAGGCGTAGATCAGCTTGAACCGGCCATAGGCCAGGTCCAGGCGCACGGCGTCGAAGGTCTGCTCGTCCTGGCGCCAGCCGACGTTGCCGACGAAACGCTGGTCGTCGATCAGGATCCGCTGCCGGCCGACCGCGGCCTGAACCATGGCGTTGGGCGCCCAGGTCAGCTGCAGGCGGTTCAACTCGGTGACGTCCGGGTCGTTGATCAGCGGGTACTTCGCCTTGTCCACGCCGTTCAGCGGCGGGGTCGCGGCGCCGGGCACATTGACCGCGAAGTCCTCGGGGCCGAGCTGGCGGACGTCCTCGAACTCCACCAGGCCCTTGAAGCCCCGCCAGTCGCCGGTCTCCCAGCCCAGGCGGGTGCGGGCCGTGAAGGCCTCGCCCTTGTGGGTCAGGGTCGCGGTCCGCTTCTGGTCGACGAACTCGTAGCGGGCGCGCACCTCGAACAGCAGCCTGCCGGCCGCGATGGTGTCGCTGATCGTCGCCAGCGGTGGCTTGGCGGCCGGCTCCATGGCCGGCGCGATGACCGCCGGCGCGGCGTCCTGCGGCCCCTCGACCAGGCCGTCCGGCGGCGCGGTAGCCAGCGGCGGATCGGCCGTCTGCGCCGCCGCCGCACCGGTCCAGGCCAGGGCGACGCCGGCCGACCCGAGCACCAGCGCTCTCTTGAATCCGTTCATGTGGCTCATCCCCCGAGGCCAAAAAAAACGCCCGCCCGGGGAGGAACCCCCGTGCGGACGTCGATGTCCGTGCAAGTCGGCGCAAGCCCTGCGCCGGCGGCCTTTGTGCGGCCGTCGCGGAACGTCGTTGTCCCGCGATGTCGATGTCAGGTCGTCATGGTCGCCGCTGCACCGCAACACGGTAAGCGCCCGCCACCCCTGCAAATCGGCGCCATGGGGTCCAGATGCCCAGGCCGTGGGCGCCGGTTCGGGTCGCGGCGCTCAAGTTCTGGGCGGACAGCTCCAATCAGCCGGTCGGAATCCGGCTCATCCGCCCGCTGACGGCGTGATCCCGGGCCGTGGCCAGGCTGAAGACCCCGGCGTCGCCATAGCCTTCCAGGGTCTCGAGTCGCGCCGGGACCGCCGCCCCGACCGCAGCCGCCGCGGTCGCATAGAGGTCGGGCCGATAGACCCGGCGGGCGACGGCGCCAATGTCGATGTGGGCGCCTACATGGGCCCAGCGCATCATCTGGCTGAGCAGCCAGCCCGCGTGCGCCGGCTCCGGCGCGCTGGCCCCGTCGGCGTGGAACACCATGTCGGCCAGCGATTCCTCGATCGTCGCGGCGTCGGCGCCGACGTACCGCGGCTGCGCCAGCAGGGCGGCGAGCTCGGCGCGGTTGCCGGCCTCGTCAGCCCAGGCCGCCGCGCGGATCATGGCCCGCAGCAGGGCCTGCAGGGTCTCGGGATGACGGGCGGCCCAGGCCTCGGCGACCGCGAACACCTTGTCCGGCGTACGCGGCCACAGCTGCGAGCCGCGGGCCACGATGAGCCCCGCCCCGGCCTTCACCGCCGCGGTGTCCCAGGGCTCGGTGACGCAGAAGCCCTCCACCACGCCCTCGACCAGCAGCCCGGTCATCCGCGACGGCGGCGCCACGGCCAGGCGGACGTCGCGGTCCGGATCGACGCCGGCGCGGGCCAGCCAGTCGCGCAGCAGATAGTTGTGGGTCGAGAACGGGAAGACGACCGCCAGGGTGATCGGACTGGCGCCCTCGTCGCGCCGGCGCGCGATCAGCCGGGCCAGGCCGTCCGCCTGCCCGCCCGCCGCCGCCGCCCCGGCCAGGCGCGAGGCCAGGGTGATCGCCGGACCGTTGAGGTTGAGGACCAGGGGCGCCACCAGCGGCGTCGGCTCCGCCCCGGCCGCCCCGATGCTGGTGGCCAAGGCCAGGGGCGCCAGCATGTGCGCGCCGTCGAGCGCGCCCACATTCAGCTTGTCGCGGATCGTCGCCCACGAGACCTCGCGCACCAACTCGACGTCCAGGCCCTCGGCGGCGAACAACCCCCGCGTCCTGGCCACGATCAGGGTCGCGGCGTCGTTCAGCGCGATGAAACCGAAGCGCAGGGGCCGCTCGCCGTTCATCATCCGGTCCCCTTCAAGACGCCGGCATAGGCCAGGAGGTCGGCCGCCACCGCTCCTAGCGGCCGGCCGGTATCCATCGAGAGCTTGCGCAGCAGGCGATAGGCGGCGTCCTCGTCAAGCCCGCGCTCCTTCATCAGCAGCGCCTTGGCCCGCTCGATGGTCTTGCGCGAGACCAGGTCTGCCTTGGCCTTTTCCAGGTCCTGGCGCAGGCCGTTCATCAGCTGGAAGCGGGTCATCGCCACTTCCAGCACCGAGCGCACGCGAGCCGCCGAGAGGCCGTCCACCACATAGGCCGAGACCCCGGCCAGGACCGCCTGTTCGGCCAGGCCGGGCTCGGAGCGGTCGACGAACATCACCACCGGGCGCGGGTTGGCGGCGGTGGCCTCGCGCAGGCTCTCGATGGTGTCGCGGTCCGGGCTGTCGGAGGCCACGACGATCACATCGGGCGCGAACGCCGCGGCCGCAGCCTCGGTGAACAGGGCGAGGTGGCGCACCTCCAGCGGCTCGACGCCGGCGAGGCCGTCGGCGACCAGGGCCGCTCGGGCCGGGTCGGGATCCACGACAAGCACACGCATCGCCTGCGACTAGGCGGCAGCGGCGCGCGGCGTCCAGCCGGCGCGGCCCCGCGCCGCCGGCTCGATCGACCGGCGCCGCCTTTTTGCACAGCGGCCGCCGCGACGAGGCCTCAGCGCGGGTCGGCGACGTCGACGGCAGGGGTCATGGCCGCCGCCCGCGCGCCCATCACGTCGGCCTCGTGCTCCAGCCCCGCGTCATCGTTGACCGGGACGTCGCCCTTCATCTGGGTCGTCGGCTGGACGCGGCCCTGGGCCTGCTGGGCCACGTGCCAGGCCTCGTGCGGCAGATGCCGCTCCTGGCCCGGGCCAAGGTGGATGTCGCGCCCCTGGGCGTAGGCCAGGGCATTGAGCTGGGCGGGCTGCGCGGAATTGTAATGCACCTTCACGCCGTCCATCGACAGGCCGGACAGGGTCTCGACCCCGGCCTTGAGGCCGTCCGGCAGGCCGGTGTCGTTGCGCGGCGCGGCGGGTTCGGGCGCCAGCTGGGCGACGGGCGCCCGCTTCATCTGCAACTCGTCCTCAGGCGCGGCGGCCCGCTGCATCGTGTCGTCCTCGAGACCCGCCAGCTGCGCCACGCCGGGGGCCCGCTTCATCTGGAGCTCTTCCTCCGGCCCGCCCTGCAACTGGACGGCGGGACCGAAGGCGCTCTCAAGCGCGCGCCGCTGGGCGACCATGGCGGGACTGTCCTGCACCGCCTGGATCATCGCCCGCTGGACGGCCGCCCCCGGACCCAGATCGGCGGACGCCCTGGCCGTGACGGGGCGTGGCCCCCGCTCGGCCGCCGGGATGCGCCGCCCCTGGTCCGGCCGCCCAAGGTGCGGTTGTGTCCTGCCCGCGTACGCCATGTCGCGTCCTCCACCGTCCAGCGGTTGTATTGTGAGGCACAACCGCTGAATGTAGCTCTACCACGGTTCCTGCGCGGACCGAACTCTCGGCAGGGGGCGGAATGTCAAAGAAGGTCGCTGGCCTGCTGTGGATTTTCGCCCTGGCGGCCTGTGCGCACAAGCCGCCGGCCGGCCCGCCGCAACCCGTGGTCCAGATCGCCGCCCCGGCGGCCCAGACCGGCGGGTCTCGGCCCGAGTCGCCCGCCCTCTGGCGCAAGGAAGGCGAGGCGATCCTCGCGGACGCCCAGAAGCCCGTGAGCGTCCACACCCGCGCCCGGAACCTGATTCTGTTCGTTGGCGACGGTCTGGGCGTGTCCACGGTGACCGCCGCGCGCATCCTGCAGGGCCAGCAGACGGGGGCGGCGGGCGAGGAGAACCAGCTGTCGTTCGAGCACTTCCCGGCCACGGCCCTGGTCAAGACCTACAATACCGACCGCCAGACCGCGGAGGCCGCCGGCGCGATGACCGCGATCCTCACCGGCCTCAAGACCCGCGCCACCTCGATCGGCCTGGACCAGACCCCCAGTCTCGGACAGTGCCAGGAGGCCTTCGGCCACGAAGCCAAGAGCCTGCTGGAAACCGCCAAGGACGCGGGCCTGGCGGCCGGCGTGGTCAGCACGATGCGGATCACCCACGCGGTCCCGGCCGCGACCTACGCCCACGTCAGCGACCGCGACTGGGAAACCGACGACCGGATGCCGCCGGCCGCCATCGCCCAGGGCTGCCACGACATCGCCGAGCAGCTGGTGGAGTTCGATCATCACGGCGGCCTGGACGTGGTGATGGGCGGCGGCCGCCTGGCCTTCACCCCGGCCGGCCAGCCTGACCCGCAGAGCGCCGGGCGGCTGGGCGCGCGCCAGGACGGCCAGGACCTGATCGCCAAGTGGCGCGCGCGCTATCCGGGCGGCCGCTACATCCGCACCGGCAGCCAGCTGGCCGGCGTCGACTGGACCTCCGTCTCCGGTCCCCTGCTGGGCCTGTTCAGCCCCGACAACATGGCGTTCGAGGCCGATCGGGTCGAGGCCGGCGACGACCAGCCGTCGCTGACCGCCATGACCAAGGCGGCGATCGCCGGCCTGAAGCGCAGCCCCAAGGGCTATGTGCTGCTGGTGGACGCCGGCGGCATCGACCGGGCCCACCATGCGGGCAACGCCGGGCAGGCGCTCGGCGAGGCCATCGAGCTCTCCAACGCGGTGCAGGCGGCCATCGAGATGACCAGCGAGGCGGACACCCTGATCGTGGTCACCGCCGACCATGGCCACACGCTGACGATCGGCGGCTATCCCAAGCGCGGGAACCCCATCCTGGGCTGGGCGCGGGGCGAGGACGGCGCGCCGCTGCTGGACGCGCGCGGCCGGCCCTACACGACGCTCGCCTATGCCAACGGCCCCGGCGCGCCCGAGGCCCGCGCCGCGCTGCCCGCCGACAGCGACCCGGCCAAGGACCTGACCTTCCTGCAGACCGCCGCGGCGCCAATGGTGGCCGAAACCCATGGCGGCGAGGATGTGCCGGTCTATGCCCGCGGCCCGGGCGCGCAATGGGTGCACGGGGCGTTCGAGCAGAACGGCCTCTACTGGATCATGCAGGCCGCCCTGGAGGGCATCCAGCCCCCGCCCGCGCCGCCGCCGAAACCGGCCAAGCGGTCGCTGATCCCGAAGCTCCCGAAGCTCTGGCCGTTCGGCAAGGACAAAACCTAAGGCGCCGGGATTCTCGGCTTGGCGATGAACCAGGCGCCGATCAGGCCGCCGCCGACGATCAGGATCAGCAGCGGCAGGTTGCCCGCCGCCAGGCCCTTGAGCGCGGTGTCGGTCATCAGCAGGAACAGGCTGGCCGCCGCCGTGAGGCCGCACAGGCCGAACAGCAGATAGGTATAGAGCTGGGCGTGTCGGCTGACCTGCCCCCATCGGATGTAGGCGAAAGCCCCGACGATGGTGAGCAGTACCAGCGCCTGCCAGGCCAGCCGCAGGATCAGGCTGCAGAGCACCAGCGATACGCCCAGCGGTCCGACATGGGCGCCGAAGAACACGCCCGCCAGCCGCGTGCTGGCCTCCTTGTCGGCCAACGTCGCCTGGGCGGGCACGGGCCACAGGGCGACTCCGCCGAAGTTCTGGCGGAAGTAGACCAGGTCGTCGTCCAGTTGCTGGCCATCGACCGGGGACAGCGCCCGGGGCGGCGGCTTGCCGGCCGAGGTCCCGCCGCCGGGCAGGTAAAGGATGGGTACGACACTCTGCAGCACCGCGACCCGGTCGTTGCCCCGCAGGCCGGGGATCTGGTCGAGGCTGGCGCGCAGGACCTTCTTGTCCGCGCTGGTGGACTCGCGCACCGGGGTCAGCAGGCGCACCGCGATGTCGGTGCTGCCGATGTAGCGGGCGCGCTCGTCCTTCGGCAGGTCGTGGTGGCGCGACGCGCGTTCCGCCAACTGCTTGTAGCCGAGGAAGCTGTGCCAGACTGCCGCCTGGCGGTCCGTCGGCGGCGGCGGGCTCGGCGCGCCGGCCAGCGAGTCCGGCGCGACGATGTTGAGCGTGTACGGCCGCTTGTTGGCCTGCATGATCAGGATCAGTTCGTGGATGAACCCGTCCTGGAAATCGGCGTAGGCCTTCCATTCGTCCGCGTCCGCCCCGCTGTCCGGCTCGTCGAACATCACCGTGACCCCGTCGAACACGTGCGTCGGGTCCTTCCAGAACGGCAGCAGCAGGTGGCGCACGCCGCGGCCTTCCAGGGGCGTGTCGGCCAGGGCCATGGCGTTGCGGGCGGAGACCTCGGCCAGGATCTGCACCTGCTGCGGCGGCATGCCGTGCAGGAAGCGCCAGTCGCCGCGCCGGAGCACCAGGTCCAGCCGCGAGCCATGCGCGTGGGCCGCGCGGGCGAAGGCGCTGGTCGCGTTCCACCAGGTCTCCGCCTGCGGCGTGGCATTGGTGGGCTGGATCCAATCGCCGGCGGCGCGCAGTTGCAGGCCGATCAGGCCGATCCGGTTGACCTGGTCGAACGCGACCTCGGGCGGCGGCGTCGTCGAGCGCCAGAACGCGAAGAAGCCGTAGATCACCTTGGCGCTCGGCCCGTCGGGCGGGGCGATGCAGCCGCAGCCCGGCTGGTTGGCCCACGTCAACGGCGGGGCGCTGTTGAACGGGATCTGCTTCCTGGCGAGCGCCACGATGGGGCCGGCGGGCAAGGTCGGCCGCTTCTGGAGGTAGCGGAACGTGAGGGCGCGCTCGAACAGGGCGCGGCTTGGATACTGCACGTCCAGCAGCGGCGCGATGGCGGCCTTCAGGTCCGGGTAGAGCAGGGGCTGGGGCGGATCGCATGATGGATCACGAACCCGATACCGGCGCGACACCGCTTTGATGTCATGCCTCGCGCGCTTCGTTTAGCGGCGTAGCTTGCGGCACGTTGCAAGCGAGGAGCAACATCATTTCGTCAAGTTGGCGCCAGCGCCTCGCAAGCGAGGCCGCTAAACAACTGCTAAACAACTGATGGTTCAGTCATTC